>NZ_AP028867.1:0-318770 GCF_036511535.1 Indolivaga capnocytophagoides | reverse complement strand
AGCTCTAATAGATAAGAACATCGAAGAAAACAAATGGTTTCCAGCTGATAGCATTATCGAAAATTGGTCTAATTACGATATGCAGCCATCTGATGCTAAAGACTGGCAATTACGAGAGGATATTTTTGTTGGCTGCTCAGCGTGTATACCTGTATTGAGCGCTTTTTATAATCAAAGTGATGAGCTGTTTAACCGCTTTGAACAAGATGGTATTATATACGGATTTTTATTTTATAAAAATGTAAATATACCTCAAGAACAGACAGTAACTTTCCGAGCCGAAATAGAAGACAAGATACTTGCGTCAACAAAAAAAGGACGTATAGCTGACACAATAGGGGGAGCTACAGGTTTTTATTTTTCATACATGGATTTTGTCATTTATGATAAAGAAGCCTTTATGAAAATTGCAAAAGACGTACTATCCGAATATGCTTATTTGGGAGAAATCGGGTTTTCGAATTTTATTTTCGGCGTAGAACCCGAATATTTATACAGATAAATAACTGTAAGTATTTAAGAACGTATTTCAAAACAATAAAAATCTGCGATCTTAATGGAAAACTGGGTAAATATTATATCATTCACATATCCACACGAAGCACATATGGCTAAGGGATTTCTCGAAGCATCGGATATTAAAGTCATTATTCAAGATGAACTTACCGTACAGGTGAATAATCTTTATTCGAATGCATTGGGAGGAGTCAAACTTCTGGTGCAAACTGAAAACGCGGAAGAAGCCTTATCATTACTCGAAGAAGCGGGATACATCATAAAAAACGCAGAAGAACAAAAGACTCCTATTGAATCTTTTTCTGCCGAATACAAAACTTTATGCCCATATTGCAAGAGCACAAACATCACAAAGAAAAAGATGGCCGGATATACTTTTGCTCTCAGTATACTTTTATTGGGATTCCCCATTCCTTTTCTAAAAAGGACATACTATTGCTATGACTGTCAGAGAGAATGGAGAATCAAAAAAGAGCAGTAATGGGCTGTTTATTTCAGCTTTTCTAAAATCGAAGCGGCTATAAATTCAGCGGCTCTACAATTTAGCCCCCCACCCATTACAAGCATATCTGCTTGCTGGCGAGATGGTTCGATAAATTCCTCATGCATGGGACGGACAGTTTTATAATATCTGTCAATAACTTCTAAAGCTGTACGTCCTCTTGACTCCATGTCCCTCTGAATGATACGGGTCAATCTCTGATCGGCAGGCACTTCAAGAAAAATCCTCATATCCAATTCAGAACAAATCATCTGCGACGTATAAATAAGAATCCCTTCAACCAGTAAAATTTTCTTGGGTGCTACAGGCACAGTCTCTTCCAAGCGGGTACAAGTGAGATACGAATAAGTCGGACATGCCACAATTTCACCTGCTTTCAACTTTTGTATATCCTTGTGCATCAATTCCCATTCTATCGAATCGGGATGGTCATAATTCAATTTAAATCTTTCTTCCAGAGGAATGTGACTGTTGTCTCGATAATAAGCATCTTGAGGAAGAATAGCAATCTCTTCCCGGGGAATACGTGATAAAATAGCTTCTACAAGTGTTGTTTTTCCTGATCCGGAACCTCCGGCAATGCCTATTACATACATAAGTAAATGAAAATATTTAATGATCTATTTGGATTATAACCAGCTTTGGTTGTTTTTCCTACCAAAGTTATAAGTAGTTGGTCTGAGACCTTAACTATATTTTTCTGCAAAAGTATTCTATATATTCATAACGATGGAACAATTTACCGATAAAATTCAGGTAAATCATAATTTACCCTGTTCAATCTCTATTACAATGCGTTCTATCATCTGATCTTTACCGCCCGGATCATATTCGGTTTTGAGATTATTTCCAAACAATCCGGCAAATGTATTATAAACCGTAGCCTTGAAAGGGCCAACCAAAGATTTCACAATATCGTACGTAGAACTGTTAGTCTGTCTGTCGATTAATTTCACCAATATCTTTCCTTGATTTTTAGTCAGTTTCTTCATTTTAGGCTTATATTCAGCCATAATATACTTCTGGGCTTGCTCTAAGTGCTTCTGTTTTGTTTTTTTATCCGGAAGAGTCTCCATCATCTCATAAGTTTCTATGATATTCTGCGAAACCATATTCGCATAGGGCAATGCTTTCTTCACATCACGCACCAACTTTGTATATTCCATGCGTTCCTTATCATTTTTAAATCTCAAAGGACCGAATACAATCGTTTCTGGCAGATAAGCATTATATATTGTATCGCCTTTCTCGAAAGTGGCGGTATAATATATAACCTTTTTAGGCCCCTGCCCCCAGACAGCACAGATATTCAGGAGCAAGAATACGATTAGCAAATTAGTGCATTTCATACATCCGGATTAAAATAAGGTCTCAGACCCATCTATGGCTTTAGTAAGTAAATAAACCGAAGCCGGTTATAAACTAAAATATATCATTAGTACTTTCTGTTATTCAATACCTAAATGAGCTTAGAGAGCATTATTAGAAATAAATGAAACATTCAACGAAATAAACATATTAAATCTGAAAAACAAACAATTATTATAAATTTAAAATATCATTTTAAGTAAAATAAACAATCAGATCCTTATTGAAGCCGTAATCCTTAATCGAACAGCGGGGAAAGACCTATCTTTGTATTCTGATTTTAGAGTTATCCCGATAAAGAACTACACTAAAGTTTTAAACGATGGCAATGATGCGCATGACGGAAGGTAATATTTCCAGACAATTGGTTACATATTCCATTCCTCTGATTTTAGGCAATTTATTTCAACTAACATACAACACTGTAGATTCCATTATAGTAGGACGCTTTATCGGAAAAGATGCCCTTGCCGCAGTAGGAACCACAGGTCCTATAGTTAACATTATTATTTTAGGAATATCCGGTATTTGTATAGGTGCATCCGTATTGATGAGTGAATTTTTCGGAGCGAAAAATTACCAAATGCTCAAAAAAGAAATGGCCACAACTTCGGTATTCGGGCTTTTCTTTTCTTTAGCACTTTCCTTACTTGGTATAATCACAGCCCGTCCCCTACTCGCTCTGCTTAGTGTTCCGGATGAAATCATGAATATGTCAACTACTTATTTACAGATAACTTATCTGGGAGTTCCGTTTACGTATTTTTATAACTCGATCGCTGCAGCCCTGAAAAGCATAGGAGACTCAAAGACGCCCCTCAAGTTTCTCGCATTCGCGGCAATCCTCAATGCTGTCTTAGACATTATATTTATAGGTATATTCAGATTTGGAATTGTTTGCTCTGCCACCACAACGGTTATTGCCGAAGCTGTGTCAGCTTTACTCTGCATATTCTACGTATATAAAAGAATACCTATGTTACAATTGCAAAGGCGAGAATTCAGAATAGATAAACCATTATTAAAAAAGACACTGAGTTATGGCAGCATCACAGCTTTGCAACAATCTTGTCAGCCCATAGGAAAACTCCTTATCCAGGGAGCAGTAAATCCGCTCGGTGTAGATATGATAGCCACCTTCAATGCTGTCAATCGTATAGATGATTTTGCCTTTACGCCGCAACAAAGTATATCGCACGGGATAACAACATTTGCCGCTCAAAACAGAGGAGCCAAAAAGTATGACCGTATCCTAAACGGATTTAAGAACGGAATGATTCTAGAATTTGTTTACTGGTCTTTGATCTGTGTTTGCATCCTAATTCTGAAAGAACCTATCATGAACCTTTTTGTAACGGGTGACAACAGCTCCATCATCACACTGGGCACGGAGTATCTTGGACTGATGGCTTTTTTTTACCTGTTTCCGGCATTCACAAACGGAGTACAGGGATTCTTCAGAGGAATGGGCAACATGAGCCTCACATTAATAGGAACAGCCATACAAACCGGATTGAGAGTTACCTTCACGTATATATTATCACCATCGATGGGTATAAACGGAATAGCATATTCCTGTGCAATAGGCTGGAGCGCAATGTTGCTTTTTGCTATACCTTTTTATTGGAGATACCGAAAAAAACTAATAACTTTAGAATCGGAAATGCAAAATCCGGCATAAAGACCTTTATTCTGAGCGGAAAGCATCTAATAGTACGTATTACACAAAAAAATGGCTGTCTTGTAATACTATGATTGAATAAATCAACAGACAGGTCTTTAGACCTTAATATTATCATTGGCTTTTTTTTAATAATCGGATATGAGGGAATTAGGAAAAAAGTTTTTATCTTTGCGTCCATTCTGTTTTATTTAATAGAATATTAGTAGAAAAAGTGGGAAAATTTAGTCTCTATAACGTTCCATTACGGAATTTAACTGAGGGTATCCATCAATTGGAATACACTCTTGACAATCAGTATTTCAAACTGATTGGCGATGCTGATTCAGATAATGTAAGAAAAGGACAAGTTAAAGTAGAGGCTACGGTTAAGCGCGTGTCTTCTACATTCGAATTTAATTTTTCTCTCTCGGGAACAGTAACTGTTCCCTGTGACAGATGCCTTGATGATATGCTTATCGAGCTAGATTCGAAAAACAAACTTATTGTTAAGTTCGGAAGAGAATATTCGGAAGAAAGTGACGAAGTTGTAGTCATTCCTGAAGAAGAAGGAGAAATCAATATTGCTTGGTTTCTTTACGAATTTGTAACACTGAGTATTCCGATGAAACGGGTACATGCCCCCGGAAAATGCAACAAGATAATGTCGTCTAAACTGAACAAGCATAAGGCGGTCAGTTCTGATGAAGATCAGGAAGAAGGAGAGTTTGACACACCCGACATCAGCATCGAAGAAGAAGAAGAAGTTACAGATCCTCGCTGGGATGCCTTAAAAGGATTGGTTGAAGAAGAATAAAATCATAATAAATATAATAAGAGCCACAGACTCTTATATCATAAAATTGTAATTTAAATTAAAAATAATTAGATAAAATGGCACATCCTAAACATAGACAATCAAAGTCTAGATCAGCAAAAAGAAGAACTCATGACAAAGCTTTAACTCCGACTTTAGCTGTATGTCCTAACTGTGGAGCATGGCATGTATACCACACAGTATGTGGAGAATGCGGTCATTATAGAGGTAAATTAGCTATTGAAAAAGAAGTAGCTCTTTAATTGCCCAAACAATAAAAGCCCTACCTCAAATAGGGCATTTTTTTTATAAACAAACTTGAGTGAAATTATGATTCAAGCAGCGATAACCGGCGTTGGAGGATACGCTCCCGAGGATATTATTACAAATAAAGACCTCGAAAAATTCGTTGATACCAACGAAGAGTGGATTATGTCACGCGTCGGAATCAAAGAACGTCATATCCTGAAGGGTGAAGGCAAAGGTACTTCCGTTATGGCTACAGAAGCCGTAAAACAAGTTTTAACCAAAACTAATACAAAACCGGAAGATGTTGATGTGATTATATGCGCAACAACTACTCCCGACTATCCATTCCCTTCTACAGCAGCCTTAGTTGCCCATAATTGCGGTGTTAAAAACTCTATCGCATTTGATATACAAGCTGCCTGTTCGGGATTCATTTTCGGATTAGAGATCGGAACTAATTTTATCAAATCAGGAAAATATAAAAAAGTAATTGTCATAGGCGGAGATAAAATGACGTCAATCACCAATTACAAAGACAGAACCACTTGCCCTCTGTTCGGCGATGCGGCAGGAGCAGTAATGCTCGAACCAACCGAAGAGAACTACGGAGTATTAGATACTATTTTACACACCGATGGATTCGGAACACCTCACCTGCATATGTATGGAGGAGGATCAGCTTATCCTGCGAGTATTGAAACCGTAGAAAAGGATATGCATTATGTATATCAAGAAGGTCAGGTTGTATTCAAGCATGCGGTTTCACGTATGGCTGATGTTTCTGCCGAAATCATGGAAAAAAATAACTTAACCAAAGACGATGTTAACTGGTTTGTTCCTCATCAGGCGAATTTGCGTATCATAGATGCAGCAGCCAATCGTATGGGACTTACCAAAGACAAAGTAATGGTTAATATCGAAAGATACGGAAATTCGAGTGCCGGCACCATCCCAATGTGTCTCAATGAATGGGAAAGTAAACTCAAAAAAGGAGACAATATCATCCTTGCTGCATTTGGTGCAGGTTTCACTTGGGGATCTGTTTACCTGAAATGGGCTTACGACGGAGATCAGAAATAAAGAGATACACATCTCTCAATATATTAAAACGCATCTTTAGAAGGTGCGTTTTTTTATTAGATACAAGATATTATCTATCGATAGTTAAGAAACTAACGGCTGTATGTTTCTTAACTTGTTAACCATATGATATCAAGTCATACTTTTTATTTATATATTTGTATACAAATGACTTTAGGTTCGTAATAATCTAGAGACTCCAGAATAAAAATATTATTTAATGCATAAATCAGGTTTTGTAAATATTGTAGGAAATCCTAACGTAGGAAAATCCACATTGACAAATGAATTAGTAGGACAAAAGATTTCGGTTATAACATCTAAGGCACAGACCACAAGACACCGAATTATGGGTATCGTAAATACCGATGAATATCAGATCGTATATTCGGATACTCCGGGAGTACTTCGTCCTAATTACAAATTACAGGAATCGATGCTGAATTTTTCAGAATCAGCTTTGGGGGATGCTGATGTTTTGCTATATGTTACGGATGTTATAGAGAAAACTGAAAAAAACGAAGAGTTCCTTCATAAGGTACAAAACATAGATGCTCCGGTTTTACTGCTTATTAATAAAATAGACCAGACAAACCAGAAAGACCTGATAACACTGATAGATGAATGGAAGAAGCTATTACCGAAAGCCGAAATTTATCCGATATCGGCATTAAATAAGTTCAATATTGACAATGTAAAACGCCGCATATTGGAACTGATACCCGAATCCCCCCCTTATTTCGAAAAAGATGCGATGACAGACCGTCCCGCCCGTTTTTTTGTAACCGAAATTATTCGAGGTCGAATCTTGTTATACTATCAGAAAGAAGTTCCTTATTCGGTTGAAGTAGTAGTTGAAGAATTCAAAGAAGAAAAAGATATCATAAATATCCGTGCCCTGATTATTGTAGAAAGAGATTCTCAAAAGGGAATAATAATCGGAAATAAAGGTCTTGCCCTGAAAAAAGTAGGAGCAATGGCGAGAAAAGACATCGAAAAATTCTTCGACAAGCAAGTATTTTTACAAATGTATGTTAAGGTGGAAAAGGACTGGCGAAACCGGGACAATATTCTCCGAAACTTCGGTTATCGACTCGATTAAGGTCTCCTACCGTCAATACGTGCTGTTATTATTCAAGAGAACAACAAATCCGCAAATATAATGAAACACTTCAGAACGACATTAATCCTTGTGCTTATGATCTGCTCTTCGTATATATACGGACAGCAAGATACATCCGAAAAATTAATCAACCAGGGTGTATGGTTTTTGTCCTCTACAGAGATAACAGAGATAGCAGACAACGAGCAGATTTCTCTTATCGAATTTTTCAAAAAGGACGATGTATCTAGCATCTTTTTCGATCAGGACAAAGTATATACCGTATATACCAAGATGGGAAATGATGTTATGGAAGATAACTGGAAGATAGTAGACGACACCCATTTTGTAATGGTCGGTCCTGACGACGGATCAGCTCAGCTGATGGAAATACTCGAACTTAACTCCGACAAACTGACATTACAGAGCTGTAATGACATTGATGGAGGAATTACATGTACAAAATTCACATACATGTCGAGTAAAGATAAGTGGTTGCCAGATAACGAAATTGACAAACTTAACTCCGAGTCTGTTCAGAAAGCACAAGCAGAACAGAACGAATAGCCAAGAACAAGAAATTATTATTATCTTTTAGTTTATAACCGGCTTTGGTCTATTTACTTACTAAAGTCACAAACGGGTCTGAGACCTTACATATTGTATTTATGAAGAAATTTTTATTCTTACTTAGTTTAACCTTGTGTACCTATTACAGCAATGCACAAGACAACCCAAGCAATCTAAAAATGGATGCAAAAAACCCCTTCTTCGAGAAGTTCAAAACACCAAAGGGAACTCCGCCCTTCGATCTTATCAAAAAAGAAAACTACAAACCAGCGTTTGTTAAAGGTATAGCCGAACAGGCTAAAGAGATAAATACTATTGTCAATAATAAATCGGCTGCAACTTTCGACAATACTGTATTGGCTTTAGATGAAAGCGGCGAAATACTAGACCGTGTATCTTCTGTATTCGGGGCTATACGGGGAGCAGACAGCGATGACGATATTCAAAAAATAGCGGAAGAGATATCCCCTCTGTTATCAGAGCATAACGATAATATATACCTGAACGAAAAATTGTTCAAACGTATAAAAGCAGTTTATGATGACAGCCTCAGCTCGAACCGGACAACCGAACAGAAACGCCTTGTAGATAAATACTACAAAGCATTCATCCGCTCTGGTATTGCGCTGAATAATGCAGAAAAAGACCGCCTTAGAGCAATCAATAAAGAGCTAAGCCTGTTGTCTCTGTCATTTGGAAAAAACCTTCTTGCTGAAACAAATAACTACCAATTGGTAATAGATAACAAACAAGATCTGGCAGGTCTGCCCGATGATGTTATCCAAACAGCTGCTCAGACAGCAAAATCAAAAGGACTTGATGGGAAATGGGTATTCACCCTAAGTAAGCCAAGCTGGCTGCCTTTCCTTCAGTATGCAGACAATAGAGCTTTGAGAGAAAAATTATACAAAGCAATGTATAACCGTTGCAATAATAACAATCAGTACGACAACAAGCAGGTCATCAGCAACATCGTAAATCTACGTCTCGAAAAAGCAAACCTGTTAGGATACAAAAGCCATGCAGATTATGTACTAGCTGAAACAATGGCTAAAACTCCCGAGAATGTTTTTGGCTTATTGAATAAGTTGTGGGAATATGCTCTACCTCAAGCTAAAAAAGAGGCAGTAGACCTACAACAGATGATAGATCGTGACGGAGGTAACTTCAAACTCGAGTCTTGGGACTGGTGGTACTATACAGAAAAACTACGTAAAGAAAAATATTCTTTAGATGAAGAGTCTATCCGCCCTTACTTTATGGTTGATAATGTAAGAGATGGGGCATTTTATGTAGCTAACAAATTATACGGGATCACATTTAAACCATTCAAAGATGTTTCGGTATATGAAAAAGATGTCCAGGTATTCGAAGTTCTTGATGCAAATGGATCGTACATCGGAGTATTATATCTGGACTATTTTCCTCGTCCCGGAAAGCGTAACGGTGCATGGATGAGCAGTTTTCAGAAACAAAGCATCAAGAACGGCGAATTTATTCACCCGATTATATACAACGTTGGAAATTTTGCGATGCCAACTGAAGATAAACCTTCGTTATTAACACTTGAACAGGTTACAACTCTATTCCACGAATTCGGGCACGGGCTCCACGGACTATTGTCTAATGTCAATTACAATGGTTTATCAGGTACAGCCGTTTCTCGTGATTTTGTTGAACTACCTTCGCAAATATTCGAACACTGGGCATTACACCCCGATGTCCTGAAAGTATATGCAAAACATTATCAGACCGGAGAAACTATTCCCGAATCTCTTGTTAAGAAAATGGAAGAAGCTGCAAACTTCAATCAGGGATTCGAAACAACCGAATTAGTGGCTGCAGCCATTTTGGATATGAAATGGCATGTAATATCAGAAAAAGAAGAATTCGATGTTGATCAGTTCGAAAAAGACCGGATGAATGAAATAGGACTTATATCAGAGATTATCCCCAGATATAAAAGCACATATTTTGCGCACATATTCGATGGCGGATATTCTGCCGGATATTATAGTTATCTATGGTCGGAAGTGCTAGATGCCGATGCTTTCGAAGCCTTTGTTGAAAAAGGTGTTTTTGATCGCACTACAGGTCAATCTTTCAGAGACAATATATTATCGAAAGGCGGATCGGAAGACCCAATGATATTATATAAAAAATTTAGAGGTGCAGAACCAAACCCCATATATCTGTTAAAAAACAGAGGTTTTGTAAAATAAGAACTCAGACCGACTTATTGACCTTTCAATAAACCAGTCTACGAGTAAACAAGTAAACGTGTTAATATCCGTTTTTTAGGAAAAAGCTGTCCCCTTTTACTTTTGGGACAGCTTTTTTGAGTTTAAGGTCTCAGATCCGTTTGAGACTTTAGTAAGTGTAACAATAACAGGTAGCCATAAACTAAAAATATATCATAAAATGCGTTCTGTAACTTAAAACAATACAATTAAGCTGATGAGTGCTTTACAAACATGCTCTTTTTCTATAAATCTAGAAAAATATGCTATATAGATTATGATATATGATTTCGTAATATTATATTTGCAATAGATTAAATGTGAGACAGTAAGCGTTCTCGCCTCTTTAGAAGTTGTATCTCGGCACAAAAACACGCTACTTGACTATATTAGTAGAAAAAAAAGAAGACCAACACTCGGACCTCAATATACCCGAATACAACAGATAGCGTCAGTGCTAAAGAGATTTTTTGAGAACTCTTTTTTATTCAATAATAAGAAATGAGAATAGGAGTAGACTTAGGAGCGACAAACATTCGTGCAGGAATAGTTGAAGCTGGTGTTATCTATCAAATGATAACGGAGCCTTTCCCACACGACAAGCCAGAGAAAGACACAATTAAATGCTTAATCGGAGCTATCAGGAAAATCATGAATTCCAATATCAAAGGTATTGGAATAGGAGTTCCCTCGATTGTCGATACCAGACACGGTATTGTATACAACACAGTAAATATCCCTTCCTGGAAAGAGGTACACCTCAAAGAAATACTCGAACACGAGTTTAGAGTACCCGTCAAAGTGAATAACGACTGTAACTGCTTTACTTTCGGTGAACGGTATTATGGAGAAGCAACCATTTATCACAACATCGTTGGAGTAACTCTCGGCACAGGTCTTGGAGCAGGTATTATCATCAACAATATGCTGTATGAAGGGATGAATACCAGTGCCGGAGAAATAGGCAGCCTGCCATATCTCGACAGTGATTACGAAAACTATTGCGCCTCTAATTTTTTCGATAAGTACAAAACAACAGGGTATAATTTATATCTGAGAGCCAAAGATGGTGAGCAGGAAGCTCTTTCTGTATGGGGCATATTCGGATATCATGTCGGTAATCTTATAAAAGCAATATTATTAACGTATGACCCCGAAGCTATTGTCATAGGTGGAAGCATAGCCAAAGCCAGACACTATTTCGATAAAGCGATGTATAAACAATTAAGTACATTTTTATACCCTCACATGATTAAGAATGTAGAAATACTCTTTTCAAAAAAAGAAGATATCGGATTGCTGGGTGCTGCCGCCCTTATTCCGTAATTCTGATAAACAAATAAGGGCAGGTTTTTACTCCTGCCCGATTATGTAACTTAGCCCCGGTTTTAATCTACCGCTACTTTAAAAACAATTTTTCGAACCTTGGCTTTTTCACCGTACTGAATATTCGTCATATGAATATCGTCCGGGAAAAATATCGTAAACTGATACGGTCTTATAACATGATAATTTATAGTCGGCACTAAATAATGACCAACATCTTTTTTGTCGGTATAAGGATTTACAATTTCAGCTGCGGTCTGTATTTTGGCATATCCCTGCAATTCACATCCTTCAACGATAAACTGAAGATCGATATTCTTCTTATGCCCTTCGAGCCATTCTTTACCGGGTTCTCGTGTTGTATATTCTTCTACACTTACAGTTAACCCTTCGGATAAAGTCTGTTTGCCTGTGGGCAGGGATTTCAGGTCGTTCTCTTTCAGAAACTCAAAAGCCTTAGCCCATCTTTCGGGATGCTTCTTATAATGCTTCGCAAATGTTGAAATATCAATAGATGGATCCGGAGATGCTTGTAACCCCTCGAGCCACTTTCTCGAATTAAACCATTCAACATCTTTTTTCGATGCTTTATCTCCATTTTGCTGAGCCACAACAACCATTGGCATGCTAAATCCTATGAGAAACAGGCAAGCCAAAATAATACTTCTAAATTCTTTTTTCATTTTGATTAGAGTCTGGTATATTTCTTCGCAACAAATGTAAGATTTTCCGGCTAAGGTATCAGACCTTTTTATTAACTATTTCAGTAATAGGTCGATGTATATTTTCAGGCTAGCTTACCTATTAACAGGTCTACTTGTTTACTTATATAACTCTTCGCCGTAAAATTTAAACAGACTCTAAACAATTCTGCTTTACAGCATTTCGGAAGAACAATTCTTTATGTATATTTGCATTCCGTAAATTGGGCTTAGAATAGCCATTCTTTAATATAAAGAACACGGAAAGCTGTAAAGTTCGACTAGATAAACTATACAGTTTATTGATTTGAAAGTTGTGAATTGAAAGGACTTCACTTTTTTCAAGATTTAATTGATTACAAAAGGTCTGGGACCTTAGAAAATTTAAGAATGAATAAAATACGAAATTTTTGCATCATCGCACATATCGACCATGGTAAAAGTACTCTGGCAGACCGTTTGCTGGAATACACAAAAACAGTGGAAGGTAAAGACCTGCAAGCACAAGTCCTTGATGACATGGACTTAGAACGTGAACGTGGTATTACGATAAAAAGTCATGCCATACAGATGCAATATCAGCACAATGGAGAAACCTATATTCTGAATTTGATAGATACCCCGGGACACGTTGACTTCTCATACGAAGTATCACGTTCCATCGCTGCATGCGAAGGGGCTTTACTTATTGTTGACGCAGCACAGGGAATTCAGGCTCAGACTATTTCCAACCTGTACATGGCTATCGATAATGATCTGGAGATTATCCCGATTCTTAATAAGATAGACCTGCCTAGTGCCATGCCCGACGAAGTAGAAGACCAGATTATAGAATTGCTCGGCTGTAAACGAGAAGAAATAATACGGGCAAGCGGAAAAACAGGTCAAGGTGTTTTTGATATATTAGGTGCGATTGTAGATCGTGTACCTGCTCCAAAAGGAGATCCTGAGGCTCCGCTGCAAGCGTTGATCTTCGACTCTGTTTTTAATTCATTCCGTGGAATTATAGCCTATTTTAAAATTGTAAACGGAAGTATCCGCAAAGGAGATCTCGTTAAGTTTTTTGCAACAGGCAAAGAATATGATGCGGATGAAATAGGCATCCTGAAACTAACCATGTCGCCACGAGACGAAGTAACCTGTGGAGATGTAGGCTATATCATTTCAGGTATAAAGACTTCTAAAGAGGTAAAAGTGGGCGATACCATCACCCACGTAAAACGCCCTTGTGAAAAAGCTATTGATGGATTCGAGGAAGTCAAACCCATGGTATTTGCCGGAGTATACCCGATAGAAAGTGAAGACTTTGAAGACCTTCGGGCATCTTTGGAAAAACTTCAATTGAATGATGCATCTCTTACATTCCAGCCAGAATCGTCGGTTGCTCTTGGGTTCGGTTTCCGCTGTGGTTTCTTAGGATTACTGCATATGGAAATTATACAGGAACGACTTGACCGAGAGTTCAATATGGATGTAATCACCACAGTACCCAACGTATCCTATCTGGTATATGATAAAAAGGGTAACATGAAAGAGGTACACAATCCGTCAGGACTTCCCGACCCTACTCTTATCGACTATATTGAAGAACCATATATACGGGCATCGGTCATTACCAATACAACTTACATAGGGCCGATAATGACTCTTTGCCTAGGAAAACGAGGTATTCTTCTGAAGCAAGAATACATATCGGGCGACCGTGTAGAAATCACTTATGATATCCCGTTGGGTGAAATCGTGATTGACTTCTATGATAAGCTCAAAAGTATATCGAAAGGATATGCTTCTTTCGATTATCATATGCACGATTATCGTGAAGCTAGGCTCGTTAAAATGGATATCCTGTTGAACGGAGAACCGGTGGATGCCTTGTCGACACTTACCCATATAGATAATGCTGTAAACTTCGGTCGGCGTATGTGTGAGAAGCTAAAAGAACTTATCCCTCGTCAACAGTTCGATATTGCAATACAAGCAGCTATCGGAGCAAAAATCATTGCCCGTGAAACAATTAAAGCTGTACGTAAAGACGTTACTGCAAAATGTTACGGAGGTGATATCTCGCGTAAACGGAAACTGCTCGAAAAACAAAAAGAGGGTAAAAAACGAATGAAGCAGGTCGGAAATGTTGAAGTTCCTCAAAAAGCATTCTTAGCTGTACTGAAACTGGACTAAGGGGGGGGATACTCCAATAACTATGCAAAAAAGGCTGCCGAACGGCTATTACCTTTTTAGGGCTATCTAGTTTTTTATCTATACTAAAAGTTCAGATCATAGGAAAAGGATACAATTGACAAAACAGGCCTAAGATATAAATAGAGGAGGCACATAATGAATACATTTAAGGAAATTAACGCAAAAGATTTAAAATTCACGCCATTCGACCTTAAAAACGAATGGATGTTGGTTACAGCCGAGAAAGACGGCAAAGTGAATACTTTAACTGCCAGTTGGGGCGGATTGGGTATCATGTGGAACAAAGAAGTTGCTTTTGTTGTTATACGTCCCCAACGTTATACGAAAGAATTTATCGACGGAGCAGATTCTTTTTCTCTGACTTTTTTCGATAAATCATTCAAGAAAAAGCTCTCTTATCTGGGAAATACATCAGGTCGGGACGAAGATAAAATAGCTAAAGCCGAATTAACGATCGTACATGATAATGGTATACCCTATTTTGAGGAAGCGCACACAAGTATTTTTGTCAAAAAGTTATTTGTGCAACCTATTACAGAAGACTCTTTCCTTGACAAAGGAATAATCGGGCATTGGTATCCTGCAAAAGATTTTCACTATCTGTATATTGCAGAGATAACCAAAGTTCTGGAAAAAAGCATTTAATAAAATATTATACAACAAACAGGTCTATGACCTTATTTTATTCATTTTAAAAAGAGGAGGCTATTTGCAATAATGAGAAAATGGCGTATTGAAGATTCGGAAGAATTATACAACATCACTAGTTGGGGTGTTAATTATTTTTCAATCAATGACAAAGGTAATGTCATCGTTACCCCACGTAAAGATGGTGTAGCAGTTGATCTTAAAGAATTAATAGACGAGTTGCAGTTAAGAGACGTGGCAGCCCCTGTATTAGTTCGTTTTCCGGATATTTTGGATAATCGTATCGAAAAGATTTCGACGTGCTTTCAGAAAGCATCGAAAGAATACGGTTATCAGGCTCAAAACCATATAATTTACCCCATCAAGGTAAATCAGATGCGCCCCGTCGTGGAAGAATTGGTCAGTCACGGCAAAAAATTCAATATCGGACTCGAAGCAGGTTCTAAACCTGAACTTCATGCTGTTATTGCTATTAATACCGACCCCGATTCGCTTATCATCTGCAATGGCTACAAAGATGAAAGCTATATCGAGTTGGCTTTGCTTGCACAGAAAATGGGCAAACGTATTTTCATCGTTGTAGAAAAACTTAACGAGTTATCTCTGATTACTAAAATAGCTAAACGCCTGAAAATTGCTCCAAACATTGGTATACGTATCAAGCTGGCAAGCAGTGGTAGCGGTAAATGGGAAGAATCAGGAGGAGACGGCAGTAAGTTCGGATTAAATTCCAGTGAACTGTTAGAAGCTCTGGCTTTTCTCGAAAAAAACAATATGCAGTCGGCTTTACGTCTGATTCACTTCCATATAGGTAGTCAAATAACAAAAATACGCCGTATTAAAACAGCTCTACGGGAAGCTTCTCAGTTTTATGTACAATTACACTCGTTAGGCTTTAATGTTGAATTCGTTGACATTGGCGGAGGATTGGGTATAGATTATGACGGAACTCGTTCTTCTCATAGCGAAAGCAGCGTAAACTACAGTATACAGGAGTATGTAAATGACTCTATATCGACCATTGTAGATGCAGCCGATAAAAATAATCTGCCTCATCCTAATATTATCACAGAATCAGGACGATCGCTAACAGCACATCATTCTATTCTTGTTTTTGAAGTATTGGAAACCGCAGGCTTACCGGAATGGGACGAGAGCCAAGAGGTAACGGAAGAAGACCACGAATTGGTACGTGAATTGTATCAGATATGGGACGATCTCAACCAGAGGAGTATGCTCGAAGCATGGCACGACTCACAACAGATAAGAGAAGAAGCCTTAGATTTGTTCAGCTTAGGAATGGTAAATCTGAAAACCCGTGCACAAGTAGAGCGACTATACTTCTCTATCGCACGCGAGGTTTGCTTTATGGCAGGACGGATGAAACACGCTCCGGAAGAACTGAAACAATTGTCAAAGCTTTTACCTGATAAGTACTTCTGTAACTTTTCGCTATTTCAGTCTTTACCTGACTCTTGGGCTATTGACCAGATATTTCCGATTATACCGATACATCGTTTAGGTGAAAAGCCAGATAAAATGGCTACATTACAAGATGTAACATGCGATTCGGATGGGAAGATAGATAATTTTATCCCTACAGGAAATCAATCAGACTATTTGCCGGTACATGCTGTAAAGAAAAATGAACCTTATTATTTGGGTGTTTTCTTAGTGGGAGCTTATCAGGAGATTTTAGGCGATTTACACAACTTATTCGGAGATACCAATGCTGTCCACGTATCAGTTGACGAATCGGGCTATAAAATAGAGCAAATGATAGATGGAGAAACTGTAGCCGAAGTATTGGATTATGCTCAGTATAATGCCAAGAAACTGGTTCGTACTGTCGAAACTTGGGTTACCAGCTGTGTGAAACAAGGTTCTATTACTGTTGAAGAAGGTAAAGAATTTTTATCCAACTACCGTTCAGGTTTGTATGGATATACTTACTTAGAGTAAAACTGCATTGCTGCAAAATAGTTACATCGGGTAAGTTTCATGTTAATTTACCCGATGTCGTTTTTTTACAATCATAAAAGATATTTCTTACATACATTTGTTCCAAAATCAGTTTTTGATAACCTAAAATTACATCACTTATGGAACAAATTGTAATCGCTCAATTTTTTGTGAAAACAGAATACATTAATAAATTTAAAGCCCAAACAACAGACCTAATAGAGAAGACCAGACAAGAATCGGGTTGTATATACTATCATCTTTATCAATCAATTGAGAACGAAACAGATTTTATCTTCTATGAGAAATTTAAAGATGCTGATAGTTTTGATTCTCATTTAAAAAGTCAACATTATCTATTATTTTCAGAGGGACTAAAAAGCCTTCAGTCTCAGGAGCCGATAGTTAAGATTTTATGATCAGTTTATGAAATATATAAATTACAAACCGCCAATATCTTTACAACCTTATATCGATAGATATTGGCGTTGTAATTCAGAAGGAGAGTCAATACAACTACTGCCTTTATTTGCCGGAACAGGACTAGATTTGTTTATACATTTTTCAACTCCATTCCATATTACAGAAGGAATACTCTCTACATCTCATATATTTTGTCCTCGAAAACCAATTTCTATATCATCAGACAATAACTTAGATTTCATTAGTATCAGATTCAGAAGCGGAGCTTTCCGTCATTTTTGTTCTTTGAAGTTTAATGATTTCTGCAATAATTTTCTTTCTTCCAAGGATATTTGGGGAAATGAAGGAGCAGAATTTATAGATAGATTACACGATACGCTTTCTTGGAACAGGAGAATTGAAATTCTAAATAGCTTTCTTCTAAAGCAATTCATGAAACACCAAAAGTTTAATCCACTACTGGACAATTCTATCGCATGCATTTACACCAATTATCAGCATACTCCGCTCAACTTATTTGCTAAAAAATATAATATCAGCTTCAGACATTTCGAACGACTATTTAAAGATGAGTTCAACATCAGCCCCAAGAAATTTCAGATAGCAAGTAGATTTCAAACCTCAATTAAGGAGATCTTATTATCATCTAGTAATGACTATCTACAAATAGCTATTAACAATGGCTATTACGATCAGTCTCATTTCATAAAAGAATGCAAATCTCTATCAGGTATGTCTCCTCTCGAAATTATGAATATGAAGAATATTTCATCTCACTTTTACTTTGAAAGCCTGTCTAGAAGTAAGAAATAACCACAATAAGCTATTATAGAAAATTTAAGATCAATCTTCCAATTCGATCTCTAAACCATCATACGCTATAAATACTCCTGTGGGCATTTTTTTCTCCATATCGGCATGCAATCCAAAATGATGGCTCATATGGATAAAATAAGTCTGTCTTGCCCCTATCTGCTCTGCTAAAACTAATGCCTGAGCCACATTCTGATGAGATAAGTGTTCTTCGATCCGCAAGGCATTAATGATTAAAACATCCAGATCTTTCAATTTAGAGAGCTCTTCATCAGGTAATGTTTTCAGATCTGTAAGATAAGCCATGCGACCGATCCTATATCCGAAAATAGGCAATTTGGAATGCATCACCCGGATAGGAGTAATCTCAATATTTCCCAGAAAGAAGGGCTTGTTCTGAATTCTATTCAATATAAGACTGGGAATACCCGGATATTTAAACTCCGTAAAACAATAGGGAATCCGCCTCATTATGGCATCTGCAACGCAATCTTCCGCATAAATTTCGATATCCCCAAAACGGCAAAAAGGACGAAGATCATCTATTCCTCCAACATGGTCATAATGCTCGTGGGTAAGCAAGACACCCTCTATCGGCTCGTAAGCCGTTTGCAACATCTGGTATCTGAAATCGGGACCGCAATCAATAAGAATATTCTTCCCATGTGTACGCACTATAGCTGATGCACGTAGCCGCTGATCCCGTTTATCCCTTGACATACAAACCTGACACCGACATCCAACTTCGGGGACTCCTGTTGAAGTGCCTGTTCCTAAAAATCGAATCTGCATAATATTAATTTCAAAACAAAATGGCTACCTCGTATTTCAGAAATAGCCATTCGTTTATTCATATATAATCTCTTAGTATTGTCTTTGAAGAATCCAAAGGTCTTCAAATGGTATACCGTAAGTTTTTCTCAAAAAATCACTTGACCCTTTGGCCAGATATTTTTCACGAATCGCATTACGACTATTTACAGCAGACGCTTTATCGTCATAGCTGGCAATAATCACACGATACATGCCTTGTTCATTCTGAGCCAGGATTATATTATATCCTTCCTGCTCCATTCTGGCTTTCAATGCATCCGCATTTGGCTTAACACTAAGAGATGCTATTACAACACTGTAAGCTCTCAAACCTGCTGCATCAGAATCGTAAACAGGTGTAATCTTTTCTGTTCTAACCGCTTCATTTGCCGCATCCGAATTATATGCTGGATATGCTGGTTTAGAAGGCTGAGCAGCAGCAGAGTTGCTGGCAGCTTTATTTTCATCCAATTCTCTTTCTTTAGCTGACTCGTATATAGATTTATAAGCACTTTGTTTTGGCTTACAAGAACCGAAAGCAACCAACAAAGACAGCATCAAACCGAATCCTAGTAGTTTATTCATAATTTCACTGTTAATAGTTATTATACAAAGATAATGATTTAGTTTAATTGAAATAACAGACGAATCCTAAAAATAGTTTAAACCTATTCTACTAATATTTATTAAACAGCAATAAGTATTTAATACCATATTTTAAAAGACAACTAACTTTTGCTGTTATACTTAGATGGAAAACAAATAGGTCTGAGACCTTAAAATAACCAATAAAAGATAAATTTTGATACCTTTTTCAGTCTCAATATTTTCCCAGATAATAGATATTTCCCTGATGTTCGAGCTCCAATACCGAAGCACTATGCTTCCGCACAGTAAATGTACGGGTAAGTCCTTCCCAATCGAGAGACTCTTCATCATCTTTAGGCTCAAACGAGTCACGGCTTATTTCTATGTCCAGTTTATTGCCCGACTGCGAATAATTACCATAACAAGAAAACGTCTGAGTTTCCGTTTTTAGCTTTAGATATCTGAAAACATTCTTCTTGAAAGAATAGAAAATCGTATCCACGTCAGTACGGCTTCCATCCGGAGTTTCGATCTGACGCAATCTCCATTGTCCTTCTATTCCACTTTCCTTATAGTCATCGCCACAAGAAGAAACGGTAAAAAGAAATGACAATAAAAGAACAAACACCCCTAATACTTTCAATATTTTCATTCTCAGATCAATCTATTATTTCGAAACCCGTATAAGGCACTAAAGCCTTTGGAATATGAATACCATCGGGCTTTTGATTATTTTCCAATAAAGCGGCAACAATACGGGGCAATGCCAAGGCACTACCATTAAGAGTGTGCACAAGTTGTGTTTTTTTGTCAGATGTACGATAACGGCATTTCAGTCTGTTTGCCTGATAGCTTTCAAAATTAGAAACAGAACTTACTTCGAGCCATCTTTTCTGAGCTGCCGAATATACTTCAAAATCATATGTAAGGGCAGACGTGAAACTCATATCACCTCCACACAAACGAAGTATACGCCAAGGCAGTTCCAACTCTGTAACCAATGATTCAACATGAGCGATCATCTCTTTCAACGATTCGTATGAATGCTCAGGTGTATCAATCCTTACAATTTCGACCTTATCGAACTGATGCAGACGGTTAAGCCCCCTTACATCTTTTCCATAAGAACCTGCTTCGCGGCGGAAACAAGCCGAATAAGCAGTATTTTTAATAGGAAGCTCTTTTTCTTCCAAAATAGTATCCCTGTAAATATTGGTAACCGGAACCTCAGCTGTAGGAATCAAGTAAAGATCGTCTGCAGTAGCATGATACATCTGACCTTCTTTATCGGGCAGCTGTCCTGTACCATAACCCGATGCAGCATTCACTACATATGGAGGCTGCACTTCAAGATATCCGGCATCACGTGCTTTATCTAAGAAAAAATTGATCAGGGCACGTTGCAACCGGGCTCCTTTTCCTTTATATACAGGAAATCCTGCACCGGAAATCTTAACGCCCAATTCAAAGTCAATCAAATCATACTTTTTAGCCAAGTCCCAGTGAGGCAAAGCATCTTCACTCAGACCGGGAACCTCTCCTCCGGTCTTCACCTCTATATTGTCTTCCGCAGCACGCCCTTCGGGTACGATATCTGCAGGAAGATTAGGCATCAATACCAACATTTCCTGTAATTCGCGCTCCGAATCTTTTAGCGTACCTTCCAACATCTGAATACGGACTTTCACTTCCTGAACAAATAAACGCTGGCTTTCGGCTTCCTCTTTTTTGCCTTCTTTCATTAATGCGCCAATACTTTTAGACTTCGAGTTAACTTCCGACAACAGACCGTCTAATTCCGACTGGGTTTCTTTACGTCTTTTATCTTCATCCAAAACTTTGTAAACTAACTCTTTTGCATCAAAATGCTTTTTGGCCAGTTTCAGAATAACCTCTTCAGGGTTATCATTAATTGTCTTCAGTGTTAACATCTTTTCTATAAATTAAGGTCTCAGACCTACTTATTGGTTTTATCAACATTATGCACCATTCTGTATACAGTGCTTCTTTACTCCACAAAGGTATAAATATTTTAAATCTTTTTTTGATGTATTCTCAGAATAAGTACAAGAATCAGCATATAAAGATATATTTCAATTAACACGTTCATTAATAGAACAGCAAGAGGCTCCCCCCCACTCTATACCCCCTGCGTCTCACATTTCTTTTTTCCAAATTGTTTTTCAACTACTTAACATAAAAAGGTAACAAAAGTCACACGCTTTGTCTTCACTTTGGAAATGATACTTTTACCCCTCTGGCCACTAAAGGGGATTTAGCAGACATAAGAAAAACCTCTTCAGGGGTTTGAGGTCATTCTTCAAAAAGGTTACAAAGGTTTCACCGAAATCACACTTTTTCTTTTGTTACTTTTCTTTTAAGATTCGAATTATACACATCTGCAAGACTCGATATAAGAACTTTATGTATAGATAAATTTATTTTGAGTTTTTTTTCAGAATATATATTTATTGCTTCCATCTGATATAAGCTACTTTTTTCTTACTTTTACAGGCTTTAATTTTACCGGACTATGTACATCCGGCTCTTTTCATTTTTAAATCAGTATAAGACAAACACTTGCTCTGATTGTCTTTAAAAACATATAAACTTTTGGGATGCGGATACTTATATATTTAGTTCTTTTTTTCACTTCTTGTGTCGCATATGCGCAACCGTCTTCGGACAAATTAATCCGCAAAGGGGTCAGTCTACATGACAGAGGCAGATACAACGATGCCATCAGTTATTATCAACAAGCATTAAAAGCAAACCCGTCTTCGATGTCCGCCACATACGAAATGTCTCTTTCGTACCTGATGCTTAAAGATTACGACAATGCCCTAAAATACAGCACCAAAGTTATTAACGGTAATTTTAAACCCCTGCTGATAGATGCCTATTGTGTAAAAAGTTCGGCTCTCTCCGAAATGAATAAACAGGATCAGGCAATCAAACTATTGAATGAAGCTCTTGAAAGATGTGGAGATGAATACCTTCTTCATTATAATTTAGGACTAAGTTATTTTAAAGCAAAAAATCTGAAACTTTCGATATTCCATTTACAGAAAGCAATAGAAATAGACACAACCCACCCTAGTGCATTTTTATTATATGCGTACGTCCTCAGCGATTCAGAAAGATGGGTGCAAAGTTTTCTTGCATTCCATTTTTTCCTGCTATTGGAACCAAACACCGACCGATCAAAAGATGCTTTTGGCGAAATGTATGACATTATCTCTCAGAAGATCCCCAACGGATCTACTCTGCTCACACCCGAAGACGGAATAGATCGCCAGAAATTATATGACCAATTACGGAATATACAACCAAAGGTAGATGATCAACGTTTCCAATATGCTTTTTACGAACAAGCATCACGTCAAATATTTTTCACTTTGGGACAAATGCAGGACGACTCACGCAAAGGTCTTCTTTGGGACTTTTTCGTTCCCATCTATTCCGAAATATTAGAATCAGGATATTTCGATACCTATTGCCGTTATGTGAGCGTCTCCTATTTTCCGGTTTCACTCGAATGGTGGAACAACAATACAACCAAAGTAGACGGATTTATATCGTGGTTCGAAGACGGACAAGGCTCAACTGCGGATGACGATGACTTCGGTGATGATTCGGATTTATAAATTCTTTTTATAAATTTACGGAATGAATGAAGATGCCGAATACGAACTTATAAAGCGATTACAAAATCCGAATGAGCAAAAAAGCGCATTTGCAGATCTTGTAAAAACATTCAGCGAACAATTGTATTGGCAAATACGGAAAATGGTATTATCACACGATGACGCCAACGATATCCTACAAAATACCCTCATAAAAGTTTGGACAAACCTCGATTCTTTCAGGGGGGACTCTAAGCTTGTGACATGGCTATACAGAATAGCAATCAACGAAAGTATTACTTTTATCAATAAACAACGGCAACAACAAAATATCCCGTTAGACGATGACGATACATTTTTATTATCGAAACTCGAGGCGGATTCTTATTTCGATGGAGACGAAGCTCAGGTAAAATTACAGAAAGCAATACTAACCCTACCTGAAAAACAGCGTATAGTCTTTAACATGAAATATTTTGATGATATAAAATACGAAGACATGTCTTTAATTCTCTACACCTCTGTCGGGGCTTTAAAAGCGTCATATCACCATGCCGTGAAAAAAATTGAAGATTTTTTATCATCACCGGATTAAACCTTTTCAGGTTAGTTTAGTCTTTATATAAGCAACGAAAAGTATTCAATATCAAATTGCAAAAGAATCGATTACCAATTGTTGCATTTACGGTTAAAAAGTCAAAAAAGGTCTGAGACCTTTAATACTCTAGAATAAAGGAGGAGATATGCTTAACGATACAAATAAAAAAAATCCGTTTAAAGTTCCCGAAAATTATTTCGAAAACTTTAATCTCGAGATGATGGACAAGCTTCCTGAAAAGAATAAACAGGTAAAAAAAATTCCGTTATGGAAAACCATCACCAAATGGTCGGCTGCGGCTGCCATATTGGCTGCTGTTTCTTTGGTAGGTATAAATTACAACGAATCTTCTCAGAAAAAAGCGATCGAACAAGAAGAAAAAACGGCAGCTCTCGAAAACGACTATTATCAGTTTATCGAAGATGAAGCTACTCTTCTTGCTTATAAGGACTCTTTTTACGAATGAATCAATTGATAAAATAAAGTATATCATTAAGTATATGCTTTTTACTTAAGATATCAAACACACCAGTCATGAAATCAAAAAATACAATATTATTACTGTTATTCTCTCTATGCTTTATATCTCAGACATTTGCACAGAAGAGATCTTTTGATATTGACGCTTTTAAACAAAAAAAAGCTGAATTTATCATCCAGAAAGTAGGATTGACCGATGCTGAAGTCAAAGCGTTTATCCCTTTGACAAACGAATTGATGGACAAACGTTTCGAAATAAACCGGGAGGTGAGAAAAAACGCCCGTGAAATCAGAAAAAAAGACAATAAAACAAATGCCGACTACGAACGCATGATCAATGAAGCGGCTGATGTAAAGCTCAAAGAAGCTCAATTAGACAAAGAATATCTACAGAAATTCAAACAAGTTCTTTCCGCCGAGAAAATATACAAATATCAGCAGGCTGAAGCTGAATTCATGAAACAAATGATTGATAAAAGGCGGAATCACAATTAGAAACATAGAGGAGTTATAAAACCGAATATACAAAACAGGAATAGGCGATAAGCTTATTCCTGTTTTACGTTTATGGACAAAACGGTCTACTCCTTAAATTAAACCATTGGCACGGACTTTGTGTTATAACAATCAGCGGTATCAGTAAAATAAGTAACGGACTTTGATTGTTTCACTTATCAAAGTAATAAACAGAACTGAGACCTTACTTGAATGATATACATGTAAATTTGAAATATAAAACAATGAATAAAGGAATAACATCCAAAATACTAGATTGGGCTTACAACAAGGCTTTAACCGGATTCAGCGGTACAGAATCCGCATACTCGCTTGCCCATAATTATATCAATACTCCGGGAACATTGGAGAAGAAAGTAGACAGGCTCATAAAATGGCAGGTCACCAAGTCTGCCACCAGCGGATTTATTACAGGATTCGGGGGACTGATGATGATGCCGTTTTCCGTTCCGGCCAACATTGCCAGTGTCATATATATACAAATACGAATGATAGCAGCAATAGCCCATATGGGAGGTCACGACCTGCAAAGCGACAGGGTCAAATCGATGATCTATATCTGTATGGCCGGTAACGGAGCCAAGGAATTAGCCAAAGAAGCCAGCGTAAAAGCAGGAGAAAAAGCTCTGAGAAATATCTCTCAAAAAGCGACAGGCCGGATAGCCGAATCCATAGGGAGCAAAGGGCTGACTAAAATAACCAAAGCGATCCCTTTCATGGGTGGTGTTATCGGAGCATCATTCGATGCCGTAACAACCAAAATAGCCGGAGATATTGCTAAAAAAACATTTATTAATAACAACAATATTGATGTCTACTATAAAAGAGACTCGATTAATTTGTAATTTTTTTTACCTTTGCTTATCTAGAGTCTGCTTAAATTTTACAGATGAGCTTTAAGCAGACTCCTAACGTAGTCAATAAGCAGGTCTGAGACCTTAATATAAGAAAAAGCCAATATATGCTATTAACAAGTTCATTGGAGAAATTGGGACAATATGTCCTTCTGATGCGAAAAGTATTTGCCCGCCCTCAAAAGTGGCGAATATTCTTCAATCAGTTAGTAAAAGAAATAAATAAGCTGGGAGTCGATTCTATAAGCATCGTTATCATTATCTCTTTCTTTATCGGAGCGGTAATCGTTATCCAGATCGCTTTGAATATATCAAGTCCGCTCCTACCCCGATACACAGTAGGTTTCACATCCCGTGAAATTATTCTTCTCGAATTTTCATCAACAATCATGTGTTTGATACTAACAGGTAAAGTCGGATCGAATATTTCTTCAGAAATCGGAACAATGCGTGTCACCGAACAAATTGATGCCCTTGAAATAATGGGTGTCAATTCGGCCAGCTACCTTATACTGCCAAAAACAATCGGATTGATGGTATTCATTCCGGTATTAGTGGTGTTAAGTATGTTTTTCGGTATTATCGGAGGGTTTGCCGTATGTTATCTCACGCATGCTGTTACAATAGTAGACTTTGAGTTTGGACTTCAATCCTTCTTCAAGGAATTCTATATTTGGTACGCCATTATGAAAACCATATTTTTCGCTTTCTTAATTTCATCCATATCGGCATATTATGGTTATTATGCCAAAGGAGGTTCGCTTGATGTAGGGAAAGCCAGTACAAATGCTGTGGTAATAACCAGTATTTTAATACTGATTTCGGATTTAATAATCACTGATTTAATGATGGGATGATAGAAGTACGCAACTTAATAAAATCGTTCGAAGGACGTGACGTGCTCAAAGGTGTGAGCATGATATTCGAAGAAGGAAAAACAAACCTCATCATAGGACGAAGCGGTTCGGGAAAGACCGTATTGCTCAAAAATCTGGTCGGACTAATGAGACCTACCAGCGGAGCTATACTTTACGATGGACGAGATCTGACTCGACTATCAACCAATCAGATGAAACTGCTCCGACAAGAAATGGGTATGATATTTCAGGGATCGGCATTGTTTGATGCAATGACTGTTTTCGAGAATGTCTACTTCCCTCTTGACATGTTTTCGGATATGTCGAGAAGCGAAAAAAAAGCCCGTGCACAATTCTGTCTTGACAGGGTAAACCTTTCAGATGCAGGAAATCTGTATCCCTCTGAGATCAGTGGAGGTATGATGAAACGTGCCGCAATAGCACGAGCAATAGCTTTAAATCCCAAATACTTATACTGCGATGAACCCAATTCGGGACTAGACCCGCAAACATCTTTGGTGATAGATCAACTGATTCACGAAATCACAACAGAATTCAAAATCACAACTATCATAAACACCCACGATATGAATTCGGTAATGAATATCGGTGAGAAAATTTTCTTTATAAAAGAAGGAAATCTCGAATGGGAAGGGACAAATCAGGATATTCTTATGGCAGATAATGAAGCTCTCAATGACTTTGTATTTGCATCCGACCTGTTCAAAAAGGTTAAGGAGGTTGAGATTAAAGAAATTAAAGAACAAGAATAAATTCTTTTTTCAAATATATTCTATTTAGCTTACTCATGAAAGTTGTATCATATAATGTCAATGGTATTCGCTCGGCTGCGAGCAAAGGTTTATTCGATTGGTTAGAAATTTCATTGCCCGATGTGGTTTGCCTTCAGGAACTAAAAGCACAGGAAGATCAAATAGACACAAAAACGCTGGAAGAAATCGGTTATTCTTCTTACTTTTTCCATGCAGCAAAGAAGAAAGGATACAGTGGCGTAGGATTACTATCTAAAACAAAACCCGATTTTGTGCAGATAGGAATGGGAATTCCCAAATACGATGATGAAGGACGGGTAATCCGTGCCGACTTTGGCCCCATCACAATTATATGCGTATATATACCATCGGGAACTACCGGCGATGCCCGTCAAGCTTATAAAATGGAGTTTCTGTCAGATTTTGCCCAATATATTGCAGAACTCAGACAAGAACGCAAAGAGGTTTTGATCTGTGGAGACTATAACATCTGTCACAAAGCTATTGATATAAACAATCCGGATAAACATACTACGATGTCGGGATTTCTACCCGAAGAACGTGAATGGTTCGACCAATTTGTAGCCACCGGACTCATCGATACATTCCGTGTATTTGACAAAAGCCCCGAAAGATATACATGGTGGAGTTTCAGAGCCAGATCAAAGGGAAAAAATCTGGGATGGCGTATAGACTACCATCTTCTATCGGAAGAAGCACGCCGCAGGTTGAAAAGTGCATCTATATTCCGTGAAATAGAATACTCCGATCATTGTCCGGTAAGAGTAGAATTAGACATGAGCATCTAAAAATTATAAAAGCATGATATTGCATTAAATACATGCAATCATTTATATCTATCCTTAATAGAGGTATTATAGTAAAACTTTTTGCTATTTTCGTTGTTTTAAATCACGAATAAACTGTTTTAAGGAATAAATTCGTTTCTTGAGAGTTGACTCTTCTTGAAATGAGAGCCGGATGAGTCCGGATTTATTCATCAAAATTTAATAAAGTATAATGGCTAAATTATTAAGCATAAAAAACCTACATGCAAATGTAGAAGGAAAAGAAATATTAAGAGGGCTTGACCTTGAAGTTAATGAAGGAGAAATCCATGCAATCATGGGTCCCAACGGAGCAGGAAAAAGTACACTTGCATCCGTGCTTGTAGGTAACCCTAATTTTGAAGTAACCGAAGGAGAAGTCGATTTTCAAGGCAAAGACCTGCTAGATCTTGATCCCGAAGAAAGAGCTTGCGAAGGTCTGTTTTTAAGCTTCCAATATCCGGTGGAAATTCCCGGTGTAAGTATGGTCAATTTCATGCGTACCGCAGTAAACGAAACACGAAAACACAAAGGATTAGAACCGATTCCGGCATCTGATTTTCTGAAATTGATGAAGGAAAGGCGTGAACTTGTAGAATTGGACAGCACACTCGCCAGCCGTTCGGTAAACGAAGGTTTTTCGGGGGGAGAAAAGAAACGCAACGAAATATTCCAGATGGCAATGCTTGATCCGAAATTAGCGATATTGGACGAAACCGATTCGGGATTGGATATAGATGCTTTACGTATTGTTGCGGCAGGTGTAAATAAATTGAGACGCAAAGACAATGCAACCATTGTAATTACTCACTATCAGAGATTGCTTGATTATATAAAACCCGATTTCGTACACGTTCTGTACAAGGGGCGTATAGTAAAAAGCGCAGGTCCAGAATTGGCTCTTGAACTTGAAGAAAAAGGCTATGACTGGATCATAAAAGAATTTAAAGACTAGAGTCGCAGACACTTTTATTACTTAGGTAGTCATAATAAGTAACTGTAAGCATTTAATGATATACATCTGAATTATGACAGTCTTTGATTGTTATACCTGACAAAGTAATAAAAAGGCCTGAAACCTTAATATATTTCATAAACTCAAATAATCAATGATAGAAACTCAATATATAGACCTATTTACCCAACATCGGGATCTCATTGACAGTAAGTCAGCCAATGTGCTGAACAGTCAGCGGGATAAAGCTCTTGAGGTATTCAAAAAAATAGGTTTTCCAAATCGGCAGCTCGAAGATTTTCAGTATTCCGATGTGGCAAATGAATTCATTCCTGACTTCGGTATAAATATCAACCGTTTTCCGGTAAAGGTAGATCCTTACCAAACATATAAATGCAACGTTCCGGAACTGGCCACCAATCTGTTTTTCTTATTGAATGACGGCTTTCACGGAACAAACCTTCCCAAAATGAATTTTCCCGCAGGAGTATTCATCGGAAGTTTAAATGATTTTGCAGAACAGCATACAGATATTTGCGCCAAGTATTACGGTAAAATAACCAAATTGGAAAAGAACGGTGTTGCTGCTTTCAATACCATGTTTGCTCAGGATGGTTTTGTGGTATACGTTCCGGACAATACAGTCATAGAACAGCCTATCCAATTGATAAATATTCTTACTGCCAATGCCGATTATTTGGTAAACCGAAGAATACTCATTATCGCAGGTAAAAATGCACAGGTAAAAATGCTTGCCTGTGACCATACTGTTACCTCAGGTAAATTTTTGGTAACCCAGGTAACTGAAATATATGCCGATGATAATGCGCATGTGGAATTTTACGAATTAGAAGAAAATTCGAATAATGTTTCACGCCATGCATCCACTTTCGTCAAACAAGAGAAAAGCTCTACCACCCTGCTAAATAATATTACTCTTAACTGTGGCTTTACACGAAATAACTACAATGTAATATTGAATGGCGAACATTCCGAAGCACAGGTGGCAGGAGTAGTTATTTCGGATAAAGAACAACATGTGGACAACTTCGTATTTATGGATCATGCGAAACCTCATTGCGAAAGTACCCAGTTGTTTAAATATGTATTACAGGATCATTCGACCGGTGTATTTTGCGGACGTATCCTAGTTGAAAAAGACGCTCAGAAAACAATGGCATATCAGACAAATAATAATCTGTGCGCATCACCGGACTCACGCATGCATTCAAAACCTCAATTGGAGATTTATGCGGATGATGTTAAATGCTCGCACGGACTTACTACCGGACAACTAGATGAAGATGCTTTATTCTATCTGAGAGCCAGAGGTATTGCTAAAGCCGATGCCGAATTATTATTGATGCAGGCATTTACCGCTGATGTATTACGTCTGATACATATCGACGAATTGAGAACACGTCTTGAAGAATTGGTCGAGAAGCGTTTCCGGGGACAGGATGCCCGATGCGGAAACTGCGAAATATGCAAATAAGGTCACAGACCATTTATAACTTTGGTCTGTAATGCAGACAAAGCTAGTTATGATTGAAAATCATATCATCAACTTCAATCAGTTACTTATATGTCTTTAGATATAACTAAAATAAGAAAGGACTTCCCTATACTCTCAACCGAAGTATACGGGAAGTCTCTCGTATATTTCGATAATGGGGCTACAACACAAAAGCCTCAATGCGTTATTGATAAAATAACCGAAATATACTCAACCGTCAATGCCAACATACACAGAGGTGTTCATCATCTGAGTCAGGAAGCAACCGAATTGACCGAAAATGCCCGTAAGATTGTCCAACAATTTATCAATGCGAAACATAGTCACGAGATTATTTTCACTAAAGGTACAACCGAAAGCATTAATCTTGTGGCAAGCAGCTTCTGTCGTCAGTTTTGTAAAGAAGGCGACGAAATCATTGTCAGCGAAATGGAACACCATTCCAATATTGTTCCCTGGCAGATACAGGAAGATATATCCGCAGTAAATCTGAAAGTAATCCCGATCAATGACAAAGGAGAGATTATAATAGAAGAGTTCGAGAAACTAATCACACCAAAAACACGATTGGTATCAGTAACTTATGTTTCGAATGTAATGGGAGTCATAAATCCCGTTGAAAAGGTAATAGAGATCGCCCACAAACACAATATTCCTGTTTTGATAGATGCAGCACAAGCCGTTCAGCACATCGAAATAGATGTACAGAAACTTGACTGCGATTTACTGGTCTTTTCGGGTCATAAAATCTATGGACCTACAGGAACAGGTGTTTTATACGGTAAAGAAGATTTATTGAATCAATTACCTCCGTATCAGGGAGGTGGTGAAATGATCGGCAAAGTATCTTTCACTAAAACCACGTTTAACGAATTGCCTTTCAAATTCGAAGCAGGTACACCCAACTATGTCGATTTCATAGCTTTGGGTACAGCTTTAGAATATGTACAGTCTCTAGGATTGAATAATATTAAGGCTTACGAAGACGAACTTCTGGAATATGCAACTAAGCGTCTGCTCGAAATAGAAGGTTTAAAAATATTCGGGACATCCAAGCACAAGAGTGCTGTTATTTCATTCTTAGTCAAAGGTATTCATCATTACGACATGGGCATGTTACTTGATAAAATGGGTATCGCCGTGCGTACTGGACACCATTGTGCAGAACCTCTCATGGATGTACTTGGCATAGAAGGAACGGTAAGAGCCTCTCTGGTGTTCTACAATACAAAAGAAGAGATTGACAGATTAGTAGAAGGAGTGAAACGTGTTGTATCGATGTTCGGATAAAACAGATAAACAGTTCCTCCCCCACTTTCAGCGGCTCAACAAGCATAACAGCAACAGGTATTTATTGCTTCAAAATGCAACATTAAATACTCTCTGCTACTTAATTGCGACTATTTATGAATAAACGACATAAATAGTCGTTTATTATTTAAATCAACAGACCTTTTTGCTACTATTCTTAGTAAAACACATCAATACTGCTATAACTTTATCGTAATCTTAAACACATTATTTGAGTTATTTATTAAATTTGCATACAATAAGGTCTAAGACCTCTTGTTATACTATCGAGTATAAGGTTGTGCATGATAAGATCCATTGTGTAGATATTATCCAATTTATTATAATTCATTATGTCGAGATATTTTTTTATCTGTATTGCATTCATTAGTGTTCATCTATCCGCGCAAGTCAAAAGTGACATTTATCCCATCGCATTCTATAATTTAGAAAATCTGTTCGACACCAATCGGGATAATAATATACAAGACGAAGATTTTACTCCACAAGGGAAATACCAATGGACTGAGGATAAATATAATAAAAAGCTGAATAATCTGGCGGATGTGATTTCACAGCTGGGACGCCAGCAAAACAAAGATGGCTTTGCCATACTCGGAGTAGCAGAAGTAGAAAACCGTAAAGTAATGGAAGACCTTATTCTGAAAACAAAACTTTCGGAAACCAAATATCAGATTGTACATCAGGATTCGCCCGATGCCAGAGGAATTGATGTCGGCATGATCTATAATCCCAAATATTTCAAAGTAAAAACGTATCGCACTTATCCGTTTACACTCCCCGGAAATAATAATATCCGTACACGTGACATACTTGTAGTCAGCGGACTATTAGCAGGTGAGCCTATCTCCATTCTGGTCAATCACTGGCCATCCAGACGAGGCGAAGACTCGTCTCCTTTACGCGAACGTGCCGGATCGATATGCAAACATATCAGTGATTCTATCTATAACGAAAATCCCAAAACAGCAATTGTTATTATGGGAGATATGAATGACGACCCGAAAGATAAGAGTACCAGTATCGCCCTCGGTGCAAAAAAAGAAATGAATCAAGTAAAAGAAGGAGGTCTATTCAACACCTTGTGGAAAACGCATGAAAGCGGACGAGGCACACTCTGCTACAGAGGAGAATGGAACTTATTTGATCAGATCATCATCTCTCAAAGTTTACTGAAATCAGGCAAAAGTAATCTCAATTATATTAAATCGGAGATTTTCACCCGTGATTACATGTATCAGCAATCAGGTAAATATAAAGGCTACCCGCTCAGAACTCTTTCGGGAAATACTTTTCTGAACGGTTACAGTGATCACTTCCCCACCCTCATCTACATAGGGAAAGCGGAAAAACAGTAAATATATTATTAAACACATGCGTGTAAGGCATATGACTAATTATTTAATTTATCTTTAAGGTCGAAGACCTGTTTTGCATATATTATTTATCAAATGCCTTTGGTCACTTAAAATAACAAATAGGTCGATGACCTTAATTTTCAAAAAAGATCCTTATGAACAGTGTAAACAACCTAAAGTATCGCCTTATCATAATGAACTTCCTGCAATTTTTCGTGTGGGGAGCATGGCTTATCTCTCTGGGTGGGTATTTAGGTGCAGAACTCCATTTCGAAGGAGGACAAATAGGGGCAATATTTGCAACTATGGGAATCGCTTCGCTAATTATGCCCGGATTAACAGGTATTATTGCCGATAAATGGGTTAACGCCGAACGGTTGTACGGTATATGTCACCTGCTAGGAGCCGCATTTCTGATATATGCATCAACAGCAACAACTTACGAACATATGCACTGGGCTATGTTACTTAACTTAATGGTGTATATGCCCACACTATCATTAACGAATACCGTTTCGTATAATGCTCTCGAAAAAGCAAAAATGGATATCGTAAAAGATTTCCCGCCGATCAGGGTATGGGGTACAGTCGGTTTTATCTGTGCCATGTGGACAGTAGACCTTACAGGATTCAAACACAGCAACATGCAATTATATGTAGCCGCATGTGCCGCTCTCCTATTAGGAATGTATGCCTTTACACTCCCTAAATGTCCTCCGGCAAAAACAGAAAACAAGACAGTGCTATCATCATTCGGTCTGGATGCATTAGTACTCTTCAAGAAAAAAAGAATGGCTATATTCTTTTTCTTTTCCATGCTTTTAGGTGCAGCTTTACAAATCACAAATACATACGGAGATTTATTCCTCAGCAGTTTCAGGGATATACCCGAATATGCAGATTCTTTCGGGGTGAAGCACTCGGTCATTCTTCTATCTATATCTCAGATTTCCGAAACATTATTTATCCTTGCAATACCATTTATACTCCGCTCTTTCGGTATTAAAACGGTTATGCTCATGAGTATGGCTGCATGGGTACTCAGGTTTGCGTTATTCGGATTAGGCAATCCGGGAGACGGTCTTATCTTATTCATACTGTCCATGATAGTTTACGGAATGGCATTTGATTTCTTTAATATATCGGGATCGCTGTTTGTAGAAAAAGAAGCCGACAGCAAAATCAGAGCCAGTGCACAAGGATTATTCTTCATGATGACAAACGGTCTTGGAGCCATAATCGGAGGATATGCCAGCGGTGCTGTTGTTGATTATTTTTCGGAATACGCATCTACCGGACAGGTTCTTAGCAGAGACTGGACAAGCATTTGGTATTGTTTTGCCGGATATGCTTTAGTTATTGCTGTATTATTCGTATTTTCGTTCAAATCAAAACCCGAGAAAACCGAATTGAAAGAAACACTAAATCAAGCATAATTAATGTCAACGGGCAAACTATTTATAATACCCACACCTGTAGGCAATCTCGAAGACATGACTTTCAGAGCAATACGCCTGCTGAAAGAAGTCGATTTGATATTGGCGGAGGATACACGTACAACCAGCTTTTTGCTGAAGCACTTCGAGATTGTAAACAAAATGCAGTCTTATCATAAGTTCAATGAACATAAAGCGATATCACATATTGTAGACAGGCTGAACAGTGGCGAAAATATAGCATTGGTTTCTGATGCGGGTACTCCCGGTATTTCTGATCCCGGATTCCTCATCAGCCGTGAGTGTATCAAAGCTGGAATTGAAGTAGAATGCCTTCCGGGTGCTACAGCTTTCGTACCTGCACTGGTAAGTTCGGGTATCCCTTGTGATAAATTCTATTTCGAAGGATTCCTGCCGCAAAAAAAAGGACGCATGACACGTCTTCAGGCATTAGCGGAAATTACGACTACTATTGTTTTATATGAATCACCTTACAGGGTTGTCAAAACGTTTACCCAGTTGGCTGAATATCTGGGGGAAGACAGACAAGCGGCCGCCTGTAGAGAAATATCAAAACTGCACGAAGAGACTGTTCGCGGGACTTTGAGGGAACTCATCACACACTTTACGGAGAAAGACCCCAGAGGTGAATTTGTCCTAATTATTGCAGGAAAAGATGAATAAATAAAAAAATCAGTACGTCATTAAATAAAAAAAATTAATTTTGCTCCATACCCTCAAAACATATATTGAGTATTGGATGTTAATTAGAGAAAGTCAAAAAAGTATATATTATGAAAAAAGTAATTTTAGGATGTCTTTGTATTGGTATTTTAGCATCATGTAATGTTAAGAATTCGGATGAGTATAAAGCACTGCAGGCCGAAAGAGATTCCTTATTACAAGTGTCGGGTAAAGATCAGACTGATATTTCGGAACTTATGTCTATTATAAATGAAGTTGAAAACAATTTCAGCCAAATTAAAGAAGCCGAAAAGTATCTGACTGTGCAATCCAAAACAAAAGGAGAACTGTCTAACGATACTAAAACCCGTATCACTGATAATTTCCAGATGATCAATGAAATTTTGAAAAAGAATAAAGCTGACATTGATAATCTGAATAAGAAATTGAAAAATGCAGGAGGTCAGGCCAGTCAATTAAAACAAACTGTAGACCGCTTGACAGCAGAACTCGAACAACGCAGCGCTTCTATAATAGAACTGCGTGACGCATTGGCTTCGAGAGATGCCCAGATAGCATCTTTGACAGGAGCTGTTGAACAATTGAATTCTAATGTTCAGGATCTATCAAGCCAAAATGTAGAACAGGCTGCTAAAATCAAAGAACAAGAGAAAGCCCTGAATACAGGATATTACATCTTCGGAACTTCTAAAGAACTTAAAGAAGCTAAAGTGGTTAGCGGAGGTTTCCTTTCTTCAAACAAAATATTGAAAGAATCGATTGATAAATCGATCTTTATCAAAATAGATATCCGTGATGTAAAAGAGATACCAGTATATGCCAAAAAGGCTAAGGTGCTGTCAGATCAGCCAAAAGACAGCTATACTATTATCAAAGACGCTAATAATCAGGCTGTGATTAAGATCAATGATTACAAACGTTTCTGGAGCCTTGGTCAATTCCTTGTTATTCAAGTTGATTGATCGGTAAGTTTCAAATAAAAAATATACAGACACTGGTAAGATTTACTCTTATCAGTGTTTGTTTTTAAGGTCTAAGACCTTTTTTATTACTTTATAAATATTATTTAATATTTCCGTTATTTACTCTAAAATGAAATATACTACTCTATTCTTTGATCTCGACGACACGATCTTAGACACTGTCCAAAATAGTAAGGATGCTCTGCAAGAACTTTATACCGATTATAAATTTGATAACTATTTTTCTGATTTCAATAGTTTCTATTCGAAATATCAGACTATCAATCTACATCTTTGGGATTTATACGAGCAAAACCAAATAGAGAAAGACCGCTTAATGAGCGAACGGTTTGCTAAAACACTCGAAGAGTACAAGAGTATAAACAAAGATGAATCCCTCGAAATCAATTACGATTTTATGGGTAGAGTCTCTAACAGAAAGAATATCATCAACGGGGCAATAGAAATATTGGATTACCTACAGCCAAAATACAAAATGTATGTTGTTTCGAACGGATTTACTGAAGTTCAAGACAAAAAAATATGCAATGCAGGTGTCGGAAATTATTTTAAGAAAGTAATCTTATCGGATCATGTAGGAAAGAACAAACCACACCCCATCATATTCAATTACGCTCTGCAAGAAGCCGGTGTATCATCATCCGACTGCATTATGATTGGAGATAACATCAAAACAGATATAATAGGAGCTAAAAACAGTGGTATAGATCAGGTCTGGTTCAACCCGAAAGGATTAAAAGATAACGACAATATATCGCCCAACTATACAATACAATCATTAAATCAGTTACGAGATATATTATAAAGATAAAGGCCTCAGGCCTTTTTATATACTTACTTTATGGAAATAGCTATAAACGACATCACACTTCATTATGAAAAGAAAGGTAACGGAGCACCGCTTATCCTTCTTCACGGTAACGGCGAAGACCATCATATCTTTGATAAACTTATCGAAAAGCTAGCTCCATATTACACAGTCTATGCGATAGACAGCAGGAATCATGGACTAAGTACTAAAACGGATAACTTCGGCTATTCATTTATGGCTGACGATATAATTGCATTTATCCGTGATTTGAATATCCGTAAACCTTCTGTTCTAGGGTTCAGCGATGGTGCTATTATCAGCTTGTTGATAGCTTTACGCCATAAGGACATCTTCGATAAGCTGATCTTATCCGGAGTAAACCTTAACCCCTCGGATTTTAAAGACGAAAATCTGGCTTGGTTAAACGAAGAATACACACAAACAGGAGATCCTCTTTTGAAACTTATGCTGGAAGAACCCAATATAAAGCTAGACTCACTCAAGCAGATAACAAATAAGACTTTAGTTGTGGGAGGAGAAAATGACCTTTTTAATGATCATTTATTCTCAGATATTACAGCAACTATGCCTGATGCATCACTCTTGATTATGAAAGGATATGACCACGCCGGATACATTGTAGATCAAGATATTCTGTATCCTTACATTAAAGAGTTTTTAACATGAATATAGAAGAATTCCGCGAATATTGTCTTTCTAAAACAGGGGCTAGTGAATCTTTTCCCTTCAAACAAGACATTTTGGTCTTCAAGGTAATGGAGAAGATGTTTGCCTACGGGACATTATCTCCTAAAGACGATAAAATAAGGATGAATATGAAATGTAATCCTATACAATCAGAAGAATTAAGAGACAAGTACAATGGGATTCAACGGGGAGACCATACTCGAGGCCTCACATGGAACAGTGTGTATATAGACAGTGACGTTCCGGATACTCTGATAAAACAATTGATAGACATTTCACTGGAAGAAGTCATAAAAAAGCTCTCAAAGAAAAAACAAGTGGAATATTATAACATAAAACAAAAAGGTCAAAGATAGGGTCTCATACCTTTTTATTACTATTTTAGTAAACGAATTTACGAGTGAAGATGTTGGTGTAGATTTCCAGTTTGTTTTCTATACGTATAATACGCCATTAAATACTTACTATTACTTATATAATTATGAGACTAGGAGGACGAAGAACCAGTGATAACGTAGAAGACCGCAGAGGAAGAGGAGTCGGAGGTAAAACCACTCTTGGAATAGGAGGTGTTATTATTGTTGGAATTATTGTATGGCTGATGGGTGGCAATCCGATGGATGTCGTAACACAACAATTGAGCAATCTAAACAACACCGAGACTGACCATACACCCACTGCGGAAGAAGAGCAGGCGGCAACGTTTGCCAAAACCATACTTGCCGGATCTGAAGATGTATGGAAAGAAATATTCTCTAAACACGGAATGACATATGTACCTCCACGGATGGTTTTATTTACGAATGCAACAGAGTCGGGCTGCGGAAATGCTTCTGCTTCAACGGGACCGTTCTACTGCCCTGCCGACCAAACTTTATATATCGACCTATCATTTTTCAATGAAATGGAAAACCAGCTCAAAGCCGGTGGCGATTTTGCTTATGCTTACGTAATCGCTCATGAGGTCGGACATCATGTACAATACCTGCTTGGAACTTTGGACAAAGTACATGAGCAGCAACAAAAATTAAGTCAAAAGGAAGCCAATAAGTTAAATGTAAGATTAGAACTTCAAGCCGATTATTATGCCGGTGTATGGGCATATCACGATAATAAGAATTTCAAATCACTGGAGGACGGAGACATTGAAGAAGGTTTAAATGCTGCATCCCAGATCGGTGATGACCGATTACAAATGCAGGCTCAGGGATATACCGTGCCTGATTCATTCAATCACGGCACATCTGCTCAGCGCAACCGCTGGCTGAAAAAGGGTCTGGAAACAGGCGATATAACAGAAGGTGACACATTCTCGATTCCTTATTCGGAACTGTAATAAAGCATAGAAATTATTAATTAAAAAACTTACTCTTGTTGTATATTTTTTATCTATACCTAAAGCGCGCTTTGATTTAATGTACTGTATTTCTGGTAAGCTTTTATCAGAAAAAGGATACCCCTCAAAAAGTGAAGTTTTGGTGTAACCTTTGTCACCTTTTCAGAAAATGAAAAATTAATAATAAAGGATGAAAAATTGAAATTGATAACTGATTATTATTTATTCATTATTGCACATAGACCGTGTTACTTTTGTCACCTTTTTCGCTAAACTGACAACTGTTTACTGATTTCTGTTACCTTTTCCGATAATGAATTTAAAATAAAAAAGCACCCCAAATAACTTGGAATGCCTTAGATTATATCTCAAAAGTTGATCAGTTTATTTTTTGCGATTTGCGTAACGAGTCATGAACTTATCAACACGTCCTGCAGTATCTACAAGTTTTTGTTTACCTGTGTAGAAAGGGTGAGATGCACTGGTGATTTCTAGTTTTACTAGAGGATAAGTAACACCATCTACTTCTATTGTTTCTCTGGCATTGATAGTTGAGCGAGAGATAAATATTTCATCGTTTGACATATCTTTGAAAACAACAGGACGATAGTTTTCTGGATGTATTCCCTTTTTCATTTCTTATATTGTTATTTGATTATATGCTACAGTATTCTTATTTCGGATGGCAAAGATAACCCTTTTTTTAATTAAAAAAAATATTGTCTTTGAATTTTTTCTATTTAAATACCACTAGCAAAGCTCTTTTATTTCTTAATTTTGTTTTGAGGTTAATATTTAAGGAGTAAATGAGGTTTGTTTATGGCAAAAGATACAAATTTTAGTGCAACTTACTATTTTTATACTCAGAAAACAAATGATTAAGACCCAAAATACAAAAAATATGTTGAAACAAATTATCAGTATGTCAGTATCTGCCCTATTATTAGCAGGCTGCTCAAATAAAAGCACAACTCAGGCAGCTAAATCCGACCCCGATCTAAATCAAATGTATATGCTCGTAGGCACTTATACATCGGGCGAAAGCAAGGGGATCTATGTTTATAAGCTTGATACAGTTACCGGAACTTCCTCTTATGTAAGTGAAATACATGTAGAGAACCCCTCTTATCTGACTCTCGATCCGTCAGAGAAATATGTGTATGCCGTAACAGAAGATGAAGGAGAAACATCCGCAGCCAATGCTTTTTCATTTGACAAGAAGGACGGAAAACTCACTTTTATCAATAAACAATTAACCGGAGGGGGTGCTCCGTGCTACATCAATATTGATCAAACAGGAAAACATGTTGTTACTGCCAATTATTTGGGAGGAAGCATTACAGCCTTTACTGTAGATGATAAAGGCGGATTAAACCCATCACCGAAAGTAATATCGTTTACCGGGAAAGGAATTGATAAAGATCGGCAGACACAACCCCATTTGCATTGTGTGCAGTTTTCGCCAGATTATAAATATTTGTTCGCGGATGATCTAGGTACTGACAAAATACATAAGTTTGACGTTAATGCGACAGGTAAAGAATTTCTGACTACAGGTTCACCGGAATCATTTTCAATTAAGGCAGGCTCCGGCCCTCGCCATCTGGTCTTTCATCCAAACGGCAAGTATGCTTATCTTATCACTGAATTATCAGGAGACGTAGTTGTATTTGATTACAATAGCAGCAATGGAGACTTAGCTGAAAAACAAACAGTAAAAGCCGACAGCCTAGACGCTAAAGGTAGTGCAGATGTACATATATCACCAGATGGAAAATTTGTATATGCGTCTAACCGCTTAAAAGGCGATGGCATAGCGATATTTTCGGTCAACCAAAATGATGGAACTTTAACAAAAACAGGATATCAGGATACAGGTATACATCCTCGAAATTTTGCATTAACTCCTACTGGAAAACTTCTGTTAGTAGCCAATAGAGACAGCGACAGAATACAGGTATTTAAAGTTGATCAGCAAACCGGACTTCTAGAAAACACTGGGTTCGACATTCAACTTGATATGCCCGTATGTATAAAATTCGCATCTATGAATTGACATATAAAAAAGTAGAAAGGGAGCTTTTCCTATCTAATAGAAAGCTTCCTTTTCAAAAAAGATTTAAACTCTATATCTTTTATTATTATATTTGTATCGATAGCTGGTTTACATCTAAATATACACTGTCGAAGAACATTAGATTATCTCATTGTATGAAAAAGCTTGTTCATTGCATTTTATTATTCATTTTTTGTTTCTCATTTTCATTTTCGGGTAAAGCAAATAAAAACTCTGAATTACTAGTGCCACGAAAACGAATACTTATCAGTGATTCACTTTTGATTACAGATAAAATGCATACCGATACCGCATTCGTTTACCGTAGAGGAGCAAACGGACTTATAGAAATGCCTCCGATTCAGTGGACACCATTTCCATACAATGTAAGCTTTAGAGACACAGTTATTTATAATCCGGCATACCTACCTGTTATTTTTGATGGAAAAATATTACCATCCAATTTAGACTTTATCAACAAGCAACAGCCCAATACGGCTACTCAGCTTCACTTAATCTCTGAAGATAGCACCTTGGCTCCTATGCTAAAAAAAGCTGACGACATTCAAAGATTACGAAGAGATTTCTACACCAATATGAATAACATAGAAAGTGTAAGATATAACGCTTTTACGTTAAAAAAACTACCCAGAATAGATACTGAAGAAGTTACTAAACGAAACGTTCTCCATGATCTTATTACTGCGGACGATGCTATAAGTGTAGAACCTGTTGAATTAACGAAAATAGCTCCGAAATTTATATTTTGGACATATAGTGGAGAGCATAATTTTCAAGTAGCTCAAAATTTTGTTTCTGACAATTGGTACAAATCAGGAGATAATACTTTCAGTGTAATTAATCAACACAAACTTACCTTAAACTATAAAAAGGATAAAACATCTTTTTCGAATACTTTCGAGTGGCGATTAACTGCAATGAAGAATCAAGGAGACAAACAGCATGATTTTATCTATAATGAAGACTTAATTCGTTTAGAGAATACATTCGGGTACAAAGCTTTTAATAATTGGGAATACACAGCTAAGCTAGAAAGTCAAACTCAAATATTCGATAGCTATCCCGTCAATTCTGATAAAATAAGTACAGCCTTTTTATCTCCTCTTATCATGAACTTTGGACTCGGTATGAAGTTCTCTAAAGAGAAAAAATTCGAGAGTGATAAATATAAAGTCTTAAAGTTCTCGGTGAATTTGGCTCCAGTTTCCATTAACTATATCTACATAAGTAATGATAGTATAACGAAACGACAAGGGGTTGCAGCTGATAAAACCGAAAAATTTGAACTTGGTACAACAATCAATTCTGATTTCTCTTTCTCTTTCAATAGATTTACATCCTTATCTACTAGATTTAAGTACTTTACAAATTACGAATACGCCTCAATGGAGTTCGAAAACAAACTTAACATGCAGATAAACAGATACTTTTCTACAATCATCACCATGTATTGGAGATTTGATGATAATGAAAATAGTGTAAAAGAAAAAAGGTTGGGTTATTTTCAATTAAATCAGGCTTTAAGTTTTGGTCTATCTTATAAATGGTGATAGTAAATCCACCTGTAAACCAGATCAATAAACAGATCTATCATTTTTTTATTTAAAATAATTCTAGAATAATTTGGAAGGTAAAGAAAAAAGCGTACCTTTGCAATCGAAATATCGCGGGATGGAGCAGTTGGTAGCTCGTTGGGCTCATAACCCAAAGGTCATCGGTTCGAGTCCGGTTCCCGCAACTTAGAAAGCAATCGAAATTCGGTTGCTTTTTTATTAGCGACAAATCCTCTGCTAAATATAGCAACCAATCAATTCAGCAATTGTTTCAATTGCTCAAATGAAGAAACCCGAGATAAGTTTTTGTCTACCTCAACCTCAATATCATCTGAAGCAATTACTGTTACTGTTATTTCAGTATCAATATCTTCCGAAACTTTAAAGTTATTGCGTTGCAAGAAATTTCTACCCCAATAAAACAAATCACCCTCAGCTATAAGATGTATCTCCTTATCAGCTTTCTGCTGTGCAACAAATACACCTGTATGCTTATCAAAAGAGATATGGCCATTCCCTAAATAATCATTTATAGAATCAGATAATACAATATCTTCTGTTACTCCACATTTGAGACCTTTTTCTCTCGATAGCAACCATAACCGGTCAGATAGAGTCAATGCCAACTCTATATCATGAGTTGATAGCAAGATAGTCTTATTCTGAATCAAGGCTAGATTATGCAGCAGATTTGTAATCTCAATCCGATTTACAATATCCAGATAAGCAGTAGGCTCATCGAGGATAATAATAGGGCATTCCTGCGCCAAAGCCTTTGCGATCATTACTTTTTGCCGTTCTCCATCGGATAATTCAGCAACATAAGAATCTTTCTTATGAAGAATACAGACATCCGACATAGCTTTTTCTATGATTGCATAATCAGATTTTGACAGACGTCCGAAAAATCCGGTATAAGGATGGCGCCCCAAAGCAACCAGTTCAGATACAGTGAGTCCTCCTGATACTGTTTTATCAGTCAATACAAGCCCTATAAGCATCGATAATTCATGTTCGGTATATTCTCTTATATCTTTGCCCTTGAGAAGAACCTGCCCCTGCAAAGGAGCTTGTAAAGTAGTCAATGTTCGTAACAATGTAGATTTACCCGCTCCGTTGGAACCTAATAAACACGTAAGCTCTCCCGCAAATAGATCAAACGAAACATTCTCATATAGCACAGAGGCCGATCTCCCTCTTGTTTTAGGATACCCTAGGCTTAATCCATCGGATGATATGACTGATGATTGTTTCATTAATTGAAATACTGTATCTTTTTTTGATTCACAATTACATAAATAATCACAGGAGCTCCGAAAATCGGGGTGATCGCATTCAAAGGTATCAATCCCGCCGAACCAGGAATTACACTTATCAGATTACATAAAAGAGCCATAAGCCCTCCTATTAATATAGTCATAGGCAACAGCGACTTATGATTAGATGTACCTAAAAGCAATCTTGCAATATGAGGAACCGCAAGACCGATAAAAGAAACCGGACCGCAATATGCCGTTGTAACAGCAGTAAGTATCCCCGCACAAAACAGCAGCAGAAAACGAATCCGTTTAATATTCACACCTAAATTCGCGGCATATCTCTCACCAAGCAATAATGCATTCAGGGGCTTTATCAATAACACTGACAATACTAAACCCAATGTTACGACTATACAAAAGAATGGCAGCTGGGCAGTGGTCACACCAGAAAAATCACCCATTCCCCAAATCATATAAGAGAAAACCTGCTCGCTTGTACTCCAATACTTCAACAATGATATAACCGATGAAGTAAGATAACCGACCATAATACCGATAATAAGCAACATGATATTATTACGTACAATGGATGCAAATCCCATAATTATAAGAAGAACAGCTGCAGCTCCCAGAAAAGCACCAACCACAACAGTCATTGATGCCGACAAATTAAATCCGGATGTGTTACCTATGAATCCACCGAACAGCAATATCACTACAGCGACTCCTAGACTCGATCCTGCACTAATACCCAGAATGCCCGAGTCTGCTAAAGGATTGCGAAATGCAGTCTGTAGCAAAAGTCCTGACACGGCAATACCCATACCTGTAAATAAAGCTGTCACCGCTTGCGGATACCGGACTTCCAGAACAATATGTTCCCATGATTTTTTTATAGTATCATCCCCAAAAAGGATATGTAAAACCGAATCAAATGGAATCTTAACGGAGCCGACAAACAGGTTGGCAAAAAATAAAAGTATGATTCCAGCCACCAGCAGGAATACATACTTTACTATATGTGTTTTTAAATTCAATCTTCTAATTTTTCAGGTACAAAATTACTAAAATAAGCTTATACAATACTGAAAGAAAGAATAAACTCTTTGGCTGCCAATTTACTCTTTCATCTTATGGTAATACCTCGGCGTATAACCGGGGAATAAATCCGGATGAAACACATAGGCAAAGTCCTGTAAAATGTAGTCAGGATGTATCGGTAAATCTTCGTAATAAGGAGTCTTTCCCGCATTACATTCGTATATATTCCGGTTTTTAAATGCCGAGAAATACGAATAAGGCTTATACTCTTTCGCTAATCCCGAATAAGTAAGATCGATAGGATTGTTATATTTAATCAGCCAGAACTCAGTTTCTCCGGCATGCTCCAACACTTGTTCAAAAGCCAAAGGCACAGATTCCACTTTACCATTATCATGCCATGCATAAGTAGCTCCTGCATCACTCAACATTCTCGAAATAAAACTCTCTCCCCCTGATGTATACCACACATTACCATACATTAAATCGATAAAAACAGAAGGACGCTCTTTAACATGTGCAACCTTCTCTTTTATCTCATTATAATTAGATACGGTTATATTAAACAGAGAATCGGTTTTTTCTTCAGTAGCAAAAAACAACGAATAGAATCTTATCCATTCTGCCCGCCCCAATGGAAGAGGTTCCATATAATCCGGAGTTTCTATAATCGGAATACCTGTTTTATCGACACTGCCATATGTCCTGCCTTGTATCGGTGTTGCCAGAATAGCTTCAGGATCTGAATCGACAATTTTTTCGATCACAGGATTGGCAGCTTGTCCAAGGTCAGCTATAGACCCGTTTCTCACACCATTCTGAATGTAATCTATATCAATATAACCCGGCTCACAAACACCCTTAACCGTAGAGATAACGCCTAATTCATCCAATGTTGCACAATGAATAGTAGAATAGGCAACCACTTTGCTCAAAGGGGTACGTATGAGAGTTCCTTCAGGCAGATTTTTGGGCAGCTCTTTCTTCTTATCCACTAAAATATACCGTTGGAGTATTTTTGTTGAATCCCAGGGGTCAACAACTGTAACCTCTTTGTATTCGGGAAATATTTTCACTTTAAACCCCTTTGCGTAACGAACGGTATAGACCGAATCTTCTACGCCCAAACTATGACCGCCGCTTTGAGTACCGCTACCTGAACAAGCAGCAAACAGCACTACCGATAAAAATAATATAAATGAATATCTCATAACTAAAGCCTATCTGATTTTACAATGCAACCTTAAGCCTATGCATCACCTCTTTTTCAATTGTTTTTTTGCCTTACCTTCAAAAGGTAACAAAAGTAACTTCGGAATTGTATATTTTTCAATATGTTCTTTTCTTCTATTCTGATCACATTGGGGTAGAGCAATGCCCTACCCCAGAGTTTAATTTGATTATAGCAAACACAAGAGAAAAGGTTACAAAGGTTACATAAAAAATGACTTTTGTTTGCTGTTTCCTTTTTCTCTTATCATCACATTCACTCATTTGCTTTTTGAATAGATAAAAACAAATTTATATTTTCACCTATTCAGAAAATAAAACAAGACATCTTATTTATAAATAAATAAAATTTTCATCGGATATGCCGCTCCTGTATCGAATTTAGAGATGAATTTTCCGCCGGCAGAGAATATATATACATCTCCTGTATTAGATCCATTCGCCGCTGCAACATAGTAATTGCCTGATTTAGGATCTACTGTTACATAAGATATATCAGCAATTTCTTGACCGTCTGTTATGAAACTTTGCTCAACAATCTTGCTTGATGCAATATCCCAGTAAGTTAATGAAGATGTTGGCTTACTGTTAACATATTCTTTTTTCAGCAAATACAATTTTTCACTGATAGCGAACATAGAATATGAACGGCCCGTATCTAAAACTTTTACTTCATTTGAGGTTGTATTTATTGATTGAAGCGTGTTGGGCACGTCTCCATAATTACCTCTCGATATCAAATATAGATTATTGTATTTATCAACGTCCAGTTCAACGGGATTAACCGCAACCTCTATATCTTTTTTATCTGAAAGATCCGGATTTAAAATTGAAACTGTATTATTGTACCCGCTCTGCCAGTTCAACCCTCCCGAATTCGCAACATATACTTTATTGTTGACAACTTTCACAAATTCAGGATTAGGTCCTACAGCCACTTTCTTATCGATAGCTAAAGATGTTGTGTCGATTCTTGCGATATAACCATCAAAAGAAGTCACATAAACTTTACCATTATATGCTTCAAACATACGAGGTTGAAGTTTCTCGGAATCATCTTTGATTTCGGCTAATTTCTTACCAGTATTATCCAAAACATAAACGATCCCTGAATTATAAAGAGAAACATAAAGTTTGCTGCCATAATAAATCATATCCTGACCAGTATCACCGAGTTTAACCCCATTAACATTTTCAAAAATATTATTAGTCTTACCTGTCTCTGCATTATATGCAATCAAAGTAGCACTATTTGAACCCATCCCCCCACTACTGAGAACATATACATTCCCTATTGAGTTATCCTCTTTATTATTATCATCGTCGCTACATGATGTAAACCCTAACACCATTATCGACAGTAATAATAGTGATGCAAATATATTTCTCTGCAATTTCATTATAAATAGTTTAGTTTATTAATATATAATCTAAGGTCTAAGACCTTCTCATTTACTGATCAAGCAAATAACAATTAAGTTATTCTCATAAAATTTGATGGCAAAAAGTTCGCTTATTTTATTTTAGGCGTCTCTTGCTTTACTCCCCGAAAGCATGGTACAAATATTTATTATGGCAGGTCTTCTGACTTGCTCCATCCTAAAACCTCCTTCCCGTTTTACATCAATAAACAGTGGAATAAAGTAATGTTTCGGATCTTTACCGGAGCTTACAGCAGCGGGTCTGTTCAGGACTTTCACCTGATTCCCTTTTCAGCAGAATTTATAGAATTATAAATCTGCCACCATAACAATCACAAAGATGATTATTTTTTATAAAAAAAACAACATTTAAGTTCTAAGACCTTTTATTCACTTTGTAATCTTAAATTTAGCAGACTGTTATATTTTCAAATCTATCATTAATATTTTCTATTACTAATTAATTGCAAGTATATAATTTCGTATTTTATATAGATAGTAAACAAACCGAATGTCTTAAAATAACAAAGACTGTCTATTCAAAAAAATAGACAGTCTTTATTGTTGTTGAAAAGCGTTTTATGTAACAGAAGGTATTATAACCACCGATGCTCCTATGCAGGGTTAATTACAAAAAGGTCTGAAACCTTTATTTATCTTGTTCCACCTCCAAGCGATCTGTATAAGTCAACAGATGCCTGTAATTGTTCCAGTTTATCGCTTACCTGACCAAGCTGAGCTTGCAGCAGATTTTGCTCTGCAGTTAATACTTCAGTATAATTAGCTTCACCTGCTTTTAATAATTCCTGAGTGAAATATACGGCTGTATTAAGAGCATTTACCTGTTTATCACGAAGTTCATTCTTTGATAATGACGATTCGTAAGTATATAAGATATTCGAAACTTCATTACCTGCAGACAAAACTGTTTTTTCGAATGTCAGATATGCTTCTTCTTGTTCAGCTTTTGCAACTTTCAACTGAGTAATCAATTGCTTTCTTGCAAAGATAGGCTGAGTCAGACCACCGACAAGACTAGCAAACAGGTTTTCAGGTTTAAAAAACTGAGCCAAACCGTTTACTGTTGAATACCCGATCATACCCGAACTTAAACTTATTGTGGGATAAAAGCTTGCTTTAGCCACATTAGTCAATTCGAATCTCTGGCGGAAACTCAACTCGGCCTGTTGCACATCCGGACGCATAGCCAACATTTGAGCAGGAACTCCGGCTTTCAGTTCTGTAGGAACAGCCTGATTAGCCAGACTGCCTCTTTCGATAGCCTGTGGCTTACGTCCCAGCATCAAGCATAGAGAATTCTCAAGCTGACGTATCTGGCTTTCCAAATCAGGAACGCTTACTTTAGTCGAATACAACAAAGCTTTACTTTGTTCAACCGAAGCACTTGTCAGATTACCGGCATCTCTCAAAGCCGCCATTGTTTCAGTTGTCTCATTCAGCAACTCAATATTTTCTTTTGTGACTCTAAGTTGTTCATCCAAAGCCAGCAATGAATAATATGTTGTTGCAATATTAGCAATCAGAGAAGTCTGAATCAGATTTTTGTAAGCATGGCTATTCAAAAACTGAGCATATGCCGCTTTAGATTGACGGTTTAGTTTTCCCCAAACATCTAATTCCCAAGCAGCAGAAACACCTAAAGTGTAAGTTTCTTTGTGATAAGCTAAGCTTTTGCGATCACGGGGTGCACCGGTTGTCGGATCTGCAGCACTCAAACGAGTCTGCTCAACCTGACCCACCAATGCTACTGAAGGAAAATAAGCCGCTTTAGCCATTCCTAAATTAGCCTCCGCCTGTTTGATTCTCGAAAATGCAATCTGCAAATCGAAATTCTGAGCCAAACCTTCATCTATCAGACCTTGTAAAACAGGATCAGAAAAATATTGTCTCCAAGGAATATTCGCGATCGTTAATGTATCAGTAGAATTAGCATCCCGATACAAATTTTCAGAACTATATTCCGGAGATTTGTATTTATTGGTTATCTGACAGGAGCTGAATCCTATTGAGGCTGTAAGCCCCAATAGAATAGCACCTTTAATATATTTTTTATTCATTTTTGTCATTTTTGTCTATTAACAACCTCGTCATTAGAATTAACCATACCCGACTTGCTAAACTTGTCTTGTATTGTTTGGAATATGATATAAAGAGACGGTATAACCAAAACCCCGATCATTGTTCCTATAAACATACCACCAATAGCACTAATACCGATAGAACGGTTACCAATAGCACCTGCACCCGAAGCAAACATCAACGGCATAAGACCGAATATGAATGCAAATGAAGTCATCAAAATCGGACGAAGACGAGCTACAGCTCCATTTACGGCAGATTCGACAATACTCATTCCCTGCTGACGACGCTGGATAGCATATTCCACAATAAGAATCGCATTCTTAGCTAACAGCCCGATAAGCATGACGAGCGATATCTGAACATAGATGTTATTTACAATACCGCTACCTCCCATCAGCGCAACAAAGATGAATATAAATACCCCTGCCAAACCTACAGGTAGAGAGAATATTACAGCCAACGGAAGGATGTAACTTTCGTAAAGAGCAGCTAACAGCAAGTAAACGAAGATCAAACACAATCCGAAGATCAATATTGTTTGACTACCAGAGCCAACTTCTTCACGGGTCATACCAGAATATTCATAACCATATCCTTCGGGCAATACTTGTTTTCCAACTTCGTCAACCAACTGTATTACGTCACCCGAACTGTACCCTTTATAGAAATTAGGAATAATGGTCACACTCATTGACGAGAACATATTGAAACGAGTTAAAGCCTGAGGACCTGTTACGTCTGTAATATGAAGAAACTCTGTTATCGGAGCCATTTCTCCCGATCCGGTCTGAACAGTCAGTTTATCAAGGTCTGACATTTGAGCCCTGTATTCAGGTGATGCCTGAACCATTACCCGGAACTGCTTACCATAAAGATTGAAGTTTGAGATATACATACTACCTATATATGCCTGCATAGAAGTCATTACCTGAGATAATGTCAATCCGGCTTCTTTAATCTTAGGAATATCTGCTTCGATCTGTTTTTGTGGGAAGTTCGGGTTAAATGTGGTCATCGCCATCATCACCTTATCGCTCTTCTTCACTTCATCCAGGAATTTATTGGTCAGATCATAGAATTTATGAATATCACCACCTGTTTTATCCTGAAGCTGCATTTCGACCCCGGTACTCATACCGAAACCTTGTAAAGTTGGCATACCGAAGAACAAGAATGTCGAATTTTGTATATGAGAAGTTTTCTCTGTCAACTGTGCCGCAACCTCATTAGTATTGATCTTACGATCGTTCCAGGGAACCATCTTGATAATCATAGATGCATATGAGCTACCAGAACCACTAAGGAAACTTACCCCTGAGATAGTGGTAACATCTTTCACACCTTCTATACCTTTAGCAATGGCTGTAACTTCGGCAACCAAAGAGTCTGTTCTTTCGAGTGAAGCACCGGGAGGTAATGTCACCATACCCATTACACCTCCATCATCTTCCTGAGGCACGAATCCTGTGGGAATCTGTTTCATCAAACCAACTAAAACAACTGTACTTATAGCTATAATAGCAACTGTAATCCAACGGTGTCCGCGTCGTCCTAAGAATTGCAAACTGCTTTTATATTTTTGTGTTGCTGCATTAAATGCAATATTAAAGCTATAATAGAAACGCTGCAAGAAACTCTTTTTCTTAGTCTCATGGTCCTCATCATGCCCTTTCAGGAAGAGTGCACAAAGAGCCGGACTCAGAGTCAACGCATTTACAGCCGATATAACGATAGAAATAGCCAGCGTCAAACCAAACTGTTTATAGAATATACCGCTTGTACCACCAATGAAACTCACGGGAATAAACACGGCAGACATAACCAAAGTAATAGATACGATAGCAGGTGCAATTTCTTTCATCGCTGCCATTGTGGCTTTTTTCGGATCCTTTTCCCCGGCATCGAGCTGAGCATGCACCGCCTCGACGACGACTATTGCATCATCGACCACAATACCGATCGCCAGTACAAGTGCAAATAATGTCAGAAGGTTGATAGAGAAACCAAACATCTGCAAGAAGAAGAAGGTACCTACAATAGCTACCGGAACGGCAATCGCCGGAATCAGCGTAGATCTGAAATCCTGCAAAAAGACAAACACAACAAGGAACACCAGTAAGAATGCCTCGATCAATGTATGTATTACCTTCTCAATAGAAGCATCAAGGAAGTCATTTGCATTCATCAGATAAGTCAGTTTCATACCTTTAGGGAATGTTTTAGACTCAGTATCCAATACATGTTGTATATTCTTGATTACTTCCTGAGCATTAGATCCAGCAGTCTGGCTAACTGCAATAACAACAGATTCCGCTCCATTCGTATATGAGTGTACAGTGTAGTTAAGTGATCCTAATTCTACATTAGCAACATCTTTAACTCTCAATACATGACCATCTTGCGAACGGATAACAATATCACCGAATTGCTCTGCAGTTTTCAAACGTCCTGTATACTTTAATGTATATTGGAACGATTGATCGCTGTTCTGGCCTATTTCTCCGGGAGCAGCTTCTATATTCTGATCAGTTAAAGCTCCGATAATTTCATCTGCTGATATTTTATAAACAGCCATCAAATCGGGCTTCAACCAAATACGCATCGAATAGTCTTTGGCTCCGTATACTCTCGCTTCACCTACCCCAAACACACGTTTGATCTGTGGTAAGATATTGATATTTGCATAGTTTTGAATAAACTCTCCATCGTAGTCCGGATTATCACTTGACAATGATAAGAATAAGATCGTACTACTTTGTTGTTTACGAACAGTTACCCCAACTGATACTACTTCCGATGGTAACAAAGGAGTAGCCCTCGCAACCATGTTCTGAACGTTTACCGCAGCAATATCAGGGTTTATCCCTTGCTTAAAATATACAGTTACTGTAGCCTGTCCATCATTACTAGCTGAAGAAGTCATGTAGGTCATACCTTCAACCCCATTCACTTGCTCTTCGATAGGAACGATTACACTATTCATTACAACATCCGCATTGGCTCCACTATAGGTTGTGTTCACCACCACAGTAGGAGGCGCAATATCCGGATATTGTTCAACAGGAAGGGTGACTAATCCGATAATCCCTAATACCACTATGATAATAGAGATCACGGTAGATAGCACCGGTCTTTCTATAAATGTTTTTAACATTGCTTTTTATTATTTTTTTTATGATAGAAAGTATTTAATGACCGCTTTAGGGAAATAATTAACTCTCGTTTTTCTTAACCAAGCCTGTCAATAAATAGGTCTGAGACCTTAATTTTATTACTGTTGATTTTCAACTTTGATTTTTTTACCATTACTCAAAGTTGCAACGCCATCTGTAACAATACGATCTCCTGCTTTTAAACCAGAAGTCACAGCATAGTTCTTTCCATCAGGCATCGCAGACACACTTATCAGTGTTTGCATAACAGAATCGCCTTGAACTTTATAAACCAACACTTTGTCTTGTTGATTAAATGTTGCTTTCTGAGGCACTACATATACATCCTTCAGGTACTGAGGTATAGAAACTTTACCACTTGTTCCGCTTCTCAATAATCCTTGAGGATTAGGGAATTCAGCTCTGAATCCGGCAGAACCTGTTGAAACATTTATAACACCAGCAATTGTTTCGATTTTTCCTTTTTCAGGATAGACACTTCCATCAGCCAATACCAAAGTCACCTCAGGCATATTTTTGATTTTTTCGGCTTGAGTATTTCCTTCTGCATTCTTTAAGAAACCCAGCAAGTCTTTTTCATTCAATGAGAAGTAAGCATATACATTACTAGTATTAGCTACTGTTGTCAGAACATTTGCCTTATCAACCAAACTTCCCTGACGATAAGTTATTGCTCCTACAACCCCATTTACAGGACTTGTTACATTAGTCCAACTCATAGTAGCCTGAGCACTGTACAATGAAGCCTTAGCTTGTTCAAGAGATGCCTTCGATGCCAGATAAGCATTTTCATAAGTCTGCAATTGAACATTACTTACGATGCCTTTTTCTGCCAAAGGACGGAATCTTTCTACATTCAATTTTGCGGTATTTAATGTAGCTTCAGAACTTCTAACCAAAGCTTCTGCCGAAGTTAGTGCCTGTTGTGATGCAGGAGAGTTAATTTTAAACAATGCTTGTCCCTTTTTAACAACAGCCCCTTCGTCTACATAAATAGCCTCGATAAACCCTTCAACCCTTGGTCTTATTTCGATATCCTCCTGCCCTTTGATAGTCACAGGATATACCGATTCCAATTGAGCATTTTGTGTGCTCAATACCAGTGTAGGATATACACTAGCCGGCGTTTCTTGCTTTTGATCCTGTTTACCTCCACAGGAAATTAATAGCAAAGCCGAGAAAAGACTAACACTCACTTTTTTCAAATCCATACCTTACACTAATTAATTTATTGTATTAATATTTAATCTTGTTAGTTCGTTTAATAAGATCTTTAACTGATCTTTCATTGTCTCCACATCAATATTTTCAAATAAGCCATCTTGGGCTTCTTTTACTTTAGTTATCGCCCTTTCAAATAATTCACGTCCTTCATCCGTAAGCTCAACAACCCGCGCACGCGTATCTATAGAACTTTCTTTTCGGGTTACCAAACCCTTCTTCTGAAGATTCCGTAATATAGTAGAGACCGTCATTGGACCTATCTCGGTCTCCTGAGACAATATAATCTGAGTCACTTCGTTTTCTTGCTGGGATAAATGATATATAGCTCCCAGAATTTCGGTCTGAGACCCTGTCAAACCAAATTCATCGAGCATACGATGCTTTCCTCTTTGCCAATATTTAGTTATTCTCCAAATCAAATATCCCAAATCCTCCTCAGGACTTTTTAGTTTAAAACAATCAGCCATGTTTACCTTTTTGTAAATATCATGCAAATATAATAAGTACACTTACTATAAGTGTTCTTATGTATCAATTTTATTTTACAAAATCACATTTTTTAACAATATATTAACATTCAAAAAATAAGGTGGCCCATTCACGAACCACCTTAACAACTGTATATAAAATATTTAACACCTATTCTTTAATTTCAATCTTCAAACAAAGTTCATCAAGCTGCTCATGTTCTAATCGTGCGGGAGCATCAACCATTACATCCCTACCCGAATTATTCTTAGGAAAGGCAATACAATCCCTTATTGAATCCAGACCAGCAAATAACGACACTAACCGATCTAAACCAAAGGCCAAACCGGCGTGAGGTGGCGCACCATATTTAAATGCGTTCATCAAGAATCCAAACTGCTCCTGAGCTCTTTCTTCAGTAAAGCCTAATAATGAGAACATTTTCTTCTGCAAAGCACTATCATAAATACGCACCGATCCTCCACCAACTTCAACTCCATTGATTACCATGTCATATGCACTGGCTCTCACCGCAGCCGGATCTGTATCTAACAAATTATAATCTTCTTTTTTAGGACTGGTAAACGGATGGTGTTTTGCAAAGAAACGATTCAATTCTTCGTCTTTTTCCAACAAAGGAAAATCGACAACCCAAAGGCAACTGAATACATTTTTATCTCTTAAGCCCAAACGCTCTCCCATTTCGAGACGAAGCTCACACAATTGCTTTTGAGCCTTTTCGGTTTCTCCACATATGATCAGCATAAGATCTCCTTTTTGAGCACCACAACGTTCTGCCCATTTCACAAGATCATCTTGATTATAGAATTTATCAACAGACGACTTTAAAGTTCCATCTGCTTCGTATTTAACATAAACAAGTCCTTTTGCTCCAATCTGCGGACGTTTAACAAAATTGGTTAATTCATCCAACTGTTTACGAGTATATTCTGCGCATCCTTTTGCACAGATTGCGCCGACATACTCACTGTCATCAAATACGACAAAATCCCTTCCGGCTGTAAGATCCTTCAGCTCCACAAATTTCATCTCGAAACGAGTATCAGGTTTATCAGAACCGTAATACTTCATTGCATCTGAATAAGGCATCCGTGGAAATTTCGGCAAATCCAACCCTTTTACAGTTTTAAATAAATATTGAGCCAAACCCTCAAAAGTATTCAGAACATCTTCCTGATCCACAAAAGACATCTCACAATCTATTTGTGTAAATTCGGGTTGCCTGTCCGCCCTTAAATCTTCGTCTCTAAAACATTTTACAATCTGAAAATAACGGTCAAATCCCGATACCATCAAGAGTTGCTTAAATAATTGTGGAGACTGAGGTAATGCATAAAACTCTCCGGGATTCATCCGTGAAGGCACAACAAAATCTCTGGCTCCTTCGGGAGTAGAACCCACCAAAACAGGAGTTTCTACTTCTAAAAAGTTTAGCTTATCAAGATAATTTCTGGTTTCGAAAGCAATTCTATGGCGAAGTTCCAGATTGCTTCGCACTGAAGACCTTCTCAAATCTAAATAACGATATTTCATTCTGATATCGTCTCCCCCGTCAGTCTCGTCCTCAATAGTAAAAGGCGGAGTTTCAGAAGTATTCAACACAACGACCATTGATGGCACTAGTTCGATCTCACCTGTCGGTATATTTTTGTTTTTACTTGAACGTTCCTGTACTTTACCGGTTACCTGCAAAACCCATTCTCGTCCAAATTTATTAGCTTCTTCATAAAGGTCGGCATCTGTATCTTTATAAAATGCAAGTTGAGTGATACCGTATCGATCTCTTAAATCGACAAATGTAATTCCTCCTCCTAACTTTCGAACCTTTTGCACCCATCCTGCAAGGACTACTTCTTTGTTTTCGTCGGCTAATCTTAGTTCGCCGCATGTATTACTTCTATACATAGTGAGATATTTTAAGGTCGCAGACCTTATTATTAATATTTTCAGCAGACGTGTTTACGAGTAGATATGTAAACCCAAAGATAGTTTACGAGTCAACCTGTCAACTTGTTTACTATATATCATAAATACTTGCTTTTACTTAAATCCTTTTCTTTGTTTGCAAAAGTACTTATTTTATTACTCTTTCAGAAGAAATTTCAAAAAAATGCATCTAAAATTTTGAAGTTAAAAAATAAGTTGTACCTTTGCATCGCATTTGAGAAATCAAATACGGGATGTAGCGCAGTCCGGTTAGCGCACCTGCTTTGGGAGCAGGGGGTCCCAGGTTCGAATCCTGGTATCCCGACTAGAAGTAAAATGCTGATTTTCAGCAACAAAAAAGTAAAAGTGATTAGATATATTTTATTATCTAGTCACTTTTTTGTCTTTTATGACTTGAAAGTACACGAAAAAATGTACAATTAGGACGTATTTTTCTATAACTATTCTATAACTACATTTTTCATCCAGTGATAATATAAATGAGTGTAGCATGTCTGCTGTAAAAACTAAATAATTATGGCAACATTTAAAGCTATTGTTTTAAAAACAGAAAAACATTTAAAACAAGACGGAACAACAAATATTAAAATTCGTATTTACCACAATGGATCGACACAATATATAGCTACAAAGCATTACATTGAACCAAATCTCTTATTAAACTCTGGAAATATTACGGAAACAGCTCCTTTTGCTGAAAAACTCAATTTCGATTTAACTAACACTATTCAAGAATTTAGATCCGTTGTTATTGGCTTGGGTACAAAAAGACTGTCTCTCATGAGTTGTATTGAGGTTAAAGATCATATTTCAGCAGCAATGGAACCTGAATATGAATTCATTGATTTCGTAAATTACTCTCAGAAAATAATTAAAAAACAAAAAAAGGGAAGACTGCCGATTGGTATCAGCTTTCTATCGATAACCTATGTTGGTTTTACGGTAGAAGAAAAATCGATATTATATAATGAATACATGGAAAAACTCACCAAAGATTGTACCATACTATATCATGGTACAATCCAGTTCCTATTATAATAAGCTTATCATTTAAGAAAAAATAATAATAACTTTGACAGAAAATAAAACGATCCGTCTTGAAAGAAACCTCACTTATGATATATAAGAAAGTTTTGGAAAATAAGCTTGCTCGAAAGAAAGAAAAATCGGCGGAGATTGAAAAGCAGCTAGAAGACATGTCCACTCCAACTGACAAAAGAAAATTCATAGAGCTTTAAGCTGTCGTTAATGAATTAGAGAACCGTATCGATATGGCGGATGCAATGTCAAAGATGGAGGAATAAAAACTATTTATTATTTAGAGAAACCTATAATATCCAAAGATTGAAAATATAAAAACTAAAAAAGATGAAACCCTTTAATTATATTTTACTTTTTTATTTTGTTGCATTTACAAGTTATATGAATGCTTCTTCTCCCAACGATTTGATTCCTATACATGACACTTTCAGTATAAAATCTGAGATAATAGGTGAAAATCGAGTGATTAATGTTTGGACTCCTAGTGATTATAATATAAACTCAGATTCTTTATCGGTAATGTATATGGCAGATGGTGGAATTGAAGAAGATTTTCCCCATGTAGCGAATACTTTAGATGAATTAATTAAACAAAAAAAGATCAAACCACTAATTCTTGTAGGTATAGAGAATACTCAAAGAAGAAGAGATCTAACAGGTTTTACAGAAGTTGAAGAAGATAAGGAAATTGCACCTATTGTAGGCGGTTCTGATAAATTCAGAATATTTATAAAAGAAGAATTATTTCCTGAAATAGATAGCCGATATAGAACGACTGATAAAAGAAGCATTATTGGAGAATCTCTGTCTGGTCTTTTTGTTTTGGAGACATTTTTTCAGGCTCCAGACATGTTTGATAATTATATTGCATTTGATCCATCATTATGGTGGAATAATAATTATTTAATAACTACTGCTAAGAAAAATCTAAAGACATTTCCTTTAAGCGAAAAACGAATATGGTTCGCGGGTTCTAATACAACGGAAATCTCTGACTTAACTAAAAAATTAGCAGAGATATTAAAAACTGAAAGCAAAGCAACTCTAAGATGGTATTATTCTGACGAGCCTCAAGAAACACACGCCACTATTTTTCGAGCAACAAAAGAAAAGGCTCTAATTTGGGCTTTTGAATAAGGTTAACTACATCCGAATTTTTATATGTGATAAGAAAAGCTATTCCTTTAATTAATTTGAGGAGTCTTAATAGTAAAGAGGAGTTAATAAAGGTAGATTATCTTTTGGGCCTTTATGAACAAAGTCGGCATATTTATAATTTGGTAATTCGCTACGTGAAAGCATAAGGCCTCTATGTGGACTTTCTTTTTGTTGAGCAAACATTGTTAAAGGTATTGTAAAAAAGCATAAACAAAATTATATTCATGATATTACTATGTTAGTCGTTTATTTTACTTTTTAATTCCTGTATCAATTCACCCTGCTCTTTTACGGTTTTATTTAGCTCAATTGTATATAAAGTAAGTTCTTCTATCTTCTGTAATAACTTAGCTTGCATTTCACCTAAACTTACTCCGTTTTCTTTGACTTCTGCTTCGGATGGAATATCGGGTAAATGTTTGTGTTCGTTGATATGGTTCTCTACTTCCTGAAGTGTCGGTAGTTTGTAGTCTTTATCGAATACGAAGTCAGCCCAACCGGTCTCTACTTTTACTTCGGTAGCTCGGATAGTTCCGTTAACATCCAGTTTATTTTGAGGATCTTTTACTCCAATTCCAATTCTTGTCTCTAGATTATAATATCTAATGGATAAAGCATCATATTTACCATACGATAGGTCTAAAAAAGCCATTGAAGGATTATCTCTTGATATAATATTCCAAGTACCTCCGGTATGAGCGTATGGAACTATACTTATTCGAGTGACTTCATTGCCATTTGACAAAGATCCTTTTTGTCCAATATAAAAATTTCCCGCAGCTTTAACGTCTCCATTTACTTCCAATTTGTATGTTGGGCTCTCTGTACCAATTCCAATATTACCTTCTTTGTTTATAGCCAAACGAGCTGTTCCTTGTGTAAATAATTTAATACCACCATATCCGCTTTGCCATAAAGTATTAGCTCCTGTATGCCAGGGATCAGAATTCCATCCAATAGAGTAATGCCCTATAGATTTACCTTGGTAAGTAAAATTATCTTTTAATTGAAATCCTATTAAATTACCTGAGGGTAGAATAATATCTTGCGAATAAGAAAAGATAGAAAAGCCTAAACAAAGGATCGAAAAGAAAGTCTTTTTCATACTATAAATTTTGTGTTATTACTAAACCCCAAATGTAAGAAGAAAGCTTGATATCTAAAGTATCACTCTAATTCTATCTCTCTATACTTTCTTGTGAGGTTTAAATAAAATTTCTTCCTTTACGACATAGATTTAGATACCAAATCATAATAACTGTCTCATATTATGAGAACTTGTAGAGTCCTTTGCCGGGAGGTTGTGGGGCTTTATTTTTATCAATAAAACGGAGGGAAGTCTCTTACTAGAATATCTCTCAGGCAACAACACTGGACATATTCATTGCAAATAACGAATAATGAAGGCGTATTTACAATAAGGTATAAACCTTGCGATATAGAAACATATAAATCATTAAAGTTATTCAACTTAGCATAATTAAATTCGCAGACCACTGAAAACCAAAATCTTATTTGTTTACATAAAAAAAGAGAAGCTTTTCAGTTCTCTTTCTAATAATATAAAATGATATTTTCTAATTAATGTATTTTAGTGTAGCTTTTATAGAAAATCAACTTTCCCCGTTTTCATATCATACACTCCTCCCACAATCATTATTTCCCCCTTTTTCTCCATTTCATTGAGTATTGGACTTTTCTTTCTAATTTCCTCGATAGTTAATAGAACATTATGATCACATACTGATTCTACAAAATCTGGATTAGAGGAAACTTTTTCTCCTTCGAAAGTTGAGGATGCAGCTTTTACGGCAGGTTGTATCTTTGATAACAAGGCTGTAATGTTACCTAATTTAACATCATCTATCGCAGACTTTACGGCTCCACAATATTCATGTCCTAAGACTAATATTAATTTGGATCCCGATACTTTACATGCATATTCCAGACTGCCTAGTATATCTTCATTGGATATATTCCCGGCAACTCGTGCGACAAAGATGTCTCCAATTCCTTGATGAAAAACATCTTCAACCGGAACTCTAGAATCCAAACATGAAAGAATCGCTGCTTTAGGGTACTGTCCAATAGCAGCATCCCTTACTCTTTGGCTATTATTACGTACCGTGAGGTTGTCCTCTGTGAATTCTTTATTACCTTCTTTTAGAGATGTTAATACGTCTTGCGGAGATAAAGCCGATTGCTGATCTTGGGTGAGAACTTTACTTGTCAGGATTTCATCTTCTGCAATCTGTTGTACACTTTCAGCTTTGACTACAGTTGTTTCTGTTGAAGCTTTTTCTTTACAAGATGATAATAGCAATAATACTAGTGAGAATATCCAAAATAGTTTGTTCCTTTTCATAATACTTTAAATTTAAATTTATGTAAAGTTTTGATTATGTTCGACAAATATATAAAACAATGTAACTTATTCTATCTCATTGATAAAATAATATTTTCTTTTTGGCTTGCTAGCCTGTGAAGATTGGTATTTTTTTATAAAGAACAGCTAAAGAATGCTATAATGGAGAGTTCTTGCTAATATACTATAGCCTTTTGGGGAATACAACGGAAATCTTATAAGCACGATTTTTAGCTTCATTAGCAATTTCACCTATGAAAAGAAAATCTACTGTTTCAGTAAAAAGACTGAGCCATCGATCAAAATGTTCTTTATTGATAGGCAGTTGAGAGTGTGGAGGAAACAGAAACCCGGTATAAGTTCGTTCTCCTAATAATATCCCCTACCAAAATGAATACAACTTAGTTAAATGTTCTGTGCAGGTTTAGCATTCTTCAAAGGAGTGTATATTTTTTCTGAGAATAGCCGTTAAAGCAACTTTGTCATGGGCTTTTATATGCATAGGACGAGAATAATTACTATTGCAATCCTCTCTTAAATAATCAACATCAAGAGTATTTATAATAAACGCGTTAATACACCTAATAAGAGCTATAAAGTTTGAGTTGAATTGAATAGTCCGCTGAGTGATTTCTGTTGACTTTGACCTTTCCTTTTCCCTCTGAATTTAATCTGTCTCATTTTGTTTAGTTTTTTGATATTATACAACATTTTTGAGTTTCACACATCCACTATATATACACATTAATTTTATCTATTATGAAAACATTTACAACTCTACATTTCATTCTATTCGGTTTATTTGTTTTTCAATCTTGCTCTTCTGATAACAACTGTCCCAAACTCCAAGAAACAGAAATTTTTGTCAGAACATGGAATGCTACTATCAGTAGTATTGTAGTTAAAGCTGATGATAAAATAATATTTACATCTTCCAGTCTCGATTATAAAGGGTCTTTTTATCTGAAAGTGGGATGCCTATATTCGGTATAGGTATCCATTAGGTAAATTATTTCTAATATATTCTGATCATATTGGAAACCAAAATCTAAATTGCACCAACATCTCCGTTTTCTTCTTTTACAAGAATCAGATAACGATCTTTCTTTCTAATCGCCAGTAACTCCTCACCCACCTTTCTCATCTTGAAGATCCGAGTAATACTGTATTGCAAAATCAAGCTCTTCTGCTTTTCTCTCCACGAAGGTTTGAATGTCTTTATTCATTTTTTTTGATTATTTAAATAATATACTTACATTTAACAACCTATATTTAACACCTTAAATATTTACATATGAATAATTTATTACGCACAGCCTCGATACTCTTATCTTTAGGTGTTTTAATTTGTTTAGCATCTGTTAGCTATATGATAAGTCATATGCATACTGCCGATAATATCATTATGCCTTGGTCTGTATTGATGGCTATTGGAGTAATTCTCATTTTCCTATCTTTGTTGATCAAATTGTTTACAAATACTCGACACAATCCCAAAACCTGAGCTTACCTTACATGAAAAATCTCTTGTTTAATAAAATAATGGCAGTATTGGCTTCATTGCTTATATACTTTAACTTTTGGAATTACTTTTCCAACAATAGTTCCCTTAAATCATTTATTATATCAAGTTTAGCGATGTCTTTTATTATTATAGGTCAACTAATTCCAATTATAAGACACAGAAAGAAAAAGAGCTAACTTGAATGGAATTATTCTATATTATTTTTAATAGACTTTCTCCTTTGGTTCTTTATTAGTCTATGGATTATTAAAAATAATTACTCTGAAACAATAGCTATTGTTGTAATCGGAATACCTATCATTATAACACATCTTATACTTACAATTTGTGGCTATGTAAACAGAAATAAAGATCTCCATCTTTTTATTTCAACTATCACAAATCTTAATGAGTTATTCGTTTACATTCTCTAATTGCAGATTTTAAGTATCGCTCATGCGTATCGCTTTGCTTTTTCTTCTATATTCCTATTTTTCTATCTTTAGGTAAAACTTAAATATAGGATTACTAAAGATCAAATAGCTATCTTCTTAAAATATCTAGAGACGGTGATGGTTTTGCTAGTGAAAATGATATCTCATTTTTCAAACTCAATCCAATATCACTCACAGAATGATATAGTCACACAAGTTCCCTTTTTGTCCTCTGACTCAATATTATACTTTATGCTACATTTCTCTAATATACGCAAGGCTATCGACAATCCGATACCACACCCTTGCATCCGGCCAGTATTATTGGCCCGATAAAAAGGTTTACTGATATTTTCCAATTCTTCACGGGGAATCCCAATACCTCTATCCTTAATCGAAATATGAAGGCAATCCCCATTATTGTACAATGTAATATCTACCGTTTCGCCTTGTGAATATTTCACGCCGTTTTCGATGATATTAAACAAAGCCATCAATAATTGAGTACGGTCTTCTTTTACGACTAACAAATTTTCATTTTCGGGAAGAACTTCAACCCTTACATTGATTTTACTTCCTGCATGGGAGTAAGATATCCGCTCTATTATTTTCCATATAAGATCATCTATCCTTATAGTACTATTTATATCAGAACTTTTACGTAAATCAGAAATGATAATCAGCGTATTCAGAATTTCTTCCAACTGGTGTATCTGTACAATTAATGTTCCTGCTAATGCTGAATATTCATCAGGACTTCGCTCTTTTAGAGAAAACACTTCGAGATTTCCCAGCATAGCAGCCAGAGGTGTTTTAAACTCATGGGATACATAGTTTACAAAATTCTTCTGAATGACAAAAGTTTCCGATATTTGTCTCAACAGATGATTGAAAGTATCAGTAAGCTCTTGTAGTTCGTCATCCGTATGAGGTGATTCTATCTGCATTCCCGATTTATCGGGGGATATATTTTTTACTTGTTCAATGACATTACTGAATGGTTTGTATGCGATACGGGCTAACCATTTACTCAAGAAGATAACAGCAATAAGACCAACAAGCAAAGCAGAACTCAATATCCATAGAAGAATAATCAGCTGGCTGTTTAGCAGGCTTTTGGTTTCTTTGGTTATTATAACAAAATCACCCTGATTATCTTCATAAAAGATTCCGTGACAATATTCAGTTTCTGTAGTAAAATCGAGTTTTTTTTCTCTCTCTATAACTTTTAATATCTCAGGATCAACATGCTTTCGTTTATTTCCATATGCTAACTTTCCCGATTTATGATAAACCTGATAAGACACCCCTGAGACCATTTCCTCAAATTGCTTCTGAACCTTTTCAAATTCCCTAACATTCAGCTCATCTTCTTCCAGATGAAACAAGGCTACTATATAGGCTGTTTTTCGTAAATTTTTGTACGTTTCTTTCTTTATATTTTCGTAATACAACATATAGATAAGCACCGATATGATAATAAAGACCACACCGAATGCAATAGAACTATATAAACTCTGACGTTCCTGAATTTTCATCTACATTATAAAAAGGTTACAAAGGTTACAAGATCAGTGAACGATTATTGATTCAGCATTTTCTGAAAAAGGTAACAAAAGTTACACTCTTTATGTCTGTTTTTACCAGTTACCTTTTTCGCTGTTTTCAAATTGGCAAGTTTTCTCATCGGCATATTCACCTATTATTTTATATATAGATAAAATTGAAATATAATCCCTATAATCTATTGTCCTGTGTCCTGATCAGGTACCCCCGCCCTTTTACCGTCTGGATAAGTTTATTCAGGGATTCTGCATCGACTTTGTTTCTCAGATACGATATATATACATCTACAACATTGGTATTCGAATCGTAATTTATCCCCCACACCGTATCGAGTATCTGAGAGCGGGACAAGACTTTATTTTTATTTTCCATCAATAACTGTAACAACTTAAACTCCTGCAAGGTCAGTTTGATCTCTTTTCCGTCCCGTTCTACAATGTGTCGGTCGGTATATAATTTCAGATCATCACAAACCAAAGCATTTTCCTGTACTTCGTTATTAAATTTAAATCGGCGCGTCAAAGCATTGATACGAGCTACAAGCTCTTTAAAATGAAAAGGTTTAGGCAGATAATCATCTGCACCATAGTCTAACGCTTTTACTTTATCTTCAATTTCACCTAATGCACTCACAACTAATATGGGTGTATTTATTTTCTTGTAACGGGTATATTGTAAGAGTTCGATTCCATCGATATCAGGAAGCATAATATCAAGAAGAATCAGATCCCATTCCCGCTGGGAAATAAGACCGCGCGCATCCTCTCCGTTTTCAGAGAGGACAACCGAGAAGCCGCTTTCTTCAAGACCTTTTACCATAAAATCACTGATGCGGCGATTATCTTCTATCAACAATAACTCCATAACACGAGGTCTCAGACCTATTTGTTTACCATAGTAAATACATCATTAAACTTAGTAAGTTAGTAACTTATTATACGGTAAAGTAATAAAAAAAATATGGAACCTTACTTTTCTTTCAAACGTTTATCTCTTCTGTATGCAAAATAGAACACCTGAGGCAATACAGTAAATGACAGTATCATATTGATAGCAATACCTCCGACAATCATAATCGCTAATGGTTTCTGGATTTCAGACCCCATTCCATGCGAAAGAGCAGCCGGCAGCAGCCCCATAGATCCCATTAATGCAATCATTAATACCGGACGAAGGCGCTCTTTTACTGCCTCATCAATTGCGAGCCTTAAGTTATGCGATTTCTGCATTTTTAATTTCATTAAAGTTATTAATAAAATACTGTCAATGGCTGTTATACCGAATAGAATGATAAACCCGATACCTGCCGAAATTCCAAAAATAGTATTGGTAACCCAAAGGGAGATAAATCCTCCGATAAAGGCATAAGGCATTGCACTGGCCGCAATCAAGGTATCTTTTACCGTACCAAAATTGAGATATAATAAAAACAATATCAGAAGGATAACTGTCGGTATAATCACCACCAGACGCTCAGTTGCACGCTGCTGGCTTTCGAACTCACCTGCCCAAACCATTTTATTTTCGGGAGCGAGTTTTATTTGGTCTGCTACCTTTTTCCGGGCTTCTTTTATTGTAGAACCCAGATCCCTGTCACGAATACTAAATCCAATACCAACATAACGACTACTTCCATCCCTGTAAACAAATGTCGGTCCTGTGATAAATGAAATATCGGCTATTTCTTTTAGCGGAACATATTTTCCATCCATGGTAGGGATAAGGATATTTCCTATTTTATCTTCATTATCCCTGTATTCTTTCTGAAAACGCAGTTGTACATCAAAGATGCGTTCGCCTTCATAAAAGCGGGTAGCAGCTTTTCCGCCGATAGCCATTTCAATAACAGTCTGGGCTGCTTCCATTGATACAGCATAGCGTGCCATCTGCGATTCTTCGAGTTTTATCTGAAGTTCGGGTAACCCGATGCTTCGGAATACATTTACATCTTCAATACCCTTAATATCTTTAATTACTGTGGCTGTAGAATCTGCCAATCGTTCAAGCTGATATAAATCGTCTCCATAGATTTTTATAACAAGAGAGCTCTTGACTCCTGCTACATATTCTTCCACATTATCCTGAATAGGCTGGCTGAAACCGAAAATCACACCGGGGTATATATCCAATGAATCTTGAATCTGCTGAATGAGATCATCTTTCTTTATTTTCCGCTTCCACTCATTTTCGGGTTTCAGTTCAGCATGAAATTCAATATTAAAAAAACCTGTGGCATCGGTTCCGTCATTCGGACGCCCCGTTTGAGATAAAACAAATTTCACTTCATCGAACTTACGGAGCTTTGTCTTCATTTGCTGAGTAATTTTGACCGATTCATCGAGATTTACGCTATTAGGCAATGTTGCCCTTATGTAAATAGCACCTTCGTTCATATTCGGAATGAATTCAGTCCCCCAGAACATAAAACGAACCACGCAAAGTAAAAGGATACCACAAAAAGCAATAATAGTTCCTTTTCTATAACGGGAGCTGAACTCAAAAATTTTATATTGAACACAGATGAAGAAACGACTGATAAAATTAGTTTTATCCTTCACAGGTTTCTTCAACAATACTTTACACATAACAGGTACATATGTCAGAGACAATATAAGAGAGCCTAATAAAGCATATCCAAGTGTAAAGGCCAAAGGTGAAAACATTTTTCCTTCGACTTTCTGAAAAGAAAAAATCGGAAATAGAGCAACCATCAATATGATCTGAGCAAAGAATATACTGGATGCAACACTACCTGCACTCTTTTTTATCAGCCCACTTTTGATCGTACCGGTGAATCTTTCACCCAGATAATGGCTGCGTTTTTCCATCGCCACAAATATTATCTCGACAATAACTAAAGTTCCTTCAAGCAGTAACCCAAAGTCGAGCGCACCCATCGATATCAGATTAGCAGGCAGCCCCTGAATACGCAGCATAATAACAGCAAATAAGAAAGACAGAGGAATCACTGTTGCCACAATAAGAGTTGTACGCCAGTTGAAAAGAAAAATAAATACAACAAACGAAACAAGTAAAATTCCTTCCGCCAGATTTCTCACAACAGTATGTACTGTAGTATCAACCAATGTAGTCCGATCCAGAAATGGCACAATCTTCACATCGGCAGGAAGTATGCGCCCGTTCAACTCCTCTATCTTTGCTTTTACATTTTTAATAACCTCGCCCGGATTTTGTCCGCGAAGCATTACAACTATCCCCTGTACAACATCGTTCTGATCGTCGAGCCCGACCTGCCCCAATCGGGGCTTGGATGATACATCTACCGTTGCCACCTGCTTCACCCGTATAGGTGTACCTCCTCTTGTCTCTATCAATATATTTTCTATATCGGCGATACTCTCCAACAGCCCTATTCCACGTACAACAAATGCCTGACTGCCTTTTTGTATAATATCTCCACCGACATTGATATTGCTCTTCGAGACCGCTTCGTAAACATCCAGCGGCGATAATCCATAATTAGCCAGTTCTACGGGATTTACCTTTATTTCATACATTTTTTCTTCTCCCCCGAAACTGTTGATGCTGGCAACACCCGGAACCGATAATAATTCGCGTTCGACAACCCATTCGTTCAAGGCTGTAACCTCACGAATCGGCAGATCGCTTTTAATGATGTATCTATAAATTTCACCGGTAGCTCCCGAAGGCGGCTCGATAGATGGATCAGCTCCTTCGGGCAAATCCAGATCCTGCATTCTGTTAGATGAGTATTGCTGGGCAAAAAAGTCATCAACTCCATCTTCAAAAATAACAGTAACAACGGATAATCCGAATAAAGATGTAGAACGCACATCAGTCTTACGGGGGATGGTATTCATTTCCCGCATAATAGGCAAAGTCACAAATTTTTCGACTTCCTCGGCGCTTCGCCCCGGCCATTGGGTTATAATCCTCACACGGGTATTGGTCACATCAGGGTAAGCCTCGATGGGAGTATTTATATAGCATACAACTCCAGCTACAAATAATATCGCAGTCAAAAAAAGAATAAGGATATGATTGCGAAGAGCAAAAGCTATTATTTTCTCTACAAATTTATGCATGGTTCTATCTTACGGTAAATATTTTTAGTTTATAACAGACTTTGGCGGATTTACTTACTAAAGCAGCAAAAAGGTCTGTAACCCTCAATTGCCTTTCAATCCTGAAAAAATTAACAGCTGATTTCGGATGACCACATTCTCGCCTTCTGCCACTCCTGATGAAATGTAAGATGTCTTATTATTATGCCCCTGTAAAGTCACTTCTTTATATACAAACTTACCTTCGGCTTCCTCCACTACAACAAAGTATTTATTATCATCAAAGATCAATGCATCTGACGGCAAGGCAATACATTTGATCTGTGTCTCATTTTTCAGCTTCACCACAACCGACATTTCAGGTTTGAATTTCAAATCCTTATTCTGCATAACAATACGTGCCTTAAGTACTTTTTCCTCAGAATCGAATATCTGGGGAACCGAGCTTATTTTACCATAAAATACTTCTCCGGGATAAGACATTGACGTTATTTCAACACCCATTCCTTCATGTACAAATTGTAAATTACCGGCATATACATTAGCTACAATCCAGACACTGCTCAAGTCTGCAATCGTGAAAAGAGGATCACTTCCCTCTGATACTGTAGTTCCGGAAGAAACATTTTTGGCTGTTACATATCCCGAAATAGGAGCCTTTATTGAAAAAGAACCATTGGAATTTCGTATACCATAGACTGAAGCATCAGCTTTTACTTTACCTAATGCCGCCTGAGCCTGTTTTAGTTTACCTTGAGCCTCCATTAATTCTTTTTCAGACAGCATACCGTCATTATACATGCTTTGAGCCGTTTTTAATTCACGTTCCGCCAATTTTACATCAGCTTCCAAAGAGATATTCTCTGAATGAATCGAGCTGAGCTCCGTACTTCTCATATCGAGCATACCTTGTCCACGTTGTACTTTATCTCCTAGCGAAAAATAAGTACGGTCTACAACTCCATTGATCAAAGGAGTATAATTTATCATTTTATCAGGATCGCATTCTACCTTTCCGGCCAGTGTTAGTTCTTGGTCTTGAGTGCTTAGTGCTGCAGGTATGGTCTTTACATCTTTTAAGAAAGCTTCTTTAGTCTGTTCGGGCTGCTGGGTTTTATTATCCTCCTTTTGAGCACACGAAATAAGAAGATAGGGAATTAAGACAAATGCTGCTATGTATTTCTTTATCATAATAGTTATTTTTTCAGTTCTGTACCAACGACATATTGCAGGTCTTCAAATTGAAGTTTCATTTTCTTCTCCGCCGCTAAGACTGTTTGTTTATTACTTTTATATGCATCCATGAAATCAATAAATTCGACCATGCTTATATTCTTATTTATCAAATTTCGGGTATAGATATCCAGCATATTATCGAGGTCGGATAAAAGTTCGTTTTTGTTTATTTTCTGGTAGAATAGATATGCCTGACTATAGTTATTGTATGCTTCAACAACCTCATGGCCGGTCTCATTGATCTGTAATTTTTCCATATATAAGTTCTGATCTCTGGCGATACCGGCAGCCTTTATCGTTCCTTGATTTCTGTTCAGAAAAGGAAGATCGAAGCTTATACCGAAACCTACAAAATCTTTCCATACTCCGCCAAAGCGATCATAATTTGCGCTAAGAGTTATGTCAGGCACACGCTGAGCTTTTTCATAGGCCAACGATTTTTCGAAATACTTGGTCTGTAATTTATTTATTTTCAGCTCTGGACGGTTTTCTATTGACTGAGACAGAAGGTGCGCCAGAATCAACGAATCAGGATCAATCGCTCCTGAAGATATTTCTTCTACTTCAATATTGATCAAAGGATCAATTGATAATAAAGATTTCAGAGTCTTAATTTTTCCATTCAGGTCTTCGTTGTTCTCATTAATCTCATTTTCCAATTCGAGTAAAGACGATTGCAACCTAAACAGCTCCGATTTAGCAATATTACCTTGAGCAACCTGCTTCCGATACGACTCTATGAGCTGATCTAAGGAATACTGCTGCTTTTGTAATACCGCCTGATAATTCTGACAGTAAATGATCTCATCTATAGATTTTCGGAGTTCACTTTTGAGACCTCTCAAAACTGTTTCGAATTCTTGTACGGCTATTTCTTTCGATATTTTATCCCGAGCAACAAGTTTTCCTCTCTTATTTGCAGTTTGTATCAGTTGACTGAGCTCAACCGAAAATTGTGTGTGTTTGCCGAAATTACCAAACAGAGGGGAACTTAATTCCGGATTGCCGTCCCGCTGACTTTTTGTACTCCACAAATTAATGCCGCTGACAGACAAATTAGGGTTGTCCCATAATTTGGCCTGTACTATTTCGGCGTCGGCAATGTCAATATTCATTTGTTCCGCTATCAGTTTCAGATTCTGTTTCAAGAACAAAGATTCTATATCAGAAGGCGTTAACCTCATAAAATTCTGACCTTGAACAGTAAAAACGGATATAAACAATATGAAAGCTAAACCTGACCAATACTTCTTCATCCTCCAATAATATATTTTCGGACAAATGTATTTCCTAAACATTAAATGTAATTTAGACCTACATTAGAAGTAAATTAGAATTTTATCAATACTGATAAGAAGAAATAAACAGCTATTCTTAAATACCTATTTTACATCCTGTAATAATATATGTTGAATCAACATCTGTCATTTAAGTCCCATCTGGATTCTGTCTCCCGACAGTAATTTTTGTTCCAGATCTCTTGCATTTACATTTACGGGAGCCTTTATAAATTCAGGAACATTAAAAGAATACAACGAAAAATCGTAATATTCCGGATCTTCCTGGGGTAATAAAAAAGGTTTGGATATCTTTCCATCATTATCAATCGAAGCAATATAAAGGCGGGTATATAATCCGTCTCCTCTCCTGCTGCTGAATACAAACCAGTGGGAATTACTGCTCCAATCATGAAAACTTTCGGTATCATCACTATTCACTTCATCCATTCGTCTGGTCGTACCATCTTTTAAATTCAATAAATATAAATCAGCTTCTTTATGCCAAATTGTAAAATTCCCATAATCGGCCTGTGTATACATGAGATACTTTCCATCAAAAGAAGGTCTTGGAAATGAGATTGTCTTTCCGGTTTGTTCAGCAGAAACCAATGTATCGATAGTAGTTCCGAAATTTCCAGTCTGGGGATCGAATGATATTTTGTAAAGACTATACTTTATATTCTGATAACCTGATTGTATATCGTATTTTTTCGAAGAGCAAAAATAAAGAGTCTTTCCATCTGGCGAAAAAACAGGAAAAGTTTCGAAGTTCTCGGTCTTTAGTAAAGAACTTGTCAATAGCTGATTTTTTCTTGTATCGTACACAACTACATCAGAAGCCTCATCAAATACCTCTACCCGCTTATTATGAATCTCATGAAACCCTTGTTTTGTCTGATTCAGTGAATATGCTATATAACGTCCGGTAGGATGCCAATATGGATATACACATGAAGCTATAGTACTGTCGGTCTTTGTTTTATACAATTGCATCTTGCCATCAATTTGTAACATGGTTGCTCCATGTGCTCCTCGGATATGCAGACTCATAGATGCCGGATCATTTTGATTGAAAGCATGACAATTAACACATGAACCGGGTATCATTGTATTTTCAAAAATTGCTTTCTGACTGAATGAAGATAAATCCCGTTGATATATACCCATTTTGCTATAGACTTCGTATCCCGGAGCTATCAGACGATAGACCAGTCCATAATCAATCGGAAATTCACTTACATAAATACTGAAGCTCTTATACCTCTTCCATTTATTATCAGACTTCAAACTTACCTGCACTTCTATCTCCGATCCTATATTATCTTCGAGTAAGCGATGCCATTCTTTTTCGGGAAACTGAGCCAGTTTACTATCCTGGACTCTGATTTCTCCTGTTTTTTTCCCTTTCAGATGAACATCTATCTTATCAAAAACAATAGACTTTACCATAAAATTTAGAGGCGCAATACTGACCGGAACTGTAACATTTATATAATCCGGATAAATAGATGGATAATCATCTACGATATAAGGGCTTGTTATTTCTTCCCAACATCCTGAGAATGTAAGTAAAGCAATTATAAAAGTAAAAATCAGTCGAATCATATGTAATTTTTTTTTCAGACATATCAGCATTCATCACTTATAACACTGAACGATATTAATAAATCGGTTTTTGCGTATAATCTACCCGATCTCCGCCTGAGAATTGCAGGTAATACCAATACGTTTGGGAAAAGCCCCGATACAATGAGTTTGCATTTGCTCCGGCAGCCAATGCTTTCGAAAAGTTTATATAATTCTGAATAACCGGAGAATCTATACTCCAAGGTAAATCGTTAATATCATGTCCCGTATTTATCCAATAAAAAAGTAATGCCTCCTGATAATGAGCGGGAATTTCTCTATATCCCAGTTTTTTTCCTAATGGAAAATACTGCACGAAATGATCAAGATCTTTTATAAGCAAAGTATATGCCATTAAATATTCGAAGGCCATCTTGTTGGACTGGTTATTTACAAACAATAGTCCAAGCATTTGATCCTTTTCGTTTTCACTAAAAAGAAAGTCTGACTTCATTCTTATCTTTTGTAAATGAATCCATTCTTCTCTCCCTTTTATTTTCCGGTCATCTCCCAAGCATTCCAACATACGGGTTGCTTTTTCATTATAGAATAAGGTATGTTGTAATATTCTCAAATATTTTTCAGCAACTTTGTTTTCTCCATTTAATAAATTAACCTCAGCGATACGCAACATTGCACGCGAACTTTTTTTATAGTCAGGCAAAGCTTCCATCGCTTCGAATGAATACCGCATTGATGTATTGAGAAAGCCCAAATGATAATAAACTTCTCCGGCAATAAGGGGTGATGTAAAATCCCGTTGAAACGCAGGTAGTAACCCCTCGGGACCATTCTGAAAATAACGAAACATACTATTCCCCATCGCGCCATCTTTATATAAGGCAAGATTAAGGCAAGTTACAGATAAAGGTGTATCGGGATCTTTCCGATTAGCCATATCTATTATTTTCTTCCAATTTTTGACTCTAGTATAATAATCATATGCCATCACCTCTTCCTTGCGCCAATCAATAACTGATTTAAGAGCAAAAAACGCAAAGACAAAGACCAATACAATACTGACAACAACCGTAAAACGAGGATATTTTAATTTACTCAATCGATTCCTCATCAGAACAAAACACAACGGTACCAAAGCAATTGACACCCATACAACCAAAATGGAATAAGGCAATACAACAGGATAACGGTTATAACCGATCCCCCACCAAAGCTGGCTTTCAGGATATTGTAAGAACAAGCCGGATATCAAAGGATAAAACATCACTGAACCAGCTATAATAATCAATAATACTCCCCAAGTGAACTTAGACAATTGTTTGAAACAAAACCATTCGGATAAAATACATAAAATACCGAATATCCAGAATACCCCTCCTGCAAACCAATATAAAAGAGGAAACATTAGAACCACAAAAATCAATCTGATGGAAGAACTCTTAATTTTCAAATATAATAATGAGGGAATCATGGTCAAAAGAATGGCTAACAAAGCTGTAAGCAAATAATTCTCGTCGCACAATAAAGCCCACATCAATATGGAAGGTACAAATGAAAATGGTAAAACCACAGGAGAATCCACTCCCCATTTATTACATAATCTCTTAACAACAAGCTGTAGGAGAACTAAAAAAGAAGCTATACATAAAGCTCCGGCTAACGGATAATAATAAAATTGGGTAAAAAATGTACCAAAGTAATCAGCCAGACCTCCGGGACGCCCCATCAAATCCGATAAGTAATAAGAAGTAAAGAGGAATAACTGTAATTGTTCCTGATATAGCAGATGATATCTATAAAAGAAAGCGAAAAACACAAATATCATGATGCCGAAAACCAAAGACAAACACCAGTCAAAATGTTTAAATATCTTATTCATAAATGTTCCATGTATTTTTCTTCAGATTTAAAGTCTCCGGATTTTATTGCCTCCAGATATAACAAAGTTAGTTATTTTCGAAAATTACAGCATTAAGTATTCGCTGTTACTTAATAGAATATTTGATTGAAATTTTATCAAAAACAAATTACACTACAGATATGGAATAAATACTGCTTAAATGATCAAAAGAAGTGAGGCCAACCCTCACTTCTTTCTAACCATCTAAGATTCAATTTGCACACATCGTTTACTGAGCCTTGAATACCCAATACCAATAATTAGAATTTGGAGCATGTTCCTGAGCTCCCAGAACCATTTTCTCGTCATCTAGATATATAATATTGTATTTACTCCAGGCTGAATAACTTGCATCATTGAAGTCATAACCACATAATATATTCGTATTTGTAAAAGTAACAGTACCTAAAGACCATCCGCTGGTGCCTGCAGTCATGTCAAAATCGAATTTACCTTCATATTTAACACCATCCATCGTCGTCTTTATCATTTTCTTTCCGCTCAGAATAAATTGCATAGTAGCCCCTTTACCATCCAAAGGAAGATTCTTACTTACACATTGCTCTTTAATGTCTTCGGGATTTAATATCCACCAAGCTGGCCCGGTATCCGATCCACCGCCATTCCCAAAACATTTAGTATCTGCCCATGTCCATACTTTCTCTCCTGCTCCACAGAAATAGCCATACTCTGGAGCCACCGGATAGTACATAGATTCGACATTGTATTCAAATTTTTTCTCGAACACAGTCCCATCTGCAGCTAAAGCATTCAGGGTTATCGTCTGGGAGCCGGCAAGAAGTAAAGTCAACTCAGTTTCGGAACTTGCATATAAGTTTACTCCATCCGTCCATTGACACGAAACAGGGCTTTTACAACTAACTTTTACTTTATTCGTATTTAATCCGTTTTGTACCACTGGGGTTATAGTCGCTTGTATCTGATCGGCAGAAGTTATAACTTCTCCTACTCCCTTCTCATCCACAATCGGATCACAAGCAAGAAACAGAGCTGTAAGAACACCTGCTATTATTGAATTGAATATATATTTCATGTTTTCTTCTGATTTAGAGTTATACGATTATTTCCATCCGGAATACAATGTTCCTGATTCCCATCCGGCATTTTGCTTATATACTCCGCCTGACAATGATATCTCAGATTCGGGTATAGGGAAAAATCCGCCATTTGTTGCTGTATAACGCGCAACATAACCTCCTCCGTTATTAGTCGTAACATTTTTATCGGCTTGTCCCTGAAAATATACCGCCTGATTATTCTGTACCGCCAATGCTGTCTCGGCAATATGCCAGCGGCGAATATCATTCCAGCGAACTCCTTCAAAGCTTAGCTCCCAACGCCGTTCATTTCTCAAAGCATCATCACTATATGTACCAATAGGATCAAGACCTGATCGCTCGCGAACTTTATTGATACCAGAAACATCTTGTTTTAATTCAGACTGCATCAATAAAACATCGGCAAAACGGATTAAAACCAAATCGTGTATATTGGATAACTGGAAGTTTACAGTCGAATAGCTATACATATCCTGTTCGAAAGTTTCCCAATAACCATCTCCACTTGTTTTCTTCGATGAAATAGGTGAGTTTTTCTTATCGTAGAAGTCGGTTTCCTGTACAAAATCAGTCCACCCTCCTTTTGTATACTTCGGTAACTCATTTGGAATATTACATACTGATGCCTGGCGTCTCATATCCTGAGGTTCTGCAGCAGTCCAATCTTTCCACAATGCGGGAGATACAGGACCTGCCCCCCAGCCCTGACCAAATGGAAATGTATTTCCCAGATCCTGACTTCCTCTCACACCAAAGAAAAGAGCATATCCATTTGAATATCCGATAGTTGTGCTCCAGCTTGCAAATTTAGAGTATTTAATGGCAAACATCGATTCGGGATTCACAGCATTATCATCTTCAACCCATTTCAGATTTTGCCCTTTTGTATATGTATAATCCTCTTTAGTCAGCCTGTTAGAATAAGCCCACAGATTACGATAATCAGGTACTAAACTATAACCCGAATTGTTGGCACAGTCATCAATCCAGCCTATTACGTCATTTTTAGAAACAGTACTTCCATCGGGTAATGTTATATCTGTTTTCTTATAGAAACCTGTATAAAATAAGAATGCACGGGCCATCATCGCTTCCGCTGCATATTTGTCTACGTGCCCGGCATTAGCTGTTGTAGTTTTCTGAGCAGGCATTAATTCAATAGCAGACTTAAGATCCGAAATAATCTGAGACCACGTTTCTGCTGGATCTGCCTGAGGGGTAGTTCCACTTGTTGCGGTAGAAATAATCAAAGGAATATTTTCGAACAATGATGCTAACTCATAATAATAGAAAGCACGTAGAAAATGAGCTTCCCCGATCATCTGATTCTTTTGATTTTCACTTTCATAACCGGTACAATTTCCCAGTGTTTCAATCGCATTATTGGCTCGTTGTATACCGGCATAACGGTCTATCCAGAACTGCCTCATCATATCAGTACCCGGAGCCATAAGCAAATCTATTGCCTGTAACTGCCTGTCGTTGATACCTCCTCCTCCAAAACGGTCATCAGACGCAAGTTCCGATACCATATGGAACGAATACTGAGGATTAGCATTCACAACACTCAAGTTATTGTAAATCCCGGCTATTACCTGCTGAGCATCAGCCAATGTCTGCGGATAGTTTGATGTATTCTTTTCCGTATAGTTTTCTGTGTCCAGAAAACTTTCACAGCTTGCAAATAATAATGCAATTGCTGATAGTGCTAAGTATTTTAATTTTTTCATGTTTTTCCGTAAAAAATTATGACAATAAGTCTTACATCTTAAAATTTGAGGTTTACTCCGAAAAGATATGTTCTGGGCGTAGGATAATAACCAACATCAACACCTGAAGCCCAACTGTCTGTACCTCCACCATAACCTACTTCAGGATCCATACCTGAATATCCTGTTATAGTAAACAAGTTTTGTGCAGTAAAATACAATCTAGCCTGTCCTAAAGGCATTCTGGGAAATAACTTTTTGAAATCGTATCCTAATGTTATATTCTGAATTTTTAAGTAGTCTGCATTTTCTATATATAAATCAGAGATATTCATATAGTTAGCATTCGATCCGGATGTTAATCTAGGATACTTATTAGAAGTTCCTTCTCCGTGCCAACGTTCAAATACATCGGTTGTATAATTTTCATGCCTTCCATCAGAAAATTTACGGTACGATTTTGCAATTTGGTGGCCAAACGCTCCATAAGTCGTCACACTCAGATCAAAGCCCTTATATCCCATATTGAAACTAAAACCTAAAGTAAAATCAGGATGAGGATTACCAATATTGGTCTTATCCTTATCATCAATAACACCATCATGATTGAGATCTGCAAATTTTACATCTCCGGGTTGAACATTTCCCTGAAGGATTCCATTTCCGGCTGCTTTCCATGCATCTATTTCGGCTTGATTCTGAAAAATACCGGAGGTTTTGTACCCATAGAAATAACCTATAGGCTGACCAACTTCGGCTCTATACATTTCGGGGGTACCTTGTGCCAATACGCTGGCTGCTCCATGAATTATACCTTCTGAGTTCTTAATTTCGGTTACTTTATTTTTATTAAATGTTGCATTTGTATTAATTCCATAAGTAAAGTCACTGCCAATCTTATCATTCCATGTTAATCCGATTTCAATACCTTTATTTTCTACTGCTCCCCCATTAATCCAAGGAGCACCACTAGTCCCCATACCTAAGGCTCCTAAGATCTGAGGTTGTACCAACCAGTCTTTAGTTGTTTTCTTGTACCAATCGAAAGTGAGCGCCAGACGCGAATTCAAGAAACGAGCATCTATTCCTAAGTCAAGTTGTTCTGATGTTTCCCAGCTAACATCGGGATTAGGTAAAACATTTGCATAACCACCCGTTGTTTGAGAATCTTTGTTATTACCGAACGAATAGGCAGCTGTATCATCAAATGATACAGTGGCTAAGTAATAAAAATTGGGAATATTACAATTACCATTTTGCCCCCAGCTTGCTCTTAATTTAAGAAAATCGAGCCAAGAACGAGACGATTCCATAAATTTCTCATTGGTAGTTACCCAACCGGCTGAAACAGAAGGAAAATATCCCCAACGATTACCGCGAGCAAAATTTGATGAACCATCAGCTCTTATAATCAAAGTAGCCATATATGTTTCATTCCAGTCATAGTTTAAACGTCCAAAGAAAGATACAAGCCTACCTTCGTCCCAAGGAGCACCGGTTACAGACGTAACTCCGGATATCAATCCCTGAGCATTATCCAGATAAGCATACTTATATCCATCGAAGATCAGATTACCACCTACTCCTCCATAAGTTTCACCCATCCCCGATTTTTCTAAAGATTGCCCTCCCAGTACATCAAAATGGTGGGCATTCAAGGCAAACTTATAGTTCAAGGTATTATCTAATGTATAACTCCATCCAGAACCTCCATTCTGGCTGACGCGTGAAGTCTGATTAGCAACAGTTGCCGACAAGTCATAAGTAGGAGTGTAAGACCTATAACTGTTTGAACTCATCTTATATCCGAACTGGCTTCTAAAAACTAAGTTTTTTATCGGTTCTATTTGTAGGTATGCAGTCATATTCAGATTATGATTTTTAGTAGTATTATTACCACGCTCATAAACCATATCTGCAATTGGGTTGGCCATCGAAGCATCATATGCAGTCAGTCCCAAGGCATCTTTTGCCGCACGGTCAAAATAATTGCCATTGCTATCATACAAAGGCATAATAGGGGCTGTTCTTAATGCACTTGAAATATCATTCCAATACTGAGTACCAATACCGATACCATTTCTTATTGTATAACTGTAAGTGAGATTTTCTCCAACCTTTATAATATCCCGACCCGCTCCTTTTAGAAGAATGTGCTCCGAATTAAGACGTGCAGATGTTCTTTCATATTGAGACTGAACAGGTTTTCCAAAAACGCCCTCCTGTGATGTATATGATACTCCCATAGAAAATTTAGAGAGATCTGATCCTCCGGTCAGGTTTATAGCATGATTCTGCATCGGCGCATTTTTATTTCTCATCTCTTCGAGCCAATTTGTGCCTTTCCATGTACCATTCTGTACCGAGTCGTATTTGTCACCCAGATATTTTTTCCAATCATAAGAATCAAGCCCCTCATTAAAATTCACCTCGTCCATTATCTGCATATATTGCTGGGCATTGAGTACTGATGCCATCTTATAAACATTCTGAACACCATAATATCCGTCATACGATACTTGAACCTTTCCGGATTTCCCTTGCTTTGTTGTAACTAATATTACACCATTGGCGGCACGGGCTCCATAAATCGCGGCAGATGCAGCATCCTTCAAGACATCGATAGACTCAATATCAGCAGGATTTAAATTATCGATATTTCCTCCCGCAACACCATCAATTACATACAAGGGTGCTGAATTACCGGTAGTACCGACCCCACGTATATATACTTTGAAGCTTTCGCCGGGTTGTCCGGAAGACGCTGTAATATTAACCCCGGGAGTTTGACTTTGCAATGCGCTAAAGGCACTGGGTGTACTTAGCTTTATTAAATTATCTCCGGCTACTTGTACCGTAGCACCTGTTATAAGCTTTTTCTTCTGAACACCGTATCCCACTACTACAACCTCATCTAACACACTCTGGTCTTCTTGCATGGTTATAGACAATTCGGTGCGTCCGCCAGCTGCCAGTTCTTGTGTTTTAAAACCTATATAACTAAAAACCAGAACTGCATTGGAATTAGATGTTTTAAGAGAATAGTTACCATCAATATCAGTCAATGTTCCATTTGTCGATCCTTTGACTGTCACACTTACCCCGATTAAAGGTTCGCCGGCTGCATCCTTGACTGTTCCCCTCACTGTTGGCTCGCCTTGTTGAGTTTCCTTCGTTTCTACTCCTACAGACCCTTTAGAAGAATATCCGGCAAGAGGAATAATCAGTAATAAAAATAAAACCAGATATCCCAATATAGGAGAGGCTTTAGTCTTTACCGAACTTTGTTTAAATTCGTTATTTTTCATGTAATACTATTGTGTTTTTATGAGACTTTGTATATTCTTGATATACATAATTAAATTCAGGTAGAGAACCATGCTTCGAATATCCACATGTATTAAAAGGTTATTATCATGTTTGGATTTTATTCATAATCATAAAGACTTAATAAGAGTTAATAATTAGGGCAAAACATTACAGATACAAATCTATAGAAAGCTAAAATCAATAATTGACATTATTTTATCTATTAATGATACTTTTCTACATCTATTATAATTTGCTGGATTTTCAAATTCGGTAAGGGAATCAGATATTATTCATATTTTAAGGCTATAGAAAAAGACTTTAAAGATAAAAAAAACAAACAACTCATTATCAAATAATTGAACAACAAATCTAGAATAATAATAAGCAATAAAGAAAACACTACTAAGCTATATTATATTTTACACTATCATCATAATAGTATCACATCGATGTTTTAGATAGTACTAAAACATAAAATAACATGAGCATATCTTATTATTTAGTTTTACAAATCAATCAGACAAATAATCTTTTACGCCGATAGTTGTCTCTGAATTCTTTTGGAGAATAGTCTTTCTTTTTTTTAAATATACGATTGAAATTAGATACATTATTAAAGCCTGATTCATAGCAGATTTCATAAATAGGCATTTCTGAATCGATAAGTAAACGGATCGCATGTCCCAAACGCATATCAATAATATAATCTGAAACACTCTTTCCGGTACGCTGCTTATAAAAACGACTGAATGAAACAGGAGTCATACCCGACAAATCGGCTAACTGATCCAAACGCAAGTCTTCTCTGTAATGACATTCTACAAATTCATGCACTTTCTGAATCCTACGACTTTCGGAATGAGCTCTCACTCTCGCAAACGAAGAACTTGACAAAGTTCGGGCTTCATGATAAAACTGAGACAACTCATATAAGATTGAAAGAAACTTCATCACAGAATAGAACCCATTTTTTTCAGATGACAACATATCCAGAGACTTATATACCTTCAGCACTGCCGACATAGGAAATGACAAGCCTTCTTTTGCCTTATCCAACATTCGTCGAATTGACCCGAATTGACTTTTTTTCAACAAATTAGGAATGAACAAATCCGAAGAAAACTGAACTGTAAGGACTCTTGCATTACTTGACTTATACTGATCCGGCTCCCATACATGCTCGAGATTTTCATTCGCTAACAATATCAAATCGTAATCTCCGATAACTTCAATAGAATCTCCGATAATTCTCTTTACTCCCGATGCATATGCCGTAAAATTCAGTTCAAATTCTGCATACCTTTGCAAAGGACTTGTAAACTCTGTGTTATATCTATCCGCAATATAAAAACAATCTTTATCAGATAGAGGTGTGATTTCAGGTAATACCGTAAAATTATGCTTCATGGTAAACAAGATATTAAAGTATTAGTTAACATTTATTAGATGCACAAATGTACCTTATAAGCGAACAACCCACTTTCAATTTTGTACCTAATGTTTTTAAATTTGTACCAACTTTTATTAAGTATAATATTATTCAAACATTAATAAGGTTTTTAAACTGTGGGATAGTATCATGCAAAAAGGAGGTTTTATATCCACCTCCTTTTGCTAAAATGTATCCCCCTTTTAAATATTTCCATTAGATCTGCCTCTGCTATTGTTTTATTCCTTTATTTAAAAAGTTTGACGACTAACGATTGATTTTTCCCCAATCTTTGCTTTAATATATTTTTAGTAGTTCCTATCTGTTTCTGTTGATATAAGTCTTTAAGCTTATAGATATTTTTATCGTTAAAACTTATTTCTTTATTAAATAACTCATCCTTGATTAAATGTTTCGACCAGTCAAAAGAGAAATCGATACCATCCTGAGAATGATTAAAAAAGCAAACAGCCCATTCTCCATTAATCATAGGTTTGACCCATATTTCGACTTTTCCTTCTGTGGTATATTTAAAGCCCTGTATTCCTAAAGAATCCTGATTAATCGCAATGATATCTTTATTTGTAAGAATTTGCAATGTTTCCTTAGAGATATCCCTTAAATCATTCCCTAAAATAAGAGGAGAATTAAGTATAGCCCACAAAGCGAAATGAGTTTGCTCTTCATATAATGAAAAAGCGCCATTGCCAACCTCCAGCATATCCATATCATTCCAATGTCCGGGCCCTGAAACTTTCCGCAACATCTCTTGATCTCTCATATTGAGAATATTAATAGCTCCCCAGGAAGAATATGTTCCATGATTATGTTCACATTCGAAACAATTATATATATCGCCCGTAGTACGCCAACTATGACCTATGACCGGAGCCCATTTCCAAGGTTCATTATCTCCCCATTCGCATATACTTAAAAAGATAGGACGTCCGGCAGCATATAAAGCATCTCGCATGGTAGTATATGCCTCCGCTGCATTCATATTGCCAGTATCACACCAATCGTATTTTAAATAATCGACTCCCCATTCGGCATATTTCATAGCATCCTGATATTCATGTCCCCTGCTTCCGGGATACCCTGCACATGTTTTTGCTCCTGCACAATTATATAAACCGAACTTCAATCCTTTGGAATGTACATAATCGGCAACAATTTTAATTCCATTCGGGAACTTTTCAGGATGAGGAACAAGGTTTCCCAGCGAATCACGCTGCATATCCATCCAACCGTCGTCTAATAATATATAGTTATATCCGGCATCTTTAAGCCCGGAACCAACCATTGCATCAGCCATTTCTTTTACCATTTGCTCATTTATATTTGTAGCAAATTTATTCCAGCTATTCCATCCCATCTGAGGAGTTTTAGCCAGATTATCAAACTTCTGAGCAAATATACCCATAGACCATACAATAAATACGGCAACCCAAAGTTTCTGTTTCATTATCCGTTACTTTAATTGATCTGAAAATTCTTTAATTACTTTTATAGTGGAGTCTGTGTTAAAAACGGAATTTAAACCTTGCTCTTCCTGTGACGGATCACCGACATAGTCATCCCAAGGTTTCCAGAACTCATGTTGCGGACGGCCGAATCCACCCCAAGCCCAGAAATTGCATCCGGCAAATACCCCGTTGGCTTTAGACGATTTCACCAACTGTTGGAATATATTCCGGTAATACTTGTCTCTGGCTGTAGTAGGATCATCCAATGTATACTTGTGATTATCGCGGGGAAAACCAAATTCTTCCAAAACAATAGGTTTATTTAATTTTTGTGCAATACGGATATGTTCCGACATATATTGATCGGTATTTACAATTCCGGCATCTACCGATTTAGGAATATCCGAAATATCTATCCAACTCCAGTTTTTAGGCCAGATATGCATTGTCAGATAATCGATATTTTTATCTGCATGAATCTCTTCGAATAACGCTGAATCCATTTCACATCCCCATATTCCTTCCGAACCTATAGAGACCAGATGATTGGAATCTAACGATTTAATAAGAGATGCAGCTTCTTTAATCCATTTGGTAAACGCAGGTTTGGCAGCATCACTAAATACACGGGGCTCATTACCTATCTGCCATGACATTATAGTGGGATCATCGGTGTATTTTTTGCCTGTATATCGATTACTTCTCGACAAAACCGCTTTTATATGGTTGTTAAAAAGAGTGTGACAACTATCACATTCAGCATACTGGGCTACATATTTAACAAAGACAGGCCAATCATGTACCCCTTTATCAGGAACATCTCCTTTACCCGCCCAATTCAGGTATTGCCCATATCCTCCACTCCATTCCCAGCTGTTATTCAAAAATAATACAGCACGCATATCTCTTTTATGCATTTCTACAAGCAGGTAATCTAATCCATCAAAAATAGTATCGTTGTAAATACCCGGTTCGAGTTGTAGTGTCGGCATTACTTTTACTGCTTGACCTGCATACCCATCTGCTCCAACTAATACTCTCAGATTGTTAATTCCATTTTCTTTCAGAAAATCAAGTTCTTTAAGCAAACGGTCTCTATTACCTCCTTGTCCGGTAGATCCAAGTATAGCACCATACCAGAAATTAGTCCCGATAAAATAATAAGGCTTATCTCCAATCTCAAATTGACCGCCTTTTTGTTTCACAAAATTCTCTGAAGATGAAGGAGATTCTGTCTTTTTATTTTGGGTACAAGAAAATATTAATAATGCCGAAATAGCGAAAAGTATCAGTTTTTTCATTATTTATTCGATTTTATATATGGTGGTTTATTATTAGTCTTAGCTTCATTAATGGTATGAGATATTTTTCAATAAATCTATTTTAGCTGAAGGTGTCACAGGGCTAAATAATTTATTCAAAGAGCTTATATCTAGTTTTGATTGTGGATTAAAAGCTCCTGACTTCATATAATTAATCATAGAGTAATACAATTGTCTCACCTCTGGTTTATCCATCGCGGCCTTTAAATCAGACATGCAAATCAGTAAACTTCCTTTTTCTACCTTAAATTCAAAAACCAGCCCGAGTTTATGATTTCTCTCCACATTATCTATAACCTGCACTATCGGCCGATATGTCGCCGGCATTTTATCCATAATTAATGGATAACTGTTTTTGATAATCGGAAACCATTGCCAACTAGTATGAAACTCGGTAGGAAAATCTTTAAAAATCGGATGCTTCGGATTTGTCAATATTCCTAATGTACCGGGAGATACGGGTTTATGAATATTTTCGCAGATAGTTTTAAACATACGGTAATTCCAGTAGTCAGTCTGAAATAAACCACCTACCGTAGAACCCACATATTCTTTCCGATCAGGAAACCACAAAACCCGTCCTCCCTGTTTCAGTCTACTGATTACAGCTACATCTAGCTTTGTAGTCACGACAATATCATCCGGAATATCAACATCTGCTTTTTCGGGATAAATCCATAAAGGATATGTATTCTTATACTCTGTATCTGAGATACGTAGACTTAGTATTACTTTTTGAGCAATTGAAGCAAAAGATAACTTTGCTCGGATCTCACCTAAATCTAAGAGCCCCTGTTTATCAGAAGATATATCAATAGAACCTTCTTGCAGACTCTGTCCTTTTTCACTATTTAAACTCCATTGTATTTTTTTCCCTTTCAGAGAGCTTTCAGAGTAGTTGGCCACTTTCACGATTCCTTTGAGAGACTCATTGCTAGACCAACAAAATTTTTCAGTTATAAACAGAGGAACTACAGGAGCACTAAACTCTCTCCATTCTTCGGGAGTCACTAGCCCTTTATTATCCATAAAAGCATCCAAAACACCCACAAAAGCAGATCCTTGTCCCGGATAATCCTGTAAATCGAGTAACTGAAAACCTCCAAAACCGGGAGTCCTCAGATCCATTTCAATATCAGCCTTATAAAGCTGTACCGCCCATTTTCCGGATGCTTTGAAAAAGTCATCAGCCTGATCGAGCATACCAGCATTTTCCAATCTCTTCTTAAACACCTCAAAATTGCGAGGCTTGAGTACCCCTGTGTATTTTTTCATTTCTTTATAATCAGGATAGACCTGAAACTGACCGGTTTCATGACTAATAACCGGGACGGTACATCCTTCGATTGCTTTTATGAAATTCATCTCCGAGTTTGGATAGGAATGATTAATATATCCTCCATCATACGCATCGGCAAAAGAGAATGATCCTCGAACATGTGTACTAAAAGGAGCATCATCACTTGCACCTCCGATACGACATGTCACCAGAAAGTCTTCATCCGGAATTTGCCCCTTATATCCTAAGAAATTATTGGCTCCGAAAGCATATAAGTGCCTATTGCTGTCTATCGACCTGAAAGTACTGATCAAATCATCCATAGCCTCCTGATCTCCAAAAAGTTCGTTACCCAAAGCAAACATTACAAAAGACGCATGATTACCAAATTCATTTTGAATATTTATACCTTCTTTGGACAGGAATGAAATCAGCCTGCCGTCATTTTTATCCATAGTACCCCAAAACGGCAACTCCGGCTGAAGATATATACCTTCTATATCGGCAGCTTCGAAACATGCTTTTGGCGGACACCACGAATGGAACCTATAATGATTAATACCATATTGCTTAGCTGTCTGAAAATATTTACGCCATGTTTCAACATCCATTGCAACATGAGCAGTCAAAGGAAATACACAAGCATCGTGCTTTCCTCGGAGGAATGTAATATTACCATTGACTGAAAACTGAGTACCTTTTGTTGTAAAATCACGAAGTCCGAAGTTCACCGATTGGGAATCAAAAATTTTATCTCCGGCTAATGTAATATCCAAACGATATAAAGCCGGATGAAATTCACTCCATAACAGAGCATCTTTCCCTAGATTATATACTATGTCTACTTCATTCTTAGACAAGTCCAAAGCTTGCTTCAAGGGCTCAACCGTCCTTTTCTCGACTGAATTCCATACCTGACCAGCTAGTTCTATTTCTGCATTTTGTATATTTTGCGGATCTGAAAATTTGATTTTAACCAATACTGTTTTGTTCTTTGCATCCGGATATACCTGAACATCTTTTATATGAAATGTATTGGCTGCCTCCAAATACATGTCTCCGATAATACCATTCCAATTCGTTTGCGTCGATTCGGTATAAGCATGTGAATTAGATATTATCTGAGGAGGTACGGACTCTCCATTATCAACCATAATTGCAATATCATGGGCTCCGGGAGATAAATATGCAGAGAGGTCATATATCTGGCTTGTCGAAACATTATCGTTTGCTCCTATCTCTTTACCATCAACCCATAATTTTGTAGGTTTTGTACGCTCAAGTACCATTCGGATATTCTTTGCATCCCACCCATCCGGTATTTTAACCGACCTCTTATACCAGACCTTCCCTGTATAGACATATTCTCGAGACAAATGGGTTGTTTCGTCCATTTTTGTATTTAAGATACCTTTTTTATTGGTATCCAAAGTTCCCGGCAAACTCACAGAATCAGAAAAATTCTGAATATACCAACGATCTTTAACACCCTCGTTTAAAGAATCGATTCTAAATTCCCATCTTCCCTGCAAATCAATTCGGTCACGTACATATAATTTTTTATCCTGATTACAGGAAACACAGACAATGCAAAGTACCAACAAAAATATTAGGTTGTATTTTTTCATTTCTTAGCCAAAAGCAAACATTAAACAATAAACTTTGAAAGGTTCTGAGTCTACACAATTCTATATACAGAAAGACCTGCTACAAAAATAGGCATGTATACTCAATATAAGCAGTACTATATTATCCAATAATAATACTTATCAGATAACCTGTTTCTTTTTCCTGAAGTTTTCCCTAAACTCTTTTGGTGAACATCCTTTTTTCTTTTTGAATATGCGGTTAAAATTCGAAAGATTATTAAATCCGCTTTCGTAGCATATTTCTGAAATAGTCATCATAGTATCGAGAAGCATACGGGAAGCCTGTCCAAGGCGGATATCAATTATATAATCAGAGAGTCCTCTGCCCGTTCTCAGTTTAAAAAAGCGGCTAAAGCCGGCAGAAGTCATGCCAATAAGTCCAGCCAAATAGGGAAGCCTGATTTCTTCTTTATAATTCTCATTTATATATTTTTGAATCTTCTGCAAACGAAGGCTATCAGAGTACGTATCCATTTTGGCATAAGAAGAACTTGACAAAACTTTCGATTCATGCGTAAACAAAGAAAGCTCATGCAGAATAGAGAGAAAATTTATTACAGCATAAAAACCATTATGCTGAAGAGACAATTGGTCTAATAATTGGTATACCTTCAATATTGCGGCCATCGGGAAAGAAAGTCCGCGTTGTGCCTTTTCGAGCATAATCCGGATAGATTCAAACTGATTCTTATCTATAAAATTGGAGAAAAATAAATCGTCGGAAAACTGAATAGTTATTTCCCTTATATCTTTTGATTCACAGATATTTTGTTCCCAAACATGCTCCAAATCCTTACTTGCTATCAATATAAGGTCATAATCTCCTATAATTTCCATAGAATCACCAACGATTCGTTTTACACCTCTTGCATTGGCGACAAAGTTCAATTCGAATTCGGCATGAGAATGAATAGGATATGTAAATTCGGATTTATGCCTGTCTGCGATATAAAAGCAATCTTTTTCTGACAATGGGGTAACTTCTGTTATAGCAGCTAAACTTGAACTCATAAAATATAAGATTATATGGTTAACATTATATCATCCGAAGTTATATTGTTCCCCTCAACAAAGCTTTTAAATTTGTACCACAAACTTTAAGAAATGTACCAATCCATTGCTAAACTGCCATTATTCTTTCTTTTCCTGCTTATTCTTAATGTATGCGCTTGGTGATACACCCCAATATGAGTTAAAGCTGCTACTAAAATAGGACAAGGAGTTATAACCTACTCCGTATGCAATTTCAGAAATGGACAAAGTACTATTTTCCAACAAGTAAGCAGCCTGCTTCATTCGTACAGATCTAATCAATTCGACTGGACTCTGACCTATAAGAGTTTTCATCTTGCGATGCAGATTTGTACGGCTCATATTCAGATCCCGAGCCATTTCCTCAACTGACAGATCTGTTTTTGATATATTATCCCGTATATAACTGATACTATTTTGCAACAATACTTCATCGGCATTAGTAACATCAAGCTCATGCGGTTCGAGATTTATCATCCTTATAAACCGTTCCTGCATTTTTTTCCTAATATCCAATAATTTCTTTACTCGTATCTTCAAATAATCCAAACGAAAAGGCTTTACGATATAACTATCCGCTCCGGTTTCCAGACCTTCGAGTTTTTGTTCAATCTCCCCATTTGCAGTAAGCAAGATAACCGGAACATGACATGTATCGATATTCTCCTTCACAATACGAGTAAACTCAATACCATCCATCTCAGGCATCATAACATCCGTTATAATTAGATCGGGATGTATCGCCCTGAGCTTCGCCAATGCTTCTCGTCCATTGGTTACATCTTCTATCTGATATTGATCTTGTAATTCGTGACGGATATACATACGCATATCCACCTCATCTTCCACTAATAAAATCAGAGGTTTACTCTTTGTGTCTAACGACTCTTCTTTCAGCATATCCTCATCTGCTATATTTTCGGATTTCACCTGTTCCCGCTCTATATCAGAGGGAGTCCATTCAATCGGGTTACATTCATCCGGATTGAAATGATCATGTCCGGCAAGAATTCGAATCATAAAACAGCTGCCTTTTCCGAGTTCACTATCAACAGATACAGATCCATGATGCAATTCTACGATTGTCTTAACCAGATGCAGACCGATTCCGGTTCCCTCTCCTTTAGAATATTCTCCTTGATAAAAACGATCAAATAAATAGGGCTGTTCTGTTTTATCGATTCCGCTACCATTATCAGTAATTGATAAAATGACATTGTTATCAGGCTTCTTATAAATAGATATATGTATCTTACCACTATCTTCAGTGTACTTTATCCCGTTCGATAACAGATTATATAGACATTTCTCAAGTAAATCCGGATCATACCACACCTCTATATCCTTACTATTGTAGTCAAGAGAAAGTGAAATATTTTTACGATGAACCACATCTGAAAAAATCCCTATAAAATCCTGAACAAATCCAATCAGATTTATAGGACGCACCTTTATTTCTATCTTATTGTTTTCAGCTTTCCTCAAGTCTAATATCTGATTAATTAACCTTAACAGGCGATTTGCATTACGCAGCATCATTTTCAATATATGTGCACGTTCTTTATCTGTTTCGGACTGATGTATCTCTTGTAAAGGCGCAATAATAAGAGTCAATGGAGTTCGAAACTCATGACTGATATTCGTAAAAAACTGCATCTTGTTGCGCGACAATTCTTCTTGCTCTTTAGCCCTCAACCGTTCCATTTCGAGTTCATTTTTGTCTTTCATTCGCACATAACTAATCCACATAATACCACCTAAAGCCAATAATCCCAACATTACATAACCAGCTTTTGCCCACCATGTCAACCAAAAAGGAGGTAAAACTTCAATCAATAATGTCGTTACATTCTTGTCTTTCTGGTTAGAAATATTACTGGCATAAACATGAAAAATATATTTACCCGGGGATAAATTGGCATAAGAGACACTCTGTTGCGTATGAGGATATGCAACCCATTGCTTGTCAACCCCTTCCATAAAGCACATATAATAAACTGAAGACGGGTATTTGATATCAGGAGACGCAAAACGTAAAGTGAAACTATTTTCGGAATATCGGAGAGTAATAGCTTCTGTATACTCCAAAGCATTCTGTAATATAATATGTTTTTTATAAGGTTTTCCTACAAATATTGGTTCATTAAATATTTCAAGATTAGTAATGTACACATTCGGAGCATATCCTTTTCCTAAATTCAATTTATCAGGGTGAAACGCATAACAACCGTCTCCCGCACCAAAAAAAATTTCTCTATCGGGACTAATATAATAAGATGAGCGAATAAAATTTGTACCACCCAAATCATTATTGCTCAAGAAATACTGTATTTCCTGTAACTTCGGGGCATAACAAATAATACCTTCATTTGTACTTAGCCAAAGTTGATCCTTGTATGGTACAATACTATTTATCACAAGATCGCGAAAACGTTCGGATAAACTATAACTCTGAAAACTATCGGTCTGCGGATTATATCTATACAATCCTGAAGTTGTACCTAGCCAGATTGTACCATCTTTATCTTGATTTATACTATAAATAGTAAGATTATCAACAGATGTTCCATTTCCATAACCTCTAAATTTTCCCGAAGCAATATCCAGCCGACAAATACCGGCATGAGTACCCACCCACAATGTACGGTCGTTCTGAAGAAACAAACATGTTACATTATCTAATACAAGTCCTTCATTATCGGCCGCTGAATAGTTCGTGAAAGTTTCAGTCTCCCTGTCAAAATAGCTGATACCTCCGCCATCGGTACCAAGCCACAAGTTATGCTTATCATCTTCGACAATACACTTCACATAATTATCAGAAACCGAATTTTTACCGTCGATATGCTGATACGACACAAATTTGCCGGATGTATTATCAAAACGGCATAATCCACCGATGTAAGTTCCAGCCCAAATAATCCCTTTACTGTCTTTAAATACTGAAACAACAGCATCATCCGGTAAAGACTTACTATCAGATGCATCATGCCGGTAATGTGTATATTTGCCGGTAAAAAGGTTAAGCATATTTAATCCTCCCCCATCCGTCGCAAACCAGATGTTACCTTTATTATCTTTAGTAATACCGGCAATTTGACCATAGCTTAACGAATTTGAATTGTCGAAACTACGTTTATAATTGACAAAACCGTCGGGTTCCTTTGGCAGGTAACAAATCCCGTCGTTATACATCCCAACCCAAAGATTTCCATAAAAATCTTCGAGTATACAGTGCATCTTACTACTATTAATATCACTCATGAGAGATGAAATAGCCGGATGTTTTAAAACTTTGTTATCTGATGGATCAATATAATATAACCCTTTACCTTCTGTTCCTATTACAACTGTCCCATCTTTCATTTGCTCCACAGCAAAGGTGGTCACTTCTAAATTTGTCTTTGTGAAAGAATAATCTTTCGGATTAAGTATATATAAGCCCATTCCTAATGTAGCTAAAGCAATATTTCCATTCTTCAATTCGCAGACCCTTAATATAGAATTGGTAGGTAAACTCTTATTTGCGGTATTAAGATACCTAAACGAATCTTGTTTAGGATTGTAAATAGTTATACCCTGATCGAAAGAGGTAAACCAAATATTCCCATCTCTATCTTCCATAATATCCCTAACAGATTTACTTGAAATCTTTCCCCCATCGGATAACGATTTATACAAGATACTATTCTGATTTATAAGCGAATATTTCAGAACACCCAGATTATAGATGCTGAACCAGACATTTTTTTTTGAATCTTCTACAATCCGGAGAAACGAGTTTTTGATCATCATTTCTTTGGATTGTCCCAAAGTTACCTGTGTAAAATGATCTTTCTGCCGATTGTAGCACTGTAATCCCATCATCGTACCAACCCAAAGATTACCTTCTGAATCCGAGAAAACCGACTTTACATTATTATTAGATAGAGAAAATATATCCCCGTCAATTCGCTTATATCTCGAAAAATGATACCCATCGTATTTATTCAACCCATCTTCCGTTCCAATCCAGATGATGCCTTTATGATCCTGCACAATAGAATTTACCTTTGTACTGGCCAGACCTTGTTGTGTGCCTATCTTTTTAGGATACTGATATTGTGGAATTTTTGTATAAATAAAATCAGAAAACACAAATAATAAGACTACTATACATAGTATTTTTTTCTTCATGACCACGGTTATCAATGATGTTCTTCAATTTTAAGGAAAACGACTTATCAAAAGTATATAATTATAGTCTTGTATGAAATAATAACAATCAACAATGCCGTAAGTTACTCAAAATATCAAATACATTTATGAAGACAAGAACAATATATATAGTTTGAACTCATTGGTATTATCTTCCGCCTTTCTACTTTTTTAATACCGAGTACTATCTACTACCCAACATGAAAATCTTAATTCTATCTTAATTCAGTAATACCCTTATAATGTTGTCGGTAATCTCAGAATCTATATACTTCAATTCGGAGGATAATTCATATTATTTATTAATATTTTATATATATTTGAAAAACACAAACTTTACAACCAATGAGATTAAAAAAAAATCGTAAAGACGTATGTATTATTGCGTTTCTTCTCGGATTAATAATTATTGTGATGATTGCTTTATTTATGGATTAAGAATCATTCAAACATAAGAACAATTCGGATCTGATTTGTTAAGAGTATAGCCAGAATCCTAAAAGAGTAGATCAGTTCGTTAATTAAAAATAAAACCTTTTCTATTACGTGAAAAAACGAATAATTTTGAAATAGAATATCTATATCAATATCTAATGGGGTTCAAAGTTTTAATTATAGAGGATGATAGTACGTTTGGCATAATTCTTAAAAAATGGTTTAGTAAGAATGGGTTCGATGTGCTAGTCTGTCCGACTGTATATGAAGCGAAAAAAGAGCTTTCGTCAGCTGATTTTAAACTGATTATTACAGATTTAAAACTTCCTGATGGAGATGGTATAATGTTGCTGACCTGGATAAAAGAAAAGGGAATTAATGCTCCAGTGATTATCATTACAGGATACGGGGACGTTCAGAGTGCTGTGGCTTCAATAAAACTGGGAGCCTATGATTATATCGAAAAGCCCCTGAATCCCGAGATATTTAAATCTAAGATAGACGATGCTTTAAAGCAAAAAGCTCCGACTTTACCTAAAAAAGACTTTACCACAACAAATATAGTATACGGAACAAGTGAACGGTCTAAGCAAATGTATGACCATATAAAACTGGTTGCACCAACACATCTTTCGGTATTGATAAGAGGCGAAAGTGGAACAGGTAAGGAATCTGCTGCAAAATTGATCCACGATCACAGCCGAAGAAAGAATGCTCCGTTTATAGCTGTCGATTGCGGTAGTTTATCAAAAGATTTGGCTCCAAGTGAATTATTCGGCCATCTAAAAGGGGCTTTCACATCTGCCATTGCTGATAAAAAAGGAGTTTTTGAGCAAGCAGAAGGAGGTACTGTTTTTTTAGATGAGGTTGGAAACTTATCTTACGATGTGCAAGTACAATTATTACGGGCAATACAAGAGCTGAAAGTTCGCCCTGTTGGATCGGCTACAGATATAAAAGTCGATGTGAGAATGATTGTTGCTACTAATGAAAATTTAGAGGCTGCGATTCTGGATGGACGTTTTCGTGAAGATTTGTATCATCGGTTAAATGAATTTACTCTTCAAATACCCCCTTTACGGGAACGAAGTGATGATATCTTACTTTTTGTAAATAGTTTTCTGGCCGATGCCAATAAAGAATTAGAACGAAATGTGGAACGCTTCTCACCTGAAAGTATATCTATTCTGAAAGAGTATCATTGGCCGGGAAACTTACGTGAATTGAAGAATGTTATACGCCGGACAGTTCTCTTCACGAAAGGGACGGAAATTACACCTGATCTTTTGCCCGATTTTATGCGGGTTCCATTACAAATGGAAAAGGTATCATTAGACATTCCGGATGAACGGGAGCAAATAGAAAAAGCACTGAAAATAACTAAAGGTAATAAAAGCAAAGCTGCCATTTTGCTAAATATAGATCGTAAAACACTTTATAATAAGATGCACCAATATGGGATGAAGATCTAATTGGTTTTCAAATACATTTTTACCTGAGATATTATTTGTTCTGCGTATTCTATCACTTCCAGAACATCGTCTTCCCAATGAGCATATGACTTTATCCTCTGAAACCGTATTGAATCTATCTTCGTTAAAATATCAATTTTATCAGTTGCTCCGATTTGCTTAAACATCGTCAACATTTTATGTCCTGCAAACTGAGCCATTTCAAAGTTACCGTTAAAAACTGCGTTTCTAAGCTTTTCTATATTTTCGGTTGTAGAATCAATAAAGGATATCAAAACTTCATGCAGCGCATTCTTATCATCACTCAGCAAACTGTATAAGTTATCATAATTGAGGGGCAAGTTGTCTTTTCCTCCAAATAGATGTTTTAAATCATCTATTGATACCGGTTTTTTCAGATAGGAACTGAATCCTATTCTTTTTAGTTCTTGTTCCGAAATATCTTCTCGCGCTGTAATTATGGTCACCGGAATATCGGTTCCGCTTTGTAGAATATCCCGCAGAACATCTATACCCGTAAACTGTACCATTTCCATATCAGTAATCACGTTGTCATATTTATTAATGAATGGTATTATCGCCTCAAAATCTTTAATATTATTACAGCTGTCGGTTGTGTGTCCTAATTTGGACAACATATTACAGATAATCGTCAGATAAGGAATATCATCATCTATCACAAGTATATTAATAGGCTGGAACTCCTTTTTGATCAGGGATTCTTGTGCCGGGATTATTATTTCTGTGCTGGTTCCTTTTCCCTGCTGGGAAGTAACTTTAATATTTCCTTCCAATAGATCAACTAAACCTTTTACTACAAATAATCCCAGACCTGACCCTTCGGATAAGTGAGAGTTTTCATCAACTCTACTGAATGCTTTAAATATATTATCGGATTGGTCTTTAGTAAATCCTACGCCTGAATCCTGAATATTGCAGTATAATTTATTATTTGAATATTTAACTTCGAAACGAATTGATCCCTCAATAGTGTATTTTACTGAATTAGATAGAATATTTATTAGTATTTGCTTGATCTTTAGGGGATCGGAGTTTATTTCTAATGCCCTGTTTATATCGAAAGAATACAGTAATGCAAGATTCTTCTTTCGGGTAAGAGGTATGAACATTTCAACCGTTTCATTGCATAAGTCATACAGGTTAAAACTTCTGCTGGATATATTTGACTTACCTTGTTCTATACTCGAGAACTCCAGTAGATTATTAAGCAGACTAAGTATATGTTTTCCAGAGTCCTTTATTATACGTATCTCCTGTGATTGCAGTTCTTTTTCGGTCTCTTTAAGTTCGAGAACTCCAAGGATCGAATTAAGCGGGGTTTTTATATCATGAGAGACGGACAGTAATAATTTATGGCGGCTCTCCATAAGCTGCTTAATCTTTGTATTTGCCTGCTCGATATTCTTTCGGAGTTTGTAACCTTTATTGACATCACTTATAATGAGTAGAATAAAGATGAATATTAAGATTAGAGAAACAATACTGCTTACAATCGAGTAGGTATTATTCTGCCTGATTAGTTGCTCGCTTTGCTGTATTTCATCAAGTCTTTTCTGCACAGTCTGACTATATAATTCGATAAGTAAGGTTGTAATCTCCGATGATATAGCCTGATCTGAAACAACCAAACTATTCAGATTCTTTTCAATAGATATTATTCTCTGAACGTAATCTTCTTTTGCTTTTTCTGCGATTTCGCTGACTTCTGATACCATTTGAAGCGTATCGCTTTTGGGTATTGTCAGTGTATCTAATTTAGAGGTCGCAATTGTAGTGATCGTATCAGCTTCTTTTCCGGACGAAAACAATCCTGATAATTTTTTCCAGAATCCTTTTTTCTGGGCAGGATATATTATTGTATCCTGCATTGTTGATGTAACCAGTACAGTGTCTCTCTTAATAACAGGATCTACATTTTCTAAAAAATCATTAATGGATTCTATCGGATTCTTATTACCGAATTGTTTGTTCAGATTCGCTACAACCTTACCTTTTTTTATTAAAAGAGCATTGATTTGTTGCAATTTTTCATTTTGTGAAGGGTTTATATTTTGTAAAGAATCAATAAGTTGCTCCACTATAAGTATATTCTCTTTGAATCGATTATAATGTTTTGTTCTCTTTGTTGATATGTATAAGTTTACTTCAGACTGAGAAGTGTTTACTACCCTTATTAGCTTATTAGTATATGAAAGTTCCCTGTGGTACTGTTCTATGTTTTTTTTCTGATCATCTATATCATCTCTTAATCTATAGATGTAGATAATCATTCCTCCACAAATAATAGCGACTATTATATAGATTAATATGGCTTTTACCCGTATGTTTTTTTCGAGAGTTTCCGACATTATTATTAGTATTTCTTTTTTGAGTCGTATGATATAAGACAAACAAAGAAAACATTCATTTGGTTTTCTACAGTCACGACTGTGGAAAAATTCCACAACTCTACAACTGCAGAATAATAGACAATTGACATAAACAGTTTATTATAAAGCAATTGACAAACAACCATTATTTACATTTTCTTTTGGTATGACTATTGTGTATTCTTTTATGTGACAGAGTTTGTATACCATATTTTAGTTTGTAATAATTTAAAATTTAGAAACGATGAAAACAGTAAAAACAATGATGTTGGCCATTGCGATAGTTTGTGGAACATCAGCTTTTGGAAGTGTAAATAGTGTGTTAGGTGAGAATAATGCTGTTGTTGCTATTGGTCAGGCTACAGATGACGGATACACAGATGTGAAATTTGCAGATCTAAATGAAAAGGTGCAAACCACTATTAGGGGATATGTGGAGTCTTCTGACGTTACTGCTCTTGCATATAATGCAGAGAAGAAGTTAACGAAAGTGACTTTATCGTCAAAATCTGATCAAAGTACTAAGGTTGTTATCCTTGATGATGAAGGTAAGGAGTATGTAGAATCCTCTGCCGAATAAATAAATCTTTCATACATCAGACAACTTTAGAGGAGATAAGGAAATGCTGTGAAGTATTTCCTTATCTTTTTGTAGAGATAGCTTGAATCCGGCTATCTATCAGAACCTTTTTTATAAACTAATTGTTCAAGGTGTAAGTATTAATATTAGATCATTGAAATAGGAATAGCTCATATTAGCTACCTTTACCTTTGAATTTTAAAATCTTCATATATAAATTGAAATAATGAAAATTTTTAAATATTTCTGGATACTGCTTTTCTTCTATTTTATTTTTGTTCATCCAGCTATAATTTATTATGGTACAGATTTTCGCAATGTCAATTTAAGCAGAGTTGATCCGAAAGAATCATTCGTGTATCTGGCTCTAAGCGTTGCTCTGTGGTCTTTCATTTTTGGTTTTAGTTTTTATTTACTTATGAAATATTCTTTCATTAAACAAAAAAACATAAGTCAAATTATAAGAAACGGAGTGAGGCTGCCTGCCCGAATTATTGAAGTAAGACCTCTAAAATCGTTTAATAAAAAAATAGAGTTGAAGACAATCTCACTTGAATTTGATAATCTGGAGGGCGAAAGAGTCTGGCAAAAAATAGATATAAACGACTCCAGACCTCAAGAAAAGCGCTTTGAGATGGGAAAAACTCTGTATTTAAGAGTCGATGAAAATTTAAAAAGGTCACCGTTCTTTGTCCTCGAAGATATCCGAACAAAAATTAACCTTATCCCATATATTGTCTGGATTGTTTTTCTTTCAGGTGTATTGTATTACTACGATTACTCTTATGATCTCGAAAATGCAGGTTACGGATGGCGTTTTCTTTCGTTTTCGCATCCTTTAATTAGCTCAGCAGGCTTTCTTATTTTCTTTTCAGGTATATTTTATCTGATATTCAGATTCTTGATTTTCAAAAAACTGAATATAGGAAAAGAATCTATCATTTTAAAATTCAGAGGTTTGAAAGCTTATGCAAAGATAATTCGGGCAGAACAGACCGGAACATATATAAATGAACAGCCTGAAATACAATTTAATATCGAATTTACAGATCATACAGGTAATATGCGTCGCACAAAGATTCGAAAAATAGTCTCTCTTGTAGACGTCGGCTCTGTTAAGCTTGAAACAGAAAAGGAAATATTTTATGATAAGAAAAACCCCGATTCTATTATGTTCGAAGAAGATATAAATTCTATTTAATATATAATGAAACAAAATACAATAACCTACACTTTATTGCTCGCTGCATCTATCGGCTTACTTTCGTGCCATAAACTTACGAGATCTATTCATGATACGTTGGATGGAAATTCAAAAGAAATAGCAGATAATAATAGTATTTCTCAAGTATCCGAAATATCCAGAAAGAATAAAGACCTGGACTTTATGGCTGACCGAGAATCACTCCAAGAAGCTGAAAATTTATTAAGAAACAGGCCTGAGCTAAAAGGAAAAGAGATAAGGATATATCAGACTATTCACTTTTATACTGATTATCGTATCTCATTGAAGATTCAGAATCCGGATAATCCGAACTATGTTGACAGCTACTCTTATGATGATGGAATATGGAAAGATCCTGAGCCTGTTGTATTATCCAAATCCGATGACGTAACAGGTAATATTGTAAATCTGAGCCAAATCCCTTTTGTTAATGCAAATAATACATATAAGGCAATGGTTACCAAGATGCAGGAGATAGGTAGCAAATCAACCAACCGGACTGTTTATGCAACTACTTATCGGAATAAAGTTACCTGGTATCCGAGAAGTTTATCGAATGAGCGTTCACGCTATTCTATCGAATTTAATGAAGACGGTACTTTACGATCTTTCGAACAAGACTGATACAAATTAGATTATTTAATTCCAATTACTGATTCTTTACTCAAAAAAGATGGTTATTGATATTTCTTATTGCTTTTTCATTACATTTGACCGATTTTAGTAATAAAAAAACATTCTAATATGAAAAAAAAGAAAATATTCATCTTTCTCGCTTCTTTGTTTTGTTTGATGACTGTTTCTGCACAAAGTGTTATCGGTAAATGGAAAACATTTGATGATAAAACTGGTGATGCCAAATCAGTCGTTGAAATTTACGAAAAAGACAGCAAAGTATATGGTAAAATAATAGAGATACTTAATCCTGAGAAAAAGAATGACAAATGCACCAAATGTTCTGGTCTGGATAAAGATAAACCTCTAAAGGGATTGACTATCATAAAAGGCTTAAAGAAAAATGGTAAAGAGTATTCTGATGGAGAAATACTTGATCCGTCTTCTGGTAAATTGTATAAATGTACTATTTCCCTTGAAAACAAGGATAAACTTAAAGTCCGGGGATATGTAGGTATCTCAGCTTTTGGACGATCGCAAACTTGGACCAGAATAGAATAAAAGAATCGGAAAGGGCTAAATGATACAGTTTAGCCCTTTTTCTTTAAATTATTGTATTTTTGTGCTTATAATAAAAAAATAGAATATAATTATGATGAAGCCCCGTCTTGGGATGACAGCCCGTACTGGAGAGAAATGTCCTAAAAGTGGTGTTTGGAAAGCTATGGGAACACCCGAAACTGTGACATTATCAGTCTCTAGAGGAAACAAAATGCCGATGCATGGAAACAAAAGTGTAAGTTGGAAATTGATTATAATGTTTTAAACTTAGTAGTGTATTTCGTTTTTCAGGGATTATGTTATTAATTGAGTTTATACAAAAAAAGAAAAGGTTGTCATCACGACAACCAATCTTCATTGTTAACCTTAAATCTAATACCATGAAAAACACAGTACAAATATATAACAAAAATATGTTTTACAACATACTTATAAGAAAAATCAATAAATAAAAGATGTAAACTATAATCTTATATCAATAAATAAGATATTACTTTCTAAGGTAGACTGATCCTAAAATGGCATCTTTCTGGAAAGCTTCAAAAGCATATTCGGTCAACCTTTTATATTAATAGAACACGATTTATTTATAATCATCTGGTCCTATCGTCATTTTATTGATTATTTCTTTTTTGCTATCATAAAACACATAATTATATTCAATACCAAATTCTTCTATTTTATCGAATTCAGGAGATTGTTTCAAGCTTTTCACAAAAGTAGATTTCATAGAATCATCAATAAGTTCCCTATTTACGCCATCTTTTAATTGATACGTCATTTCGAGAGTCTTATTCCCTATAACTTTACAACTCTCCAAAGAAATTCCATTACCCATATCAAGCGGACATGTTGCATTTACCTGTTCCGCGGATAATTCTAAGTATTTTGTTACTGCTGCATCTTTACAACTAGTCGCAAACAATAGACTAATAGATAAAATCGCAATAATACTAAGTGTAGATTTAATTAGTTTTTTCATACTTCAATTTTTTAAATTTATATTTTTAGATTTTAAAAGTATAAACTATCCACTATGGTTTTATTTATTGAGACGAAACAAGCTCCTTTGTCGACAAACTACATCCTATTGTCGACTTTAAATCTGTAATAAAAAACTGATTCCTTAATATCATTGCTTTCCTCATACCTTTTCAGGCCTTAAGTACAGATAAGTATATGCACAGCCGACAAATACAGCACCACCAATAAAATTACCTAAAGTAGCCGGAATAAGATTTTGAATAAAAAAATCGGTCCATGCAATATCAGCACCGGCATATATCGCAGCAGGAATAAAAAACATATTTGCAATAGAATGCTCATATCCAAGAGTGACAAAAAGCATTACAGGAATCCATATCGCAATACATTTGCCTGTAATATCTTTTGCGGAATATCCCATGAACATACCCAGACACACCAGCCAATTTGCACCAATACCTTTTAGTAATATTTTTATAAAATCCTGATTGACTTTAGCTTCTGTATAATGAAATAAATAAGACTGCCAGGGCTCTTTATCCAGTAATCCTACTTCGAATGAAAGAAGAAACGCCACAATCTGCGTTCCTATAAAATTGAAGATATAAGACAACAACAAGTATTTGAAAAACACATGCAGTCTGATTTCTTTCCCTAGGTATTTATATGTAAACGCTGCGCAATTACTGGTAAATAGATCTGCACCTGTTATAGACACCATGATCAGACCAACAGGAAATAATGCTCCGGCAATAAATTTGACCAGTCCGGGATTACCCGCCCCTATCCCCGGGATACCACCGGCAACCATAATTGAAAGCATACCGCCGAAAGCAATAAACGCCCCTCCCAATATTGCAATAGTAATAAAACGAGGTAATGATAAGCCTCGCTTATATGCGGCAGATGAAGCAAAATTGTGAGTTATCTCTTTCGGACTATAATAATTAGCCATAATGCTGTACGTTAATATATTTTATATTGTATATATGTTGTTTCATTTTTCCCTGTTCAATTTTAGACACATAACAAGCGATAGTTATAAAAAATATAACTGTCTATTCATATAGTCTTTAGTGATACAGATACGATAGCCTGATACTTTATTCACCCGAAAGCTTCAAACTTGGCTATTTTGGCAGGTCTTCTGACTTATTCTATCTCTAAAATCCTTCCCATAAGAACAGTGGCATTAGTACTTTCAGAGATACTAATAGAATTCACAGCAGCGGGTCTGTCCGGGATTTTCACCCAATTCCCTTTTCACCATTATCTATGAACATAGAAAATGACACCAAAATGCGATGCAAATGTAATAACTTTTACGAAAGTTGCTCTACATTGGCTAATAATTTGTATAAACAGCTCTTCATTAAAGATATAATTCACTACTTACCGTGGATATATTGTTTTGGCTTTCACACACAAAAGAAACCAGCATACATCACTGTATAGCAACCAATTACTATATAAAAACCCACAAGCAAAGAGATATTTTTTGTTAAAAAATTATTTATTTTGGATAAAAGAAACATGAAATCGATAATAAATACACAAGCATACCAGTAAAAAATTATATTTGCATTTTTAATGACGGAGATTCTTCTTTTGTTAAAAGAGACATTAACTGATACAGCTGGTACTTAAATCAACACATAGAATTTTATTTTACTTAGTACCATAACAAATCTTACAGTATAAAATTAAAGATATGAATGCAACTATAAATTCAATTGGAATTTATCATCCTGAAAAAGAAATAAGAAACTCATTCTTTGAAAAATATATACAAACCTCCGACCAATGGATCAGAGAAAGAACCGGTATCGAAAAACGTTACTTCGCCACAGATGATGAATACACCAGCGACATGTGTGTAAAAGCAGCTCAAAATCTTTCTCTAAATTATAACAAAGACCTTACCGACATTGATTTTATTATTGTCGCAACCACAACTCCAGACCAACTAATACCCAGTGTAGCCAGTCAGGTGCAATCACGATTGAAAATAAAAAACGCAGGAACAATAGACATAGCCTCTGCTTGCGCAGGCTTTGTCAATGGTATAATCTTAGCAAAAGGGCTTATTGCTGCAAACACTCACAAAAAGGTATTGGTCATAGGTGCTGATATGTTGTCAAAGAAAATCGATATGGAAGACCGAACCACCTGTGTTCTTTTCGGTGATGGAGCCGGAGCAGTATTGGTCGAAGCGTCAGAAGACAACCATCTGTTCGAGACTATTACGGGAACCAACGGCGATTATGGCAAAGACTTATACTTATCAAATCAAAACGCTCCCATAAACGGAATAGAAATTATTGCAAATGATAAATTCCATCAAAATGGACGTATCGTCTATAAATGGGCAGTACAAACATTAACCGGCGGACTTAAAGAACTAAGTGTAAAGAATAATCTGACATTAGATCAAACAGACTATTATATTCCGCACAGTGCAAACTTCCGTATGCTCGAAGCTGTATTCAAAGAATTGAACGTTCCTATCGAAAAATGCCTTGATAGTGTAAGAAAATACGGAAACACTTCAGCAGGCTCCGTTCCTTTGGCTTGGTTTGAAGGTTTGAGAGAAGGAAAAGTTAAGAAGGGAGATAAACTGTCTCTTATTGGTTTTGGTGGTGGATTTACCTACGCAGGTATATATATTGAGAACAATATAGAACCGTTAAAATAAGGTAGAAGAAGCATATGCAACTTTACTATAAACGTCATAAGCTAAAAACTCCGGAGTATGTTACTTCGGAGTTTTTTTATAAAAGCTCAATGGACTTCCTTTTTTAATGATGTCTGTGAGGAGGCTGCACAATTATAGGCATACCAGCTTCTTCCTGATTCATTTCCACGAGTTTTCCATCTAAAAAATGGAAAAAATAGTATTCCGCCGGGACGGTTTTATCATTCTCCATACGTAATATTGTATAACGTATTATTTCAAGATTACCTTGATCTGTCTTAACCATCGAAACAACATCAAAATCATTTCCGACTTTACTTATAACTTCCTGCCTTGTCATATCCAGGTGTACCTGCTTTATGCCTGTTTGCAAAGAGCCACAAGAGATAAATAGAGTTAAAAGGAGTGCAGATAAAATAATACTTTTGAAGCTTTTACTTTTTATCATAATTAGTTTTATAGAAGTGTTACTTATAAGGTTCAGTCATTACATATATTGACTAGCAAAAATAGAACAAGTTTAATTTATATTCTACATAATAAATTGACATTTTCGGTTCAGTGTAAAGATACTTATCATTTCAGTGTAATAGTTTTTTACACCCCCTAAACCAGATCAAACCATAAAATTCTATTAATAAACAACTTACACCATTTGGCATAATTTTAGTTAAGTATATAGTAAAAGATAAATGTTGTATGAGAATTTTACTATCACTTTCCTTTTTCTGCTTAGCAACGATACTTTCGGCTCAGGACAAAGTTTGGAATCTGAATCAATGTATGCAATATGCAGTAGAGCATAGTACTAAAAGAGCAAAACAAAATGCTCAGAACAAAATATATAATCAGAATTATTCTGAGGCCATAGCCGGATTGCTGCCAAAGGTAAATGCAAATATCGGTACAACTTTCAGTTTCGGACGAGGTTTGGACTCAGAAACAAATACCTATGTAGACCGAAATTCTTTCAGTAACTCATATAATATATATGCTTCGGTTTTATTATTTGACGGTTTAACCCAGATATCAAAAATAAAAATGCAAAAGATAAACAGACTGATGGGTAAAGAACAGCTTCGACAGACCGAAGACATGCTGGCATTCGAAACAATGGAACTATTTTTGAATGTTTTGTATTATCAAGGAACAGTAAATCTGGCTCAACAACAACTTGAAGAAAGTCAGAGTTTTTTAAAGCAAGTAAACAGAATGGAAGAACTTGGATTAAAAGCCGCTCCGGATGTTCTCGAAATTAAAGCAAAAGCCGCTTCCGACAAATATAATGTGATAAAACAACAAAATCTTTTGGAAATAGAAACAATTAAACTAAAGGAAAAAATGAATTTTCCGATAGATTCAGTTTTAAGAATAGACACACTAACTAATATTGACTTTCTGCCTTTAACCGAGAGCGAAGACGCTTTGAGCATTTTTGGAAAGGCAATTAATTATTCTCCTAAAGTACAAGCCTCAGAAAAAGCTTTTGAAGCACAGAAAGCTCAGTACAAATCCTCTAAAGGCAGTCTGTTCCCTTCTCTATACTTCGAGACAGGCTACTCTACAAGTTTTTCGAGATGGATGGACGGTAGTGACTATACTCCATTCAGAGATCAGATAAGAGACCGTCGAGGACATTACTTTGCATTCACACTCAGTATCCCTATTTTCGATGGTTTATCAAGTATCAGTACAGTAAAAAGGAGTAAGCAGAATATGATCATCGCCCAATATGAATACGAAGAAACCAAGCGTACTGTGTACAGTGAAATAGAACAGGCTGTAGCTGATATGAACGGACAAGCCGAAGAATACCAGCAAGCCCGTCAACAAGAGGACGCAATGGAAGCAGCCCATAAAGTAAATCAGAGAAAATATACCGAAGGGCTTATTAGCGCATTGGAACTAAATACCAGTGCTAACAGGTACTTAAATTCAAGGGTAGAAAAATTAAACGCCGGATTGAAATACAATCTGAAATCACGCTTGGTGAAATATTACAAAGGGGAACCTTTTATTCAATAACAAAAGGTCTCAGACCCTTTTATTGTTTTGGCTAGTATAATAGTCTGAGCCTCTCATAACTTGAAATGCATCATTAAATATTTTCATTTACTTATATATCAATGGATAGAATAATAGAAAAGAAAAAAGGAATACAAAAAAAGCATATTCCTTATATAATAGGAGGGGCAGTTGCGCTGCTTGTTATCCTTTGGCTGATTTTCGGGAACCACGCTTCAAAAATGAATGTTGAAACTAAGAAAATCAGCATTCAGGAAATTATCAAAGGAGAGTTTAACGATTATGTCCGTGTTAACGGGCAGGTACAACCGATCAATACGATACAATTAAGTGCTGTAGAAGGTGGTATGGTCTCTGAAAAGCTGGTGGAAGAAGGCAGCAATGTACAACAAGGAGATATTATCGTAAGGCTGACAAATCCGATGTTAAATCTCAACATTCTGGATAGTGAAGCCCAATTAGCCGAAAAACAAAATTTTCTTAGAAACACTCAGGTTTCTATGGAACAAGAACGTTTGAGTTTGAAGAAAGAAAAATTGCAGCTGGATCTTGATGTAGAGCGTAAAAAAAGGAAATACCTACAATACAAACAATTATATGCAGAAAATCTGACGTCTAAAGAAGAATATTTACAAGCTAAAGAAGATTATGAATATGCTGTTGACGGCCGTAAACTTGTTGTCGAACGCCAGAAACAGGATTCTATATACAGAGGTATACAAGTAAAGCAAATGGAAGAAAGCCTGCATAATATGCGTCAGAATCTTATATTGGTACGTCAAAGGGTCGATAACCTGAATATCAAGGCTCCAACAAACGGGCAGTTAGGCTTACTGGATGTGGAGATAGGACAGTCTGTTGCATCAGGTGGCAGAGTCGGACAAATAAGTGTTTTGTCTGATTACAAAATAGAAGCATCCATCGACGAACATTATATAGACAGAGTGAAGGCTGGATTAGAAGCGTCATTCGAACGCCAAGATAAGGATTTTGCACTGAGAGTTCGTAAAGTTTATCCCGAAGTGAGAGACAAACAGTTCAAAACAGATTTCGTTTTTGTCGGAGAACGCCCCGATAATATCCGCACCGGACAAACTTATTATATCAATTTGCAATTAGGACAACCCGTCGAAGCTATTATGATTCCCAGAGGTGCTTTTTACCAAACTACAGGAGGGCAATGGATATTTGTTGTAACTCCCGACGGAAAAAAAGCAATACGAAGAAAAGTCTCAATCGGCCGTCAAAATCCAACATATTATGAAGTCATCAGCGGATTAGATCCGGGCGAAAAGGTGATTACCTCATCATATGATACTTACGGAGAAGTGGAAGAACTAATCTTAGAATAACCCAATAAAAACAAGAGGTTTTAAGCCCCTAAGTAAAAGAAAGTATTTAATAATATACTTTTAGTTTATAACAGTCTTTGGTTGTTTACTTACCAAAATAATAAAGAGGTCTGAGACCTTAATATACAATGAATATACTTAAAACATACAAAAAGAACAGATTGCTTGTGGGTATCAACCTTCTTGGGTTGGTTATAGGGCTATCTGTTTCTATAATGCTCATTCTATTTATTGTCAATGAAATTAGTTACGACCAACATTTTAAGAATAAGGAACGAATTGTACGTTTGTATACTGTCATAAACGATAAAGGCTCTGTAACAAACAGCCCTATTACATTGCGTAAAGCCTATACCGAGTTACCATCTAATACACCCGAAGTAGAAGCAGCTGTACAGATTTTTGATTCCCGCTGCAATGAACTGTTATACAATAATAACTCTTATAGTGATCTCAAACAATATTATGTAGACTCTGAATTCTTCAAAGTATTCGATGTAAGTTTTATCGAAGGCTCTGCTCAGGATCCGTTTAATTCTCCTAAAAGCGCGATTATTACGAAAAAACTTTCTGATATGATCTTTTCGGGAACAGCCGAAGCAATTGGTAAAACAATTAATATCGGAGAAACCGATTATATCGTTACGGGAGTTGTCAAAGAATTTCCTCAAAATACACATTTCAAGTTTGATGTATTGATGAATCTTAAAACAATGGATTATTTGGAATACTTGCAAGGGCTTGAATTTTATACTTATTATCTGATAAAAGAAAATATTCCATTTGAAAGAGCATCACAATCCATAGAAAAGCAATACACTAATATAACCATTCCCTGGAGTCAGCAATTTAATGTAAAAGCAACCGGAGGTGTTGAAAAAATTACCGATATATACATGCACTCCGATATATCTTCACCGGGTAAACAAAACAGCATAAAATTTATCCAGCTTATAGCAGGAATTATTGCATTTATTCTTATTCTGGCAGTATCAAATTTTATCAACCTGTTTACGATACAAGGTGAAATGAGAATGCAGGAGATTGCGATACGCAAAACAAACGGTGCATATATAACTGATATTATCCGGCTATTTTTCTCCGAAGTGATACAAATCGTGTCCATCGGTTTTATTCTGGGAATCATACTCAGCATTATACTTGTTCCTTATTTTTCAAATCTTATCGGTTATAACATCGATTTGAATCAACTATCCAACCCTGTATTCATCTGCTCGGTAATAATTCTCTATATATTTACGGTGATTCTTTCGGCAACTTATCCCGCATTTTATTTAAGTAAATTTTCACCATTGCAGATTTTCAGTGGCCAGATAAGTTTTTCAAAAAGAAAACTCACCCTTTGCATTATCATCTTCCAATCAGTTATAACAATTGTGCTGATGTCTGCCATATTTCTCATATACAAACAAACCAGCTACCTGAAAGAAATACCGCTATCTTATAATCCGGACAGAACCGTATGTATATCAACCACCAATAATATAGCAAAAAGCTATGAATCGGTAAAACAAGAGTTGCTAAAAAATACAGATATAGAACAAGTAAGTTCTGCTCAGCATATTATCGGTGGAGGATGGAGCGGGCAAGGAATCAGCACATACGAAAACAAGGATAAGCAAGAAATAATCAATGAATACAGAATAGCTCCGGGCATCTGTGAATTAATACAACTACAGCTTGAAGCCGGCAGTTTCTTTGACGAAAATACACCAGACAGCGTACGTGCTATAATTTTGAACGAATCTGCCATTAGAAAACTTGGTCTCGACAATTCTATTGTAGGTGATTATCTGAATTATAGCGATAGAAAATCGTTAGTTATCGGTATAGTCAAAGACTTTTATTACGGAAACACTTCTGAGAAAATAGACCCGCTAGCTCTCAAGCTGAATCGTTATCCAGAATATATTTATATCAAGCTTCGTAATAACAGAAATTCGCAGAGCTTAAAAACAATGAATTCGATATCGGAAACACTAAAAAAATTCGATCCTAATTTCTATATGAATACAAGCTGGCTAACCGATGTGTATACAAAGAAATTCGAAAAACTCGAAACTCAATTCAATCTGATATCTATCGGCTCACTGCTTTCTGTAATAATTGCGATACTGGGATTGACAGTAATACATCTTCATACAACTATAAGAAGAACACGGGAGATAGCTATCCGACGGATAAACGGTGCGACAACAGGAAATATATTCACTCTGTTATCCGGTAATATAATTATATGGATTGTAATAGCAGGCATTATCGCGGCTCCTATCTCGTTTTATTTTCTTAATTCATGGCTGAGTAATTTCACGAATAAAGTATCTGTTGATATTTTCATATTTATTATACCCGTTCTCATCCAATGCGTAATTGCTATTGCGGCAACCTCAGGTATCAGCCTCAATATTATATCCAAAAATCCGGTAGACTCACTGAAAAGATAAAAAACAAACTTATGAAAGCAATATTTAAAAATTTTATTTTTATTCTGAAAAAATTCAAGACATCCAGCTTTTTGAATATACTGGGGCTATCTGTTGCTATGGCTGTATTTATCATTTGTATGATACAGGTATTCTCGGACTTCACATACAATCATAATTTTAAGAATATAAACAATACTTATCTTTTCACTCAATATAGGACAATCTCACCTAATGATACCTATGCTCCCTGGATAAGTACTCCGAGAGCCAAAGAAATGTCCGAAAAATTTCCGGAAATAAGAAACTATTGTCTCTATATATCTAATGCCAATTCTAACTTCGATATTATACAAAAGAATGGCGAAAAAATGTCCATAGAAGCAAATCTTATAAAAACAACAAAAGGGTTCATCAATATATTCTCGCCTCAAATAATCACAGGAAATCCGGCAGAGGTTTTCACCGGAGAAAAAACAAGTAAAGCAATGCTGACCGAAAGTACAGCTAAAACTCTTTTCGGAGATGAATCCGCAATCGGTAAATCGTTCTTTTTCCACAATTCGACAGAACCAATTACGGTTACAGCTATATGCAAAGACTTTCCTAAAAACTGCTTTGTTCCGAACGGAGTTTTCGTTTTATTACCTGATGATATACCTGAAAACTCAAACTATTTTGGGTATTTCGATATTGCTCCTGAAAATGTTGAGAAACTCGAAAAAAGACTAAACAGTGCCGAGTTTTACGGAGAAAATACAATGAAGCAATTCAAAGCTGATCCGGAGAATGCCTCTTCTGCCAGTCTTATCCCTTTAAACAGGATACATCTGCATTTTCCGATGGTTGGCTCGGGGAATTTTAATTCAACGATCTCACTCTTAGCTATTGGGATAGCTATATTAATAATGGCTTATATAAACTACATAAACTTTTCGATAGCGATAGCTCCGGCGAGGATCAAATCACTCAATATTCAAAAGATACTCGGAGCCAAGAATAAGACTTTAAGAAGTGTAATTATTTTCGAGGCCGTTTTGTTTTCGTTGATCGCTTACAGTTTCGCTCTTTTATGCGTTGAACTATTCAAGGATACAACCATTGTAAAATCATTATTTACAGATATAAGTGTCTCTTACAATAAGGTACTGCTTGTATGTACAGGCATCATAATTCTTTTTTGCGGGATACTGTTCGGTCTATATCCGGCATATTATGTTACATCTTTTAGTCCGGCTATTGCAATCAAGAATTCTTTTGCAAGTTCAAAACGTAGTTTAAAGTTAAAGAATACGCTTATTTGCATACAGTTTATATCATCTGTAACATTAATAAGTATTGCGGCATTCATTTACATACAATACAATTATATCACAAATTATTCGTGGGGTATCCAAAAAGAAAACATTGTGTATATGCGGACTTATGGTTTGAAAACGGATATAGATACGTTCGGTAAAGAATTAATCCGTAATAAAGACATCTCTGATTACACTATAGCCGGGTTCTTGCCCGGAAGCGTGGGAATGGGATGGGATCGAGATTTTGAGGGCAAAATAATATCAGTAATGTCATGGCCTGTAGGACGCAATTTTCTTGAATTTTTCGGAGTACCGGTTGTACAAGGCCGTAATTTTACCGATACAGAAGAATCTGATATACCTTATATAATAGTCAATCAGGCATTCATGAATAAATACAGGTTTGAAGATATACTCGGCAAAAAGATATTTTGTTTCGATGGAGATGGCGAAATTATCGGAGTCGCAAAGAATGTCAATTTCGAATCACTGCATAACCCGATAAGACCTATGATCTTTGTCCGGCTGAACTCCGGATGGAATAATATCATCCTGCTAAAAATATCAGGTAATAATATCGATAATACCTTTAACTATATAAAACAATGCTGGAACAAATATAATGATGAAGTATTCGATTGTAAATTTCTTGATACCAGACTCGACAACCTGTATAAAAAAGAAAACAATCTGGCTCAGGTTATATTAATATGCAGCATCATAACTATAATGATCGCGATAATGGGTGTTTACGGGCTGATTGTATTTAACACGAAATACAGGTCTAAAGAAATAGCTATCAGAAAAGTAAACGGATCATCGGTATTTAGCATTGTCCTTTTACTAAACCGAAATATCTTCGGAATGCTTATCCTTGCTTTCTGCATAGCCACTCCCCTAGCCTACTATGTAGTACAGCAGTGGTTAGATAGCTTTGCTTATAAAACACCTGTTTATTGGTGGGTGTTTGCGACAAGCGGAATACTTGTATTCCTGACAACAATAGCAACGACATGCTGGCAAAGTATAAAAGCCGCAAGAAAAAATCCTATAAATTACCTGAAAAGCGAGTAACATCTCAGACATCAGTTCTGAAAGTCTAAATATGTATTTACAAACAATTAAAATAGATCAATTATGCTAAAGATTAATAACTTAAAAAAAGTCTTCCGTACAGAAGAAATCGAAACTGTAGCACTCAACGATGTGTCCATGCTCGTAACCGAAGGAGAATTTGTTGCTATCATGGGTCCTTCGGGATGCGGTAAATCGACACTTTTGAATATCCTCGGGCTATTAGATAATCCTACATCCGGAGAATATTATCTGGCTGATAAAGAAGTGGGACACCTGAAAGAAAAGGACCGTACGGAAACCCGAAAAGGCAATATCGGTTTTGTTTTCCAGAGTTTCAATCTAATAGAAGAGATGAATGTATACGAAAACGTTGAACTTCCTCTGATTTATATGAATGTTAAAGCATCGGAGCGTAAAGCGAGAGTAGAAGAAGCTCTCCGCAGAATGAATATAAGCCACCGTGCGAAGCATTTTCCCAATCAGTTATCAGGAGGTCAGCAACAACGTGTAGCCATAGCACGTGCAGTAGTTGCTAACCCTAAACTGATACTTGCCGATGAGCCGACAGGTAATCTGGATTCTAAAAACGGACAAGATGTAATGAATCTGCTCTCGGAACTAAATCAGGAAGGAACTACGATCATCATGGTGACTCACTCCCTACACGATTCGTCTTTTGCCCACAGGGTTATAAATTTATTTGACGGGCAAATTGTAACTGAGGTTGCCAACAAACTATAAGGTCTGAGACCTCATTATTACTTAGGTAAGTATAAGTACAACCCCAAATTACATCTTGATATTTGCCTCTATATAAAATCTTTTCATTAAAAAACCTGTGGTATGTTGAAGCAGTTTATCAGAAATTTTTCAAAACAGAAAACAGTCGGTATATTAAATATCTGCAGCCTTAGCCTGGGGATAATGGTATCTCTTATTATCGGGTTATGGACTGTACAAAATCTCCAGTTCGATAACTTCCATAAGAATGGAGACCGTATATACCGCTCTATCCTCGACATTAAGTTTAATGATGTGGATAGCCATCTGACTTCAACATTTAAACCTTTCGGAGAAGAAGCTATCGCCCAGTTACCAAATATCGAGGCTATGTGCAGGGTTGTTCACAACGAAGAATCCGAAATTTGGATCGGTAACCAGGTATCCACTATCGACAAAGTTTTAGTCGTAGATAATAACTTCTTCTCTTTTTTTACTTTTCCTCTTATCGAAGGTAATCCGGTAAATGTAATAGACACTCCCGATAAAGTAGTTATCAGTAAAACCACAGCTAATCTGCTTTTTCCGGGTAAAGATCCCATTGGGCAAACAATTAAATATGAGAATCAGGATTTCAAGGTATCGGGTATAATGAAAGATTTTCCACGAAATTCTCATATACAGGCTGACATTGTTTTCCCGATGTTCGGGCATCTGGCTGAAAATAAATGGGGATGGTCTGATGTATTCTGTACCTATTTTTTGCTTAGGGAAAACACCGATACTCTTCAATTAACTAAAGGTCTTACAACAATTATCCGCAACGGACTTGATTGGTTTAAACTAAACGAAGGGACAGTATCTCTGCAACCTCTTAAAGATATCCACTTGGGAGAAAAAGACAAATTCGAAAATGCTGTAACAGAAAGCAAATCTCTGATTATTGTATTTACCGCAACAGCATTTATAATTCTTATTCTTTCGTGCATAAATTTCGCGAACCTCTTTGTATCAACCTCTTTCATTAGAGCAAAGAGCATCGGAATCAAAAAGTCCCAAGGAGCAAATAAGGCTAAACTTATTAAAGAGTTTTACACTGAAACTGCAGGTTACGTATTCATCGCAATATTTATCGGTATCATGCTCGCCCATCTGGTGCTCCCTGTTTTCAATCAGTTTACAACATCAAGTGTTGAGATTGATTTCAGCTCACCTCAACTCTATTTATATATAGTTCTGCTTTTTATTTTCACCACACTTCTTGCCGGATCTTTTCCTGCAATATATATGACTAAATTCAATATAATAGAAACGTTGTCGGGCAAATTCAGAGGAAAGCGGATATCATTACTACAAAAAACACTGATTGTAATACAGTTTACAGCATCAATCATACTATTGATGAGTGTTACTTTTATTTATAAACAAATAGATTTTCTGATTAATCACGATTTAGGATTTAATATAGAGCATATTATAACAGTCAACAGCAGGGACGAGTTTGGAAAGAACTTCAACTCATTCAGAAGTGAAATGATGCAGGAAACGGCAATTACTGACATCACAATGAAGAATTCACTTCCTACAGACTGGGTACAGGGATGGACTTATTCTTTGCCAGAAAATCTCGAAAAACAATACAATGCAGAGGTATGCCGTATTGAGCCTAATTATTTCGATTTTTTCGGAATGAAAATAATTGAAGGAGAAAACCCTTTATATATGGGAGCAGCCGACAGTCTCAATATTTGTGTTGTAAACGAAACTGCTGTAAAAATATTCGGCTTGACAGATCCTGTCGGTAAAATAATTCTCCCGAATGGACTCTCTAAAAGCCCGATAACTATAGCCGGAGTTGTGAAAGATGCACAAACCCGTTCTTTTCACTCACCTATTGATGCTCAGGTATACATCAGATTAACAGCTAAATCTAATAGCGGAGGTAAAGTTCTATTTTTTAAAATAAAAGGAGATCCAGAAAAAGCTCTAAAGAAGATTGAACAAAAATGGAAGGCAACAGTACCGCTTGTTCCCTTCGAGTATCATTATCTGGATAATATTTACAGAAACCTTTATAAATCGGATCTCAATTCGGGCAAAGTTTTACTGTTTGCCATGATCATCACTATTATTATAACTGTAGCCGGATTATTTGCCATGGCGTATTACTCGACACAAAGAAGAATAAAAGAAATAGGACTGCGCAAAGTAAATGGAGCTACAACATTGGATCTAATGAAATTACTAAACCGTGATTTTATTGTCTGGGTAATAATAGCTTTCATTATTGCATTGCCGATATCTTATTTTTCTTTACAAGAATGGCTGGATGACTATATCGTAAAAACCGACTTAGACTGGTGGGTATTCGCATTAATCGGCATCCTGATTATACTAATAGCGTTAGTAACGGTAAGTTACCAAACATGGAAAGTCTCAACAACCAACCCTGTTAAAGCACTGAAAAACGATTAAGGTTCCAGGCCTATTTATTACTTGGCATGTATAATAAATCGAGCTTATTATAACTTGAAGATATATGATTAATACTTTCTGTCACTAAAAAAACATCTGCATATGAAGCCTTTAAGCATAAAGTCCTATATAAAATTCTTATCACGAAACAAACTCTATAGTACAGTATCGATACTTGGTTTTGCAATATCACTGATGTTTGTGTTTCTGCTCTCTACTTATGTAATTCAGGAGCTCTCTGTCGATACTTTCCATAAGAACAAAGACCGTATTTTTCTTTTGGGACATGGACCGGAAAATGCTAATTATGCAAATCCTGTAGCTGATTTTGTGAAAGATAGATGTCCCGAAGTAGAAACATATACCAGGATAGTATCACGTGAGGTATTTATAAAAGACAAGAATGACAAGCAAAGGATCAAAGCACTTTTTGCAGATAAGGATTTCTTCAAAATGTTCTCTTTTAAACTGATACAGGGAAGCCCTTCAACAGTATTACAAACCGAAAGGACTGTTGTAATCACTCCTTCTCTGGCAAAAAGGATGTTTGACAATGCTGATCCGATCGGTAAATATATCTATCTGAACGACAGTATTCCTTTAGAAGTAACCGGAATCATGGAAAAATTCCCCTCAAACACTCAATTTCCGGACAATGAAATGGTAGTTAACTATCACATGATTAAAGAATATTGGGGTAAAGATGTTATGGAGAATTGGGGAAATAGTTCTTTCTGTGTTTACTTTCTCGAGAAAGAAGGTACAAATCTCTCGGCTAAAGCACCTATGATACTAGATCTTTTCAAAAAAGATTACTGGTTATTCAAACAAAATTTCTGCTCAAGTGTCGAATTTATCCCATTAACAGATATCTATTTTAGCGGTATAGGTGCAGGAGCTGCGGGAATAAGGGGAAATAGTAAAACTGTTGTTTCCGTATATTTTGCAATAACCATACTCATATTATTGGTTGCCATACTAAACTATATCAATCTATCTGTTTCACAAGCGTCCAAAAGAGGAAAAGAGGCGGCATTAAAAAAGCTGTTAGGCTGCTCTCAAGCGGATATTATCAGGCAATTTGTCTTCGAGTCTATTGTTATGACATTTATTGCATTCGTCATCGGACTATTCTTTGCATTTGTCGCTGAACCCTTCTTTGATGAAGTCTTGAATACTAAATTAAACCTTACAGCTCAATTTACCGTTGCATACATTGTCATATTGATAATAGGAATTATTCTAATAGGAACTATCTCCGGAATTATTCCAGCTATAACTATTGCCCGATTCGACCCGATAGAAGTAGTTAAAGGAATGTATTCTCATAAAATAAAGACAGTATATTCTAAAGTACTCATCACTTTTCAGTATACGGTAGCGTTTACGTTATTGGTTTGCTGTCTTTTTATACTAAAACAGACTTATTTTATGATGAATTACGATATGGGCTTCAATCATTCCTCAATATTCATTATGGATAATATTGTTTTGGATAAACAAATTCCCGCTCTAAAAAACAAGCTACTATCTGTACCGGGTGTGGATGCTGTATCTTTTTCAGCAGGAACACCATTAGACGCAGGCAATAACTGGTCGTTTGAAAAAGATGGAGAATCTCATAGTTTTCAAGTATTCAGTATAGACAGTAGTTTCTTCGATGTATATAATATACATGTAGAATATAATGGCTTCTCGGCTCCTGATAGCACATATATCCTTATCAACAAAATAGGTTTTGGAAAGATACGTCCAGATAAGAAAACAATGAGATTAACCGGTATTTTTGATAATGATTTACAGCTATGCGGTATAATTGACAACTTTAACTTCAAGCCGTTACACTCTGAAGTAGGACCTATGCTATTTTGTAAACTAGGAAATAAATATATGGGAAATGCATGGACTATCAGTGCTAAAATTAATAAATCCGAGAATCCAGGAAAAGTAGCTGATAATCTAAAAAAAGCATATACAGAATTTACCGGAAATAACGGATTCGAATCCCGATTTGCAGACTCTATGTTAAATCAGTGGTATGAAAAGGAACAAAAGACGTCTAAATTATTAGTTGCCTTTACCATACTTACTATTATCATTTTAGTAATGGGAATACTAGCTATGTCTTTATACTATGTACAACAGAAAGAAAAAGAAATAGGCGTACGGAAAGTAAACGGAGCAACCGAATTGAGTATTATAAAAATGCTGAACATGGACTTTATAAAGTGGATTGTTCTGGCTTTTATTATAGCTGTTCCCCTCTCCTATTATATTATGCAGAAATGGCTCGAAAACTATGCTTATAAAACAGATCTCAGCTGGTGGATATTTGTTTTTTCTGGATTATTTATTCTAGCTATATCAGCCATATCCATCACAATGCAAAGCTGGAAGGCTGCAACGGCAAACCCTATAAAAACTTTGAAAAACGAGTAATATGGTAAACTGGAGTGTTATACAACGGCGGATACTGAGAAACAAGGGACTACGTCTCGTCAATTTGATGGGTATCTCTCTCATCTTCGGATGTATGGTGCTATCATACATATACATCAAAAGAGAAACCAGTTTCGATAGATTTAATAAAGATGCAGACCGAATAGCCCGATTGAGCGTACAGATTAATGACGAAGCCATAGACGGGCGTATTATCCGCGATTCGTATGACGAGATACTACGTCAGTCTGCCGAAGTAGAAGATATAGTTAAACTGGTAAATGTCAATGCCGGAGTACTTATTTACAACGAGAAATCTGTTATCATTAATAATTTTATATTCGCCAGTCCTAATTTCTTAAAAGTATTTAGCTACCCGTTGCTAGAAGGAGAAAGAAACACCGTCTTGTCTGAACCGGGAAGTGTAATAATCAGCGAAAAATTAGCCAAACAAATCGGATCTGTATCCGACGTTATAGGCAAAAGTATCGAAATTGAGAGCCGGCGGACAAATTCAAATAAGTACACTATAAAAGGGATATTTAAAGACTTTCCTTTCAATTCTCATTTACAGACCGACCTTATTATACATAAAGATGAGAAGAATGAGATCGATTGGAACTATACATATCTTTTATTAAGAAAAAACACGGAGGTAAATACCCTACAAAACACGCTGAATGAACAGCTTGCAAAACTCAACAAAGATAAGAAATACAAAGAACAACTAATATTTACCCCTCTTACCGATATACATTTACATAGCAGGGTATTACGTGAACTTAGCACCAATGGTAATATTTATTATCTGTATATCATAGCAGGGGCTAACTTGTTTTTGTTTATCATCGTAATGTTTAATCTATGGCTCAATTCGAGTCTCATTATTTCTGCAAATAAAAGGTATTACCAATTACTCAGGCTAAATGGAGCTCCTTTTTCCGTTATATTTAAAGAAGAAACATTCATTGCATTTATGCTGTGCACGTTATCTGTAATAGTTGGCGGGATGGGGATTTATCTTATAGCTCCGCATTTGGGGTTCGATTTAAATTATCTATCCATTTCGGAATATCTTATTTGTATTTGTGTGCTATTTTTATTTGTTGTTTCGGTTTCTATTATCCCTCTTTTATCATATAAGATATCTGCATCGGGAGATCATTTTGCATCAAAAAGGAAATCATCGGCTTCGATCAGATCTTTATTTACAATACAATTTGCATTAGTTATTTTTGCCTTGGTATGGGGAATCACCATCAACCGGCAAATGTCTGTAATCCGTCAGCAACAAGTAACACCAGATACCGACAAAATAATAACTCTGAAAGAACAACCGGAATTGGTTCAATCCCGCTATGAACTACTCAGATCAGAACTGCTAAAACATTCCGAAATAGAAGCAGTAACTGCATCTATGCAACTTCCCGGATCGGCTGTAAGAGATGCAATAAGTGTAAAAACGGATTCTCTTGCTGACGATGTAAACATCCCTGTGCTTATTGTAGGTGAAGGATTCTTTCCATTTTTCGGTATTCCTCTGGCAGAAGGAACATTATATCCACCTAATAAATACAATTATATTGAACAACAGAAAATGCTGTTCGATATGTTCGACGGAAAGGAATACGATAAAACAATTACCGAAAACTATATAATAAATAAAGAAGCTATTACTGCACTAGGCTTTAAATCAGCGGAAGATGCCATCGGAAAAAGTCTGACCATGCAACATGGTTCCATTAATTATATCGACCACGGAACGATCTGCGGAGTTATAGATCATTTCAACTACACCACCAGTTTCGAAACCCCGTCTCCTCTTATAATCATACAGAGAGCATTTTTCTTAAACAGTATCATGATACGGACAGAAGAACATGATCCGGAAAAAGGTTTACAGGTTCTCCAATCTGTATGGAAAGAAATTATCCCCGAATATCCTCTTGCTTACAATTACTTAGATGATCTTTATAAAGATGTTTACAGAAACGAACTGAATGGAGAGGTTATTATATATATCTTCACTGCTTTGTGTTTACTGATTGCAAACCTGAGTTTGATCACATTTGTTGCATTCATTATCAAACAGAGGAAAAAAGAAATAAGCATCCGAAAAATCAATGGGGCCACTGCCTTTGATATTATAAAAATGATCAACCTCGATTTTGTGAAATATATAGTATTTGCATTTATACTTGTTGTACCTGTATCATATTATACATTACAGATGTGGCTGAAAAATTTTGCATACCAAACCTCCGTTAACGGATGGATATTTGTCGCTGCAGGAGCAACAGTGATGATTATATCCATATCATCAATCACTATTCAATCCTTAAAAGCCGCCAACAGCAATCCGATGAAGTCTTTAAAAAGTGAATAGTTGGGCTTTTGACTTAATATTAGACCTTATTTAGCTATTTGTCCCCCTATGATAAGGGGGCATTAGCTATTTTTGTTTCATGTTATACTTTTTCAAAATCTAACCAAACATGAACAAAAAGCTATTAAGAATCTTTTTTGTGTTTGCTTGTATCGCATTGCCGATACTACAATTACATGCAACTTCGGATAAAGGAAACACATTTACTATAGATCAACCGGATCTTAAACAAAGCCCCTATACGGGAATGACCAGAAAACACTGGATAGACGCAGGTCGTTATTTACTGAATGGAGCATTTAGCTATGTTCATTCGTTAGATGATCCTATGATCTTTCCGAAACAGCCCGGTGTCAGTTATCCCCGCAGAGAAGATCAGGTTCCCACCGAAAAGCTAGAAGGGTTGTGCCGTACATTATTTATAGCGGCTCCTCTACTTAAAGAAAACCCTGAACTGGAATTGAACGGAATCAAAGTCGGAGATTATTATCGCTATCAGCTTCTGAAATTAATAGATCCGAAAAGCGACACATATATAAAACACCGTGCGCCGAATGGCGGGCCTCATCAGAATCTGGTCGAATTCGGAGCTTTATCGATATCCTTGTTCACAATCCCCGATATCCTATGGAATCCATTGACAAAAGAACAAAAAGATGAATTGGCTGCAACCATGCTAAGTTATGGAGACGGGCCTACGGTTCCTTCGAACTGGAAATTCTTCAACATCTTTGTTCTGAGTTTCTTTAAAGCTCAAGGTTATACAGTCAACGAAAAACTATTGGTTGAATACCTTGATAAGTCCCTTGAACATTACCGCGGAGACGGATGGTACAACGATAATCCGGCATTCGACTATTACAGCATGTGGGCATTCCAGATGTATGGTCCTGTATGGTCTCATGTTTTCGGAGAGAAGTATTATCCTGAATATGCAAAAAAATTCGAAGCAAACTTCAGGGATATGGCAAGCAATTATCCATATATGTTTAATGAAGACGGCAAGATGATTATGTGGGGACGAAGCATTGCTTATCGCTTTGGATCGATAGTACCTTTTCCTTTAACAGGATTCCTTAATGATCCGAATATCAATTGCGGATGGCTGCGAAGGATTGCATCAAGCACATTACTTCAATTTCTGCAACATCCCGATTTTTTGAAGGACAATGTACCTACTCTCGGGTTTTACGGAGCCTTCGAACCCGCAGTACAAGGATATAGCTGTAGAGGCAGTGCTTACTGGTGCGGCAAGGCTTTTCTTGGCTTGCTGCTTCCTGCAGATAATATTTTCTGGACAGCAACGGAAGATAAAGGTCCATGGGGAATCGAACTCTCGAAAGGTAATGTGTATAATAAGTTTCAATCCGGATCTGATATTCTTATAACCGACTACCCGAATAGCGGAGCTTCCGAAATACGGGCATGGTGTAACGTTCCTTATATCCCGGCTTGGGAAAAATTCAGGGCAAGCGAAAATTACAATAAGTTAGCCTATAACAGCGAATTTCCATGGATGGCAGACAGTTTAGCTAATGGTGTATCGATGAATTATGCGACCAAAAACAAAGATAATGTCTGGGAAGTCCTGAGAATGTATACATTCTCGAAATATGACAATGGTATCTACTACCGTAATGCTGTTCTGGAAACCAATCAGGATATAAAATATCATCTGGCAGATATTCCTCTTCACAACGGTATTCTGCGAGTAGATAAAATAAGCAGTCCCGTATCCACGGATATTCGTCTGGGACATTATTCCCTTCCTCAATTGGAGAACCCAATAAAAGAGCAAATCTTTGATATTAATGGAAATAAAGCATATATAATCAATAATGAGAAATACAGTCAGGCTATGATTTCATTGTCAGGCTGGTCTGATCTCGAATTTATAAAAGGGGAAGGTGTTCATCCCGAAAGCGACTACTGTACTGTAATTAACAGCACAGACAGACTACCGCAAGGGGATAAAATTTACATTACATTACAGCTCTGGAAAAAGGGAAATAAAGATTTCACGAAAGAAGAGCTATCTCCAGTAAAAGAATTTAAAATAAGTACAGACAAAAAGACCGTAATCATTATTTTGAACGACGGATCAATCAAAGAAATAAATTTTCAATAACCTACCTTCAGTAAAAAAGGGGATATTCAATCTTTTACGATTGAACTCCCCTTTTTTCATATATCTGTTGATCGCTTAATTCGGAAACACTAGAGTAAAGGTCGTATATCCTTCGGGAGAAAGCGAATGGATCAGTTTCCCTCCATGCAAACGCATTATATAGCGCGATATACTAAGGCCAATTCCTGAACCGGATTCTTTGGTTGTAAAGAATGGAATAAATATACTTGATAACTCTTCCTTAGGTATCGGTTTTCCTGTATTACTGATATCTATATAGGTAAATTTGTTCTGTACGCTGTATTTAATAAATATTTTTCCATTCTCAGAAGGATCGATAGCCTGTATAGCATTCTTTATAATATTCACAACAACCTGTGTTATTAGATTTTCATCACCGCTAATGATACTGTTCTCGTCTTTTGCTATAATTTGTACTTCAATATTTCTATCCTCCATCAAGTGCTCGTGTAAATGCACTAGTTTGTTGATAAGCGGGCGCAATTCGAAAGTTTTGATAACAGGCTGAGGTACACCTGTAAAACGGCGATAAGATTCCACGAAAGCCAATAAACCCTTAGCGGTAATATGTATCGTATCGAAGGCTTCCACCGTATTATTCTTCATTGAAGAATCCATTGTATCCAAATCTTTATCATTCAACAAAGTAAGCATAGTTTCACTTAAAGAAGTAATAGGTGCAATCGAATTCATTATCTCATGAGTCATTACCCGGATCAAACGAATCCACGACTCCATTTCCTTAGCTTCCAACTCATTACCTATATTATTAAGAGTTATTACTTTGATCAGGTCGTCATTTACTTTTATCTGTGACACCTGCAAGCTTACCAGCACTTCTTCCCGTTCGTTTATTACCGATATCTGCCCTTTTTCACCTGCTTTAATATTGTGAAATAACAATGGATAATCTTCGTTTATAGAACTAAGCTGGTTAAGATGTGTAAAAACAGGCAACCCCAACAATTGAAGAGCCGAATGATTGACAGTCCTCACATTGCCTCTTTCGGTTACAATAACAATACCTGTAGATACATTTTCGATAATGAGGCTGAGGAATTTTTCATTCTGAATAACTTCTTTCCTTGCATTGGTGAGTATATCCTTAATACGATTCATCATTGTATTAAGATCTCTTTCCCGAGCCGACATTTTAGATTCAGTAAAATGAAAAGAGTAATCTCCATTATCCAACGCATTAAGCAGGAACAAAATATTCTGATTAAATTTTTTATAATGGAAAGTCAGTAGATATAAACTGGCAAATACCCCTAGAGCCGGAATAAGGCTGTAGACGTATTGCTCTTTGATGATACACAAAGTCAGTAATGACGCAGACAGTATCAGCAGTATGATAAAGAGTACAAGCCTGTAATGGATAGATTTAAACATAGTTACAGTCCGTATTTTTTAATCTTACTATACAAAGTAGGGCGTGTTATACCCAATTCAGAAGCTACAGCAGACATATTTCCACCATTCCGTTTCAAAGAAGAACTAATAAGCAACTGTTCAGCCTCATCAAGACTCATATTTTCTATTCCGGCAGTTTTACCTCCGCTATGGTCTTTCATATAAAAGTCTGATGACTGCAATTCGTTCCCATCTGCAAGGATCACAGCTTTTTCTATCGCATGCTGCAATTCCCTTATATTTCCGGGCCACGAATAATCTTCCAGTTTACGAATCGTATCTTTTGATAATGTCAATGAGCTTTTCCCGTATTTGGATGCATATTTTTTCAGAAAGAAATCAGCAAGCAAGGCAATATCCTCTTTACGATCCCTCAACGGTGGAATTTCTATCTGAATGGTATTGATACGATATAACAGGTCTTCGCGGAACACACCGCTCTGAACCGATTCATGCAGGTTACTGTTGGTTGCACAAATCAGACGTATATTAACAGGAACAGGATCATTGCTCCCCACCCTGATTACATGTCGAGACTGCAAAGCCACCAAAAGCTTTGCCTGTAAAGGATAACTCAGGTTTCCGATTTCATCCAAGAATAAAGTTCCGTTATCTGCTGCCTCGAATTTTCCGGCACGATCAGCCTTGGCATCGGTAAATGCACCTTTGACATGCCCGAATAACTCACTTTCGAAAAGAGATTCGGTCACAGCTCCCATATCCACACAAACCAAAGGTTCTTCCTTTCGGGAAGAAAAACGGTGAATCTCACGTGCTACAACCTCTTTTCCAGTTCCGTTTTCACCAGTAATCAAGATATTTGCATCTGTTTTGGCTACTTTTTGCACTAATTGCAAAAGCTCTCTCATTGCGGATGATTTTCCCCAGCAGAGATTTTCTTCTTTATTTAACTCACGGCTCAGAACTCCTTGTTTTTCTTTCAGCCGTTTTACTTCTTTCTGCGATTTGCGTAAAGTGTAGGCAGCCTGTAAGGTAGCTATCAGTTTTGCATTATCCCAGGGCTTCACTACAAAGTCGCTTGCTCCTTCTTTCAAAGCCTTCACAGCCAGATCTATATCTGCATAAGCAGTAAATAAGACAACAGGAATATCCTTGTCGAATTTCTTGACTTCGCTCAGCCAGTACAAACCCTCATTACCGGAATTGATACCTGCCGAAAAATTCATATCCAGCAATACAATATCGGGTTTAGAATCTCTCAGACTAGCTAACAATTGATTAGGAGTTGTTAACAAGGTAACTTTTGCAAAATAACTTTCGAGTAAAATTCTTAATGCACTCAACACGTTTCTATTGTCATCAACTACCAGAATATGCCCTGACTTCATAAAATAAAGAATATTAGAAAAAGTTTCATTTGGCTATAAAAATACAGAATAATAATGTAATATGAGTTGTTTATCACACACTATATTAACAAAAGCTCACTATCCGACACCGATTTTGAGAACACAAAGCATTTTATTAACTTTAAGATTTCATCTCTTATAAAATCAGATACTCTCATGTTTCAAAAACTAGTTGCAATAGAGCCTGTCAGCTTGATACCTTCGGCCGAACAAGCATTAAACAAATATGCCAAAGAAGTAATTCTGTTTCAGGATATTCCTTCAGATGACAACGAGATTGCCCAACGCATAGGAAATGCAGATGCCGTACTGCTCAGTTATACCTCACAAATCACCCGATCGGCTCTCGAACAATGTCCCAATGTTAAATACATAGGCATGTGCTGCTCACTGTATTCTCCGGAAAGTGCTAATGTAGACATCAATTATGCCCAAACACGGGGAATAACCGTAACCGGTATAAGGGACTATGGCGATGAAGGAGTAGTTGAATACGCTATCAGCGAACTGGTTCGTTGCCTTCATGGATTCGGTCAATCCCCATGGGATAATATGCCCCGCGAAATAACCGGACTGAAAGCAGGTATTATCGGATTAGGAAAATCGGGCGGAATGATAGCCGATGCCCTGAAATTTTTCGGTGCAGATGTTTCTTATTTTGCAAGGAGTGAAAAGTCAGAAGCTAAAGAAAAAGGATACCGATTCTTACCATTGAAAAACCTTCTTGCCGAAAATGAAGTGGTATTCTGCTGCCTCAATAAGAATACGGTGTTGCTTCATGAGGAAGAATTCAAACATCTGGGCAATAAAAAGATACTATTCAATACGGGATTATCTCCGGCTTGGGATGAACAGCCTTTCCTTCGGTGGCTCGATGGAAATAACCTCTGTTTCTGCGATACAGTAGGGGCTTTGGGAGGTAATCATCTTCTCTCCCACCCTCATGTTCGTTGTATGCAAGTATCTACTGGCCGTACCCGTCAGGCGTTTGACCGCCTGAGCGAAAAGGTACTAGCCAATTTATCAGAATACAATGGGTGAAACAATATTGATGAGCGTACTGACAACCGACCATCCTGCGATTTCGGGTGTAGCACTGTAAACATCAACTACAGCATGCACCTGATCGTTCTTGATCTCTACCCGTTGGGTATCTCCCTCGAACCCCGGAGTAGTTTGCATCGAAACCTGCATATTATCAGGTCCTACCGATGCCAGCGATGCGGCAACAGATACATTAAGTCCGGTAGGAAATATTTTGATGGCCTCGGTGGCCGTTCCCGAAAAGACAATTCGCTTTTCGTTTTCGAGTGAAGGGTCATAAACAGAAGCCCGCCTTATTGCACCCGGATTCTTCTCATTGAAAAACCGGGCTGATGCATTTCCCATGAGAGTAGCAGTTCGTAAGACATCAAATCCTCCCGTTGCTCCTGATGCGATATAGATGCGTGTACCATTGGCTTTTCCTGCATTTATCACTTTCTGATATAAATCGGCATCAGCCAAAGCCCCAATAGATAACGTCACGATAGATGTTCCATTCTCAAGAGCAGGTAATGCCAACTCTTTCATTGCTGCAGGGGATGCCGTTTCCACAAGATAATCGGGTTTTAAGGCCAATAATTCAGAAAGAGAAGAGCAACCATAACACGACTTTCCGTGCTGTTCCATTTTATCTACAATCAGTTTCGTTTTAGACTCTGTCCGTGAATATACCCCTATCAATTCATATTCCGGTAATAAACCATTCAATAGCGCATCGACTACAATATGAGCTAGCCGACCGCATCCCACAATTACTAATTTTTTCATAATAACCAAAGATAGTTCTTTTTATATACATTTACCTCATAGGATGGCTTTGGATAGAAAGTCTTGCATTCACTCAAAATATTACTAAAAGGTTTAGTACCTACCGGAGAAATGCCCTAAAAAAAATTAACACATATTGCTTTGTTGAAAATAATTTCTATATTTGTCGCTATTAGTAAATATTTTAGACTCAAACATGGGATTTTATACAACATATAGGAATATCCAAACCAAACCATTTTTTAACAATTTAGGTTTGTTCATGTCGTGTGAAATATTAGAGAGAGAGCCACACACAGGCGCGCACTACACTCGAAATAGATAATCATTTTTTTTCAGAAACAAAAATTCTATTGTGTCAAAATGACGGAGTAAAATTTCTTGTATCTGTACTTATCATACTTTATACCAATTTATATAAAAGTGGGCTTGACCGGCAATTCCCGATTAAGTTATTTGTTACATGTTGTCGTTCAAAAACTTCATCCGGTAAAAAAATGCTTGTGCTCCAGCCATACAATCAGGCAGCAGGGTGTAGAGATTGCACTTTGCTGCTTACTTCAAATTCTTCAGAGAACAACAAGACGATATATAAACAACAACAATCAATTCAGAATGACAATGGAATTAAACTATTCACCTTTCGGACATAGGAATCTACACATGAGACCTAATGCCTCTGGCAGAGAAAACTGCCCGATATTTTATTCGACCTGGGGTCTGTCAATAATAAACATCTGTTTATAAGGCAGGACGGAGATGAGTTGAAAACCTTTGTCTCCAACCGGTTACCCGCAACATACTCATTTTATGTTCAACAGAATAAAGAATAATCTTTCTGCTGACGGCTGTCCGGTACCAGACAACAGGCTTTCATAAGACCTTCCCTAAAAATATATGTACGAGATGTAATACGGACTCAGAACTCTGATCCATTTTACACCATTGAATCTGTACGCATATCTTCCATTTAGAAGATATACAGACAGAGGGAGTGTAGACTGTCCGTACATTTTTCCCTAAGACCAGTAAAATATCAAAACAAAGACATGGAACTATCCGCTTCATATACTATCGCCGGTATCCTGAATACCCCGATAAAGGCGTGTATACAGGGAAACCAAACCCTGTACAAGCGGGTATATGCAGAAAGGAAAGATACTGTCGGATACATCTCTAAATACATTATACTGAATTACCAAAAGCAGGACTATATAAAAAAAGGATGCGCGAGTTATTTTAACTCTATCCATTTGGTTTGTTCACTATTTTTCTCATTCATCCTGAGATTAGTAGGCCTGCTGATTTGCGCAGCAAGGTGCAGGGATTGCACTTTGCTGCTTCTTCAAAAACAACAGCAACAACATAAAACAACAATCCAGAGGTATACGACCTCTGCAATCAACTCAATTATGATTACAAGAACAAAAAAACGTGACCTGCACAAAAAAGAGCCATCAGTATCTTTTTTTCATAGCTATTTTATATTTTTTACAATCTGCATATTATGCAGTTCTATCTCCAATGCACAGACCAAGCCCAGACCCAATCCGGTTCTGGTAAAAAACAAATCGGTAAGTACTATCGTATCTGCTTTTTTTAAATATACAAAAGGGGGTTCCCCCAATTCTGGCAAGTCCGATCAGGCGGGCATAATGTTCTTTGTTTGTTTTCCGTATGCCTCATCAATCAATAAGATGAAAAGCCAGTTAGCTTTTGCAGCAAAGTGCAGGGATTGCACCTTGCTGCTTTTTCCTATACACAATAAAGTACTCATACTAAACGAGCTGCTTGTAAGAAAAGCGATAAAAATAAAACCGATAAAACTCAATAAATCCAGAATAAATAAAAAATAATTTATATAACTAAAAATGACAATGAAAAAGATCTTTATCATCACATTCGGAATATTATTCCATGTCCTGACAACCAATGCACAGGTAGGTATTAATACCACAGACCCTAAGGCCAGTCTCGATATACAAGCACAAAATCTTGACGGCACAACTGCCGAAGGACTTATCGTCCCCCGTTTGACACTTGCTCAACTAAAGGGTAAAGACCCAAAATACGGGGCAGACCAAACCGGAGCCCTAGTATATGTAACCGACGCCACAGGAGGTACAACCACTAAAACGGCACGTGTTACAGATATCGGATACTACAGTTTCAACGGAACTATCTGGATAGGAATGACTCCCGACCAAAGCCTGCGTTTCTTTTACATGCCGTCAATAGTACTGCCGCTGAGTACCACGGATCCGGCTCATCAGAACGGAATTTTCACCATAGACCTGCATGCCGAACATGCTAAACAGTTCGGTCTCTCCGACAATACATCAAGTAAGGCCAGTGCAGCAATAGCTGATGCCAGAATAACACCATTGCCGACCTCGTCGTTTTATTATCTGGTAACCTATTACGATAATACGGTATTTACGGATGTAACAGTCGGAACCGACGGGAAACTCAAATATAAACTCATAAATGACGGTGCCAATATTTCGGACAAGACATTTATGAATATCATTTTCAAACTAAAATAAGGACAGATTTCTAATGACTAAATATGTATACATAATGTTCTTCAGTATATATGTTCTGAGCGGATATTCACAGAACACAAAAAACGGAACAAGAAACGGGATTTATACTTTCAGGGAAGCAACCGTAACCTTTTACGGGAATCCGGACAAGACTATAAAGATAGATCCCGAAACATTACTAAATGAAGAGATATATTACACGAATATATTAAAATCGGCATACATATCCGGAGGCAAGCTCAAAAGATGTGTACTAGCAAACGATGTCGAATACAAGGTATCAGACAGTATACTTCTGAAGCCTGCACACAAAAGCACAAGCGCAGAAGAGCATATCAGGCAGATGAATGCATACACACTGTCGATAGAAAACCACAATGCAGTGTTCACATCCAGATACAATGAGGATACCGAACTCACCATGGTGCTTACTAAATTCAACAACAGATGAGAAAATCATATAAACAGTTTTTTACCATATTAGCTTTTGTTCTGTGCGTGCTAAATGCAAATGCTCAGCCGCCAGCCTCGACCTACGATAATGCAGGTGCAGAATACAAGTTCGAAAGCGGTACTTTTACCATCTACAGGTATGGAACAAAGAGCCAGCTGGACAAGATAAACATTGACCTCGACAAGGTAGAACCTTATGACGTCTTTTACGAATGTATTTTCAAAGAAGCATATATAGCCCATGGCAAAATAATGCGATGCAGCCTGCCCCGCGGATATATATACTCAATAGATGAAGACCTGTCGATGACACCAGAAGAAAAAACGCTTGAACGGCTGGAAATAGAAAACGAACCCGGAGAAGAAGCTCCCGTGATACAGCACCCAAAATATATACCCCTGTACAAACTCTCGAGAAACGCAAACAAAGCATCCGTTGAAGTGATATGGCATTACGGGGACTCTCGCTACGGTGTACCCCTCACAGGGATATTAACTCTTACCCTCACTAAAAAATAAAACAGATGAAACGATTATATACTAAATTATTCTGCACCCTGTTGCTGCTGCTGACCACTGCCATACAGGCAAATGCACAATGCGATGATGTGACACTCTCTATAGAGAGTTCCGAGCCATCGTTATGCAGTGCCAGCGGAAAAGTTGTAGCTAAGCTGGAAGGAACAGATGTAGCTTCGCTGCTCAATATACGCTATTCTCTCGATCCCGACCCTGCGGAAACCGATCCCGACAGAACAACCATAGGTTCACAAAACAGCAATATCCTTATGGACATAGCTAAAGGAAAGTACATCGTAACAATGGAAGCAGTTTGTACGACAAACGGAGGGCGTATTACACGAACATGCTCTGTTACGGTAGGAGGGAATTACCAAAAACCCCAAGCAGAATTAAATCAAAATGCTTCGCGTAGTTCCTATCCTTGTGGTACAGGGACGATTGTTCTGAATGTAAACTATGGCAGAGGAGATTATACATTTGAGATTACAGCTGCTCCTGCCGGAGTTACTCAGGGGCAGGTAACAGCCACTAAAAATTATTCCATCTATACTCTGACCGGAACAAACTATCCGGCCGGAGAATACTCGGTAAAAATATCCGACGAATGTAACTCTTTTGTTACCTGCAATTTTACAATCCGTGAAATTACAGATGTACCAAATGCGTCTACCCTATTTCACCCACTGTACCAGAATATCGACAGTAGTGATAAAATACTAGTATCTGTCCCAACCAGAAGTAACCTGACGACCAACTCTGATTGGCTTCGGCACTATGATGACGGACTGTACCAAATAGGACTTGCTCCCGAAGGTCAAACTCCTACAACTTGGTACGACTGGAATGCAGGAACCTTAACTAATGGCTTTCTATTAGCCTCCATGCCGGAATCGACCAATTACAAAGATTTCTTTACCGATAAAAAAATGTCGACACATATACGGATAAAGGATTGTAATTACAGTAAAGTTTCGTCTACTTCATTTCTGCCAAAACCCTCAATCTCATCAAGTAATGTAGCGGCACTAGCAGAATGTAACGCAAGTTACAGAAGGGTATACTGGAACAAGCAGAGTTTATTGAAATACCCGGTAACGGTAACGGTTTCAGAAAACGGGGGATCCGAAATACACCGCCATATTTATACAACTTTTCCTTCTGCATTCGAAGACATTCGTCACAATATAGACAAAGCATACACTGCCACCGTGACAGATGCCAGTGGTTATTCGACCAATTATGCGATCAACCCCTCCACCGAGGTGGCAAGCCTAACTACGAGTCCAATTCCGGCCTGCGAAAATTATCAGATATACCTGACCATGTTTCGCCCATGTTTTCCGGCAAGAATGGTTGTTACAGAAACCGCTACCAATACCGAAGTATATACAGCTCCGGTTACAGCTATTAACGTTCGAAACTACATAACTCTTGAATATGGCAAAGCATATAGCGTTACCTTATGGTATAACAACGACGCCGATAAACTAACATGGACTAGAACAGCTGTAACAAGTACTATGCCCCGATCCGTAAGTATGACGTTTACCAATACATGCAGTAGTATCAAAGACTACGGAAACATTGACATAAAGTGGAATGGAACTATCTTAGCTGGTACAACGATGGAAATTACAGATGGACCGGCAGGATATAATAAAGAGGATCAGGAAGTGTACTTCCCTAATAATAGTCTAAGTAGTGCCAGCTTTGCTAAAACAGCCCTGCCTCCGGGAACATACAAAGTAAAAGTAACTCCCCCCTGCGGTGAGCCTTTTACAGCCGAAGCCACTCATGCAGGAGGCTACAATGTAAGAGATCTGGGCTATACAGCTACTGCCTCCTGCGAGGGTATTAAAGTAACCCCATCGGGCTATGTTACCTTGGGCAGAGTAGACCAGCCGGCTATCACTAAATATAAGATAGTCAGAGGTGTCAGCGGATATCCGACAAATATAATATCCTACGGAGAATCTTTCACCTTGTCACCCGGCACATATACAATGGCTATACAGGCAAACACGACCTGCCAGCTCGAGACCTTAGAGTTTACTGTAGAATCGTCTAACATAGAACTCGATAACAGCAAAACAATGTCTTATGGATGCAACCAAGGCGATGGTGTAATAATAATTTCTGCCCGAAAAGGTGTCCCGCCCTACAAATACGAATTGTGGGACGCAGCAGGTACCACACGCCTGCTCGGACCCGAAGAAAAAGGAGCCGGAGAGCGGATGGTATTCAGATATGGACGTGCAGGGGATGTGTATCTGGTAAAAGTAAGCGACTGTACCGGAGGATTCCAACAACAGGTCTCCATACAGGAACTTACTGAAACCAATATCGCAACAGCTGCCCCACCCAATATATGTGCAGGTGAAGTAATAAATCTGACATGTACATCGCTGGGGATAGCAACTTACGAATGGATGAATCCGCAAGGCGTTGTATTCTCGACCGAGCGTAGCCCTGTTATAGCCAATGCAACACCCGAAATGAGCGGTATATACACAGTTCGTGTGACTCCCGAGTTTTGCGGGAATACCGTTACCGGAACTGTAAACATCAAGGTATACGGAGCTCCCATACTGGGTGCGGTTTCGCCAAGACAGGAGATATGTGCAGGAGCTGTTCCTGCTCCATTGAGTTGTACGATAGACCCTGCCAGTATTTTGGGAATACCTGCTTACCAATGGCAGACAAGCAGCGATGGTACTACATGGACCGACATCGAAAATGCCACACAAGAGAGATATACTCCTGCCGCACAGACTGCACTGGGTATTTATTACTACAGGCTCAAGATAACAGGATGTTCGTATACTACAAACAGCGACAGGATGGAGATAGAAGTCAGAGGCTGTTATGCCCCTGTAAACCCTCATCTGAGATCGACAGGTAAAAAGTCAAATTAAGAAAAGTTGTTTTTTTAGTGCTATACATGCAGTAGAGTATCAGGAAGCCTCAGGCGTGGGGCACCTGGTACTCTTTTTTTATCAGGTTTGCAACCTTGTTGCATATTTTTTTTCTTATTTTTGCATCAAACCTGTTAAATAAGGTCTCAGACCTGTTTATTACTTTGGCAAACAAAATGATCAAAGTCAGGTATAAACTAAAAGTATTTCATCAAATACGTTTTTATGAAAGTTCTGGTATTCATTTTCGGATTATTCATCTTATTCCTCTCGGTAGTTCCATGCTACTGCGAAGAATTAGGAACTGATCCGTGCCGGACAGAGCAGTCAATTCACCAACATGATGATCAGCAGCACAATGGTCAGGGAGATGCAGCATGCACCCCGTTTTGTCATTGTTCGAACTTTCACCACCCCAACTTTTTCGTAGACGATCACTTCTCCGATGAACTTGTATTCTCAGAAATACCTCAATACTCACTTTACTCAGAAAATGCTCCATTATCTGTAATATACGATTTTTGGCAGCCTCCGAAACTATAATCAGTTAACAGTCGGCAATGATCTATAAGCTATGATCAATTATCAATAACCTGATAATTGTCATATTGCTGTGTTGATTTCATTGCATCACTTTCTCATTATTTAATAGCTAACTGAATATCCATTATGTTTCAAAGACTAATTAAATTCTCGATAGAGAACAAATTAGTTGTAGGAGTGTGTACTCTCGCCCTTATTATATGGGGAGCATACTCACTCTCTCAACTACCATTTGACTCTACTCCCGATATTACCAATAATCAGGTACAGGTAATTACACAAGCACCATCTCTTGGCGCTCAGGAAATAGAACAATTTATAACCAACCCCATAGAGCTGGCTCTGGCTAATATACCGAAAGTTGAAGAACGACGGAGTATCAGCAGCAGCGGACTGTCTGTTATTACGCTCGTTTTTAAAGAAGATGCCGATATATACTGGGCACGGCAACAAATAAGCCAGCAGTTGAAGGAAGCCGAAGAGGTTATTCCCAAAGGAACAGGAAAAATAAACCTTGCCCCGATTTCTACAGGTTTGGGTGAAATATACCACTATACAATACGAGCCAAGGAAGGATACGAAAACAAATACACTCTAGCCGATATACGTACTATACAAGACTGGATTGTACGGAAGCAACTCTCGGGTACAGAAGGTGTTGCCGAAGTAAACGGATGGGGCGGATTTGTGAAACAATACGAAGTAGCAATAGACGCCGACCGCCTAAATGCAGCGGGGCTTACAATTGCTGAACTTTATAAATCTCTGGAGGACAACAACGAAAATACCGGAGGGAGTTACATTGAACAATACAGTAATCAGTATTTTATACGGGGAATAGGTCTTGTAACCTCTCTCGAAGATATAGAAAAAATTCCCGTAAAAACGGTCAACGGCAACCCCATACTTATCCGCGATGTAGCCAAAGTACAATATGGAACGGCTACCCGATACGGAGCGGTTACCCGTAATGGCGAAGGAGAAGTAGTTGCCGGAATAACATTGATGCTAAAAGGAGAGAACTTCCAGGAAGTAATCAAAAATGTAAAGGAACGTATTTCACAGATCGAAAAAAGTCTGCCCGAAGGAATTATTATCGAACCCTATATAGACCGAACCCAATTAGTTGACAGGGTAACACATACGATTACTAAAAACCTCATAGAAGGAGGACTGATAGTTATCTTTATACTGGTTTTGTTTTTAGGGAACTTCAGGGCAGGACTGGTTGTGGCATCAGTTATTCCTCTGTCGATGCTGTTTGCCTTCGGGATGATGCGGTTATTCGGCGTCAGTGGTAATCTCATGAGCCTAGGAGCTATCGACTTCGGGTTGATTGTCGATGGGGCTGTTATCATTGTAGAAGCAGTCTGTCATCATATACAAATCAGTAAACAGCGATATGCAGGCGGTATGCTTACCCAGAAAGAGATGGACGGCGAAGTATTCGAATCGGCATCGAAAATAAGGAACAGTGCTGCTTTTGGCGAGATTATCATTATGATTGTTTACATACCTCTCTTTACTTTAGTCGGTATCGAAGGAAAGATGTTCAAGCCGATGGCGATGACTGTATTTTTTGCGATACTCGGAGCTTTTATTCTTTCACTAACATACGTCCCAATGGCTAGTGCCTTGTTTCTGAGCAAAAAAGCAGAGCATAAACGCAATATATCGGACAGGATAATGGATAAACTTAATAACATTTATCTGCCCGTTATCACAAAAAGCCTCAACCATAGTAAAACATTAATAGTTAGTATGGTCATTCTGTTTGCTGTCAGCGTATTTATGTTCAACAGGATGGGAGGCGAATTTATCCCCAATCTGGAAGAAGGGGACTTTGCAGCAGAAGTAAGTATGGCGCAGGGAACATCGCTTTCGCAGATGATCAAAAGTACTACTCAGGCAGAAAAAATACTGAAAGATAAATTTCCCGAAGTGAAACAGATTGTGACCCGTATAGGTAGTTCAGAAATTCCGACCGACCCGATGCCTATCGAACGTGCCGATATGATGATCGCACTGATACCCAAAAAAGAATGGAAATCGGCTAAAACTAAAGACGAATTGATGGAAAAGATGGAAGAAGCGGTCAGTGTAATACCGGGACTGGGATTTGAAATGACACAGCCTATCCAGATGAGAAGCAATGAGTTGATGACAGGGATAAAACAAGATGTAGCTATTAAGATATACGGAAATGATCTGAATATACTGACATCCTCCGCCAATAAGGTTGCGAGTCTGATAAAGAATGTTGATGGAGTATCAGATCCGTTTGTCGAGAAAGTAAATGGACTACCTCAGATACAGGTTGTTTATAACCGCGATCAGTTGGCAAAATACGGTATATCGATAAAAGATGCCAATACGGTTCTCAAAACAGCTCTTGCGGGAAGCGAAGCCGGATTCGTTTACGAAGGCAGCAACCGGTTTGACCTTGTTCTGCGAATGGATAAAGATTTGAGGAATGATGTGAACTCCATCCGAAACCTGTATCTGCCCATAAATTCGGGCGGTAATATCCCATTCTCCCAAATTGCCGATATCGACTATAAAGACGCTCCCGGGCAAATCAGCCGTGAAGACGGCGAACGCCGTATCTATATCGGATTCAATGTGAGAGGAAGAGATGTCCAAAGTACCGTTCACGAAATAGAATCGCTGTTAGACAAAGAGTTCAAACTCCCTTCGGGATACTACTATACTTATGGCGGTCAGTTTAAAAATCTCGAAGAAGCCAAATCACGTTTGGGAGTTGCTGTACCTTTGGCGTTACTGCTGATCTTATTCCTTCTGTATGCGACACTCAAAAGCGTACGTGAATCACTGTTTGTATTTACCGCCATCCCGCTATCAGCTATCGGAGGAATATGGGCTTTATGGTTGAGAGACCTGCCTTTCAGTATTTCGGCAGGAGTGGGATTTATTGCCCTCTTTGGAGTAGCCGTACTCAACGGGATAGTACTTATCGGGCAATTCAACGCTTTCGAGAAAGAAGGTATAACAGATGTAAAAGAACGGATTATCAAAGGATGTATGCTGCGCCTTCGTCCGGTAATTATGACTGCTCTTGTAGCATCTCTCGGATTTCTGCCAATGGCCTTATCAACAAGCGATGGTGCGGAAGTACAACGCCCTCTGGCAACGGTTGTAATCGGCGGACTATTGACGGCTACTATTCTTACATTAGTGGTATTGCCTTCGATATATAAAACGTTTATTTCTGAAAAAAAATCATAGTATGAAACAAATTCCGAAAAAATATAAAATACTGTCATTAACCCTATTTTTGTCGGCATTAACAGGATTAATGACTGCACAAACCTCAATTAAGTCTCTGGATGAGTGTATTCAGGATGCTTTATCTAATAATCTGATGCTGAAATCGGGAAAAGTATCTATCGAAAAAGCCAAAGATATGCAAGGCACTGCCTTTAATATCGAAAAAACAGGCATATCAATCTCTCAGGATCCGACTTCGGGCGGAAGTCCCGATAACAGTATTTCGATCAGTCAGAGCTTTGAATTCCCAACTATATACGGAGCAAGGAAAAATCTGCTGAAAGCAGAAACTAATCTCGAAAAGAATAATTATGAGGTAACTAAAAACGAATTGATAAAAGAAGTGACTTCTACCTATTACACGCTGGTCTTTGCAAAAAAGAATATCAGTATACTTTTGGAGCAGGACAGTATTTACAGCAAATTTCTGTTTCTAGCCAATGCAAAATTCAAAGCGGGAGAGTCAGGACGATTGGAACAAATGAATGCTCAACGGGTTTATAATGAGAATAAAATAGAATTGCAAAAAGCTAAAAAAACATATAACAGTATTCAGTTGAGCCTTCAACGATGGCTTAATTGCGATGAATGGATAGAACCTCGGGAAGACGATTTATCAATATTAAATGGCAATCCGGTTCTAAATGAATTCAACGGGCTTAATACTCCGTACAATAAAGTACTGGAAAGCAAAAGGGAAATCAGCGAAAAAAACCTGAGTATTGCTAAGCAGGGGTTCCTTCCGAACTTTAATTTTTCTCTGAGTAATCAGATGGTGATCAAGGGATTTAATCCTTATGATGTAGATCGTTCAAGATACGACAAAGGCAATTTTATGGGCTTCGAAGTAGGCGTTAGTGTTCCTCTCTTCTTTTGGGAACAAAAATCAAAGACCAAAGCAGCCAGACGTGAAGTAGAAATAGCACGGATCGAACAGGAAGATGCCTTACTGTCTATGCAAAAGCAGTACCGCACATTTCTGAATGACTACTATAAAGCAAAAGATGCTCTCGATTATTATCGTACAGCAGGAATACAACAGGCAGACGATATTTCTCGTATTTCTCAGATTTCGTATGAAAAAGGAGAGATCAATTATATAGAATATATTCAAAACCTGAAATCGGCAGTTGAAATTCAGCTTCAATATGCTAATGCTGTAAATGATTATAATCAGGCTGTCATTTTATTAAACTACTTACAAGGAAAAACAAATTCATTATGAAAACAATCTATATATCACTATTTGCTCTGGCTTTGACTCTGTTCGTATCATGTGGACAAAAGGCTGAAGATAAAAAAGAAACATCAGTTCAAACAGAACAAGAGCAGGAGCAGGATCATGACGAAGGAGTCGAAGTTACGGAAGCTCAATTAAATACCGTTGGTATAAAACTCGGCAAAATAGAAAAGCGTGAGCTGGCAAATATCATCCGGGTAAATGGGGAAATGAATCTCGCCCCGCAAAAGAAAGCCGAAATAACTAGCCTTATCGGAGGTATTATCCGTCAGATACTAGTCAACGAGGGCAGTAATGTAAGTAAAGGGCAAACTGTTGCCTATCTGGAAAATACTGCGATAGTTGAACTTCAAAAAAATTATCTGACCAGCAAAAAAGAAGCTTTTGTAGCCGAACAGGAATATAACCGCCAGAAAGAGCTTGCCGAACAGGGAGCAGGCGTTCAGAAAGTGTTGCAGCAGGCCTCCGCCAATTACGAAATATCGAAGGCTCAACTTACAGGACTCGAAAAGCAGCTTTTACAGCTATCTATCAGTCCATCGCAAGTGTCATCCGGAAATATGGTGACCCGTATTCCCGTAAAGTCTCCGATTGCGGGCACTGTCAATAAGATAAATATAAGCACAGGCAGTTATGTCGATATACAAGCATCACTGATGAATATCAGCGACAATTCGCAAATGCACTGTGATGTAAAAGTTTTCGAGAAAGATATAAACAAAGTAAAACTGGGACAAGAAGTAGACCTCAGCTTAACCAATCAACCCGGAACATCTCTGAAAGGTGTAGTGTACGAAATCAACAAATCATTTGAAGACGATACAAAAGCGATAAAAGTTCATCTCGAAATTAAAGATCGGAACAACCTGCATCTTGTCCCGGGAATGTATGTTACAGGACTTATCAACATAGGAAAAGAAAAAACAGAAGCAGTCCCCAACGATGCAATAATTAGTAATGAAGGCAAAAAATACATACTCGTACTGCAAAATGAAGAAAACGGAACCGAAGGCAAAATATTCCATTTTAAGCAGGAAGAAGTCATTACGGGAACCAGCGAACTAGGCTATACACAGATAACTCCGGTAAAGAAAATCGAGGAAGATGCGACCATTGTCATTTCTAATGCTTTTTATATAGCATCTATGACAGCCGACCACGGAGAGCACGCCCATTAAGGTCACAGACCTTTTTATCACTTGCGTAAGCAAAATAACCGGAGTTTCTTACATGTCAAAAGTAGAAACGTGCCTTTTTTCAAAAAGAAACAAATATCAGTCTTGTTTTTTACATTTTGTTTCCTATATTTGCAAAAACGAATCATTATTCAGTATTTGAGATTATGATAAAAAAAATGCATCACCATCATCTATGTTTTTCTTCCTTTGGTAAGTGAAGACTTAGTTGTGATGCAATTTTCAGAATATAAGTTACGAGAGGCTTACCGCATGGTAAGCCTTTTTTTATGTATTACAAAACAAAATTTATGCTACGAATCGCTATTCAATCCAAAGGGAGACTCTTTGAAGAAACTATGGAACTGCTTGGGGAAGCAGGCATTAAGCTTAATAACAAAAAAAGAACATTGTTAGTGCCGGCCACCGGCTTTAATGTAGAGATACTATTTCTCCGTGACGATGATATACCTCAGGCTGTGGCAACAGGGGTTGCCGATGTAGGTATTGTGGGAGAAAACGAATATGTAGAAAAACATGAAGATGCTACAGTTGTTAAACGATTGGGGTTCAGTAAATGCAGACTTTCGTTGGCAATACCAAAAGATGAGGCTTACAATGACCTGAAATGGTTTGAAGGAAAGAAAATTGCAACCTCATATCCATATATTTTAGAGAATTTTCTCGCAGAAAATTCCATAGATTCAGAAATTCATGTAATTTCGGGGTCTGTAGAGATTGCTCCAAGTATCGGACTGGCTGATGCGATATTCGATATTGTCAGTTCGGGAAGTACATTAGTAAGCAACCGCTTAAAAGAAGTTTCTGTCGTAATGGACTCTGAGGCTTTGCTTATTAGTAATAAAAAGCTGACAGACGACAAAATTCAAATATTGGATGAATTGACATTTCGTATCAACTCGGTACAAAAAGCCGAAGGTAAGAAATACATATTGCTGAATGCACCCAATGACAAACTGAACGAAATTATAAAGTTACTGCCGGGAATGAAAAGCCCCACAGTATTGCCATTAGCCGAAACAGGATGGAGTTCGATCCATTCGGTCATTGCAGAAAAAGAATTTTGGGAAATAATAGGAAAACTGAAAGCATTAGGGGCTGAAGGTATTCTGGTCATTCCGATTGAAAAGATGATATTATAAGGTCTCAATCCTTTTTATTATCTTGGCAAAGGATAATGCCGTAAGATCAGTTTTTACCGTTATCCGGATTGAATGTTAATAACACCTTATAAATATGTATAGTGTACAAAGCTACTTCAGATCGTTGTATCTGACACACGGAATAATAGTTCTTGCATTAGGCGCATTTCTTGCTTTTTCGAAATGGGAAGTTGTACCCTATCGGGAAGACGAATTTGATATTCCTTTTCTGGTATCGGATGTGATTATTATTATTCTGGGACTGATCTATGCTTTGATATATCTTCGGAAAAAATGCAAATCAGCTAAACACAAACGTGGACTACAGGAAAAACTCTTTATTTACAGAAAAGGGCTGCTGGTATCGTGGTTTGTTATGGCTGTTATGACTTTATTTTCGACTGCCGCGTACATTATGACCGGTGATGAAAAGTTTGTGTATATCTCGTTATTCTGTGTATTGGTTTTATTATTAAACCGGGCCTCTGTTTCGAGAACGATTAAAAATCTGGACTTGTGCGAGGAAGACGCTAAAGTCCTGAAAAATCCATATTCTGCCCTATGATAATAGAAATCACGGAAAACATCCGGTTAAAAAAAATTTCCATAGACGCTGTACCTCTCATATTTAAAGCGTTGGATACAGAACGCAAACAACTGAGAACCTGGCTTCCTTTTGTAGACAGTACTCTAAAGGAAGACGATACTCGGGAATTTGTGCAAAGTGCAGTGGAAGAAGACAAACCTCAGTTCTGTATATTTTACAAAAAGGAGTTTGCCGGACTTGTTGGGTTTAATAATATAGACATGCTGAATAAAAAGGCAGAAGTCGGCTATTGGCTCTCTACCCGATTTGAAGGTAAAGGCATCATGACCCGATCGGTTAAAGAATTACTGATGTATGGTTTTACCGAACTCGATCTAAACAAAATAGTAATAAAAGCTGCAACAGAAAACCAACGTAGCCGGAAAGTTGCTCAACGTCTCGACTTTACGCTCGAAGGTATAGAAAGAGACGGAGAACTTCTTTGTGACAATCAATTTACAGACTTGGCCATATATGGCTTATTAAAAAAAGAATTTACAATCTAATGCAAGTTATAAGATATCCGAAAAGGGAAGAATGGGAAAAGTTGATTCAACGACCTACATTCGATACATCTTCTCTGAATGATACCGTTTCGGCAATCCTGTCCGACATTAAACAAAATGGAGACAAGGCCGTAATACAGTATGAAGAAAAGTTTGACAAGGTAAAACTATCCTCTTTGAAAGTTGAGATTTCGGAGATTGCCGAGTCTGAAAAAAAATTATCCGAAGAATTAAAAACAGCTATAACAACCGCTTGCCGGAATATCCAGAAATTTCATCAGTCACAGGTATTCGAATCCAGAAAGATAGAAACGACAGAAGGAGTTATCTGCTGGCAAAAGTCGGTAGGAATAGAAAAAGTGGGGCTTTACATCCCCGGAGGAAGTGCACCCCTGTTTTCGACAGTTCTGATGTTGGCTGTTCCCGCTAAAATAGCAGGCTGTAAAGAAATAGTGTTATGTACCCCACCCGATAAACACGGCAATATAAATCCCGCAATACTCTATGCGGCTAAGACTGCAGGTGTAAATCAGATTTATAAAGCCGGAGGTGTACAGGCTATCGGTGCAATGGCATACGGAACAGAGTCAATACCGAAAGTATATAAAATATTCGGTCCCGGTAATCAGTATGTAATGGCAGCCAAACAATTGGTAAGTCTCAAAGATGTTGCAATAGACATGCCCGCAGGACCATCGGAAGTACAAGTAATAGCCGATCAGACAGCCAATCCGGCATTTATAGCTGCCGATCTACTCTCTCAAGCAGAACATGGGCCTGATAGTCAGGTTATACTAACGACTACCGATGAAAAACTGATCGATAATGTTTTGACTGAAATAGAGAAACAACTTGCCGAACTACCCCGTAAAGAGATTGCAGAAAAAGCGTTAGTACACAGCAAAGCCATCTTGTTACAAAATACGGACGAAATTATAGACCTCACCAATGAATATGCACCCGAGCATCTGATCATAGAAACAGAAGGTTATATAAACATTGCAGATAAGATAATCAATGCCGGATCTGTATTTTTAGGGAACTATACCCCCGAAAGTGCCGGTGATTACGCCTCAGGTACTAATCACACCCTGCCAACTAACGGATATGCCAAAGCCTACAGCGGAGTCAATCTCGATAGTTTTATAAAGAAAATAACTTTTCAGGAGATCAGCCGTGAGGGTATACAAAATTTAGGAAACACAATTGAAATAATGGCCGAAAACGAACTGCTTTTCGCTCACAAAAATGCTGTAACATTAAGACTTAAAGAATGAACTGCTATACTATTGAATACGGATCCAAAGCTTACAAGCAAAGTGTAGATCTAAGGTATGAAGTTTTACGTAAACCTTTAGGGTTGAGATTTTCTACTGAAGATCTGATGAATGACCAAAATGATATTTTATGTGTTTGCGATGTGGATGGTATTATTGCCGGTACTTGCATATTATCTAAAGTAGATAATACAACTCTTAGATTAAGACAAATGGCTGTCGATTATCATTTTCAGGGAAGTGGCATAGGACGCAGATTAATTTTATTTGCAGAACAAAAAGCGAAGGAACTAGGGTATTCAAAGATAGCAATACATGCGAGAAAAGTCGTTGCTGAATTTTATTTTAAATTGAAATATAAACAACTTGGCGAAGAATTTACCGAAATAGGTATTCCACATTACTCACTCGAAAAAACAATAAATACAGATAATAATCTTATGAATACTAATTGGAACAGCGAGCAGCAACATATTCTTGATACTGTTGCAAAATATATAGACATCAATGTAGTACCATTCGGAAAACCTCAGAATACGGTATTGGATATAGAAAAACGAGATCCGATGTACGGAGGAAACGGAATAGTGTATATGCTTTCGGTTTTCGAGAAAGGAGCTTTAGTAAATAACAGGATCGGTGTTTATATGGTATTACTCAATAAAGGTGACCAAGCCGGATTTCATGAACATGGATCTAAAAAAGAACAGGAATTATATGTAATCATTAATGGTGAAGGAAGTTATAGTGAGAGAGTCGGCGAGAATTACGAAACCCGCACTCTGAACTTGAAAAAGGGTAATATAACCTCAATACAAGGAGACAATAATTACCATTCCATAACCAATATAGGCAATGAGCCTTTGATCGTTTTTGTTGTGACTACTTACGAAAGAAACAGTTAAGAGTATTCTGTAATTTTATCTATAAGTGTATAAATAGATGATGCACTGAATGATCAGAAAAAAATGGTTATTGATAAATATGAGTAAAAGGGAGTAACCTTTGTCTCCTTTTTAGAAATTCTGCAGGGGTGAATAATTATTCGTCCGGTATTAGCAGGTAAAAGATTTTTTGTTACTCGAGTTTTGTAATCCGAAAGAACGGCGTTTAGAATAAAACAGTAACACCCCAAAATGGACATGAAGTGTGCAACCTTTGTTACCTTTTCGAAATCGATAACTGATAACTGATTCTGTAACCTTTTTCAGAAAAAAATTAATTTACTTAAATATGGACTTAAACAAATTGGTTCGTAAAAATATACAAAGCTTGAAAGCTTATTCCTCGGCTCGGGATGAATTCAAAGGAGAAGCATCAGTTTATCTTGATGCGAATGAAAATCCATTGAACGGGCCTTACAACCGTTATCCGGATCCTCTTCAATGGAAACTTAAAGAACGTGTTTCCAAAATCAAAGGGGTTGAGGTCGATAAAATATTCTTCGGTAATGGCAGTGACGAGCCTATCGATATTGTGTACAGGGTATTCTGCGAACCGGGTAAAGACAACGTGGTTGCAATAGATCCTAGTTACGGAATGTATAAAGTATGTGCAGACATCAATAATGTTGAATACCGTCAGGTTTTACTTAATGACGATTACAGCCTCAATGCCGATCTTCTGCTAAAAAAAGTAGATGAGCAGACTAAACTAATTTTTCTCTGTTCACCAAATAATCCTTCGGCTAATATACTTGATAAATCTGAGGTACTGAAGGTTATTACTTCATTTAAGGGTATTGTAATAATCGACGAAGCTTATATCGATTTCTCGATAGAAAACAGCTGGTTACCCGACTTAGACACTTATCCGAATCTGATTGTTCTTCAAACCTTTTCTAAAGCATGGGGACTGGCTGCGATCCGGCTGGGTATGGCTTTTGCTTCTGTTGAGATTATCAGCTATTTTAATAAGGTGAAATATCCTTATAATATCAATATTCTTACACAAAACTTTGTTTTGGAAGAACTGAACAAAACATCGCTGAAAGAAGAATGGGTAAAAACGCTGATAGCTCAAAGAGAATGGTTGAATAATAACTTAGGACAAGTCTCTTTTGTGGAAAAAATATACCCATCGGATGCTAATTTTATTTTAGTGAAAGTTAAAGATGCGAATAAAACATACAACTCTTTAGTTGAAAAAGGAATTATTGTCCGCAACCGCAATTCTATTTCATTATGTCGGGATTGTTTAAGAATAACCGTAGGAACGGAATCTGAAAACAAAATCCTGATTGAATCTTTAAAATCTTTATAATTGATGTCAAAACGAGCTTTATTTATAGACAGGGACGGAACAATCGTAATTGAACCGCCTATCGATTACCAATTGGATAGTTTAGAGAAACTTGAATTTTATCCTAAGGTTATACGTAACTTATACTTTATTCAAAAGAATCTCGATTTCGAATTTGTAATGGTCACTAATCAAGATGGTTTGGGTACATCCTCTTTTCCTGAAGATACATTCTGGCCTGCACACAACAAGATGCTGAAAACCCTCGAAGGCGAAGGTGTTACCTTTGATGATATACTGATAGACCGAAGCTTTCCCGAAGATAATACTCCAACACGTAAACCCCGAACAGGAATGCTTGGTAAATATACAGGCGGAGATTATGACCTCAACCGTTCATTTGTCATAGGAGACAGGCTTACAGATGTGGAATTAGCTAAGAATTTAGGAGCTAAGGCTATTTTTCTACGTGAAGATATTGACGTTCCTTCCGAATTAAAACCATTTTGTGCGTTGCAAACTTCAGATTGGGATGTTGTCAGTGAATATCTTTTCGCAGGAGAACGTCGTGCCGAAGTGAAACGGACTACAAAAGAAACTGATATCTTTGTTTCTTTAAATCTAGATGGTAAAGGCGTTTGTGATATTCATACAGGGCTGGGCTTTTTCGACCATATGCTCGAACAAATCGGCAAACATGCCAATGTTGATCTTACAATCAGAGTCAACGGAGACTTAAACGTTGATGAACATCATACGATAGAAGATACCGCTATAGCATTAGGCGAAGCCATCAGTCTGGCTCTAGGTGATAAAAGGGGGATTGAACGTTATGGATACTGTCTTCCTATGGACGATTGCTTGTGTTCCGTAGCTATTGACTTCGGTGGACGTCCATGGCTAGTTTGGGAAGCTGACTTCAAAAGAGAAAAAGTTGGAGATATGCCTACTGAAATGTTTTTACATTTCTTCAAATCATTAAGCGACTCAGCGAAAATGAATCTGAATATAAAAGCAGAAGGAGCAAATGAACATCATAAGATAGAAGGTATCTTTAAAGCCTTAGCTAGAGCGATTAAGATGGCTAAAAAACGGGATATTTTCAATTACGAGCTGCCGAGTACAAAAGGCATCATTTGAATTTTCTTTAGGAATCATTGTTAAATAAAGAAATTCTTATATCTTTGCAGTCGCTAAGAAGGAAATGGTTCCTTGGCCGAGTGGCTAGGCGCCGGTCTGCAAAACCGTTTACGGCGGTTCGAATCCGCCAGGAACCTCATAGTAAAAAAAGACCTTGTAAGAAAAACTTACAAGGTCTTTTTTTTGTGGTACCCATTTATCTATTAATCTCTCTCCTATCTCTTTTTTCAGCGTCCTAAATTTCGAACAAAAATCAGAGAAAAAAAGAGAGAGAAGCTATTATCATAAGTTCTCTGATATACAATCACCTGATAAATTTAGATCAAAAAAACTGATAGTATTTCCGCTTTTATACTAAGCATCCCCTTCCACAAGGGATTCAGACATCATTGATCAAAAACTGAACTTTTTTGAATGATTAAAGGACATTTTTCTGTCAGACATTCTACTATTTTACACAATCATTTTTTGTTAGCTAATGTTGCCGTTTCGGTGGAATATTATAATAAGTTATAAATAAAGTAAATTCCATTTATCCATGAAAAAAACAAACCATTAATTATGTATCTACTCAATTCCTAACTATCAGTATACGCTAGTCGCAGCTATACTCTGAGAAAGACAATTCAAGGATTCCACACATTCTTATAATATTTATAAGACACCAAAGGTCTAATAATAACATCAATCAGTTTTTATTGACATATTCTTCAGTATACTCTCAACACTAATGGGATGAAGATAACTCAAAAACTCAGATTTTTTCATTATTTGATCTAAAGGGAATACTCAATTGAAGCCTCTCCCCGTAGTGGTCATGTGTTATCATATTTGCAAATAGCTCAAAATGTGTTAATACTCACTAACATCCTAAAACTATTAATATTATCACGGATTATCAATTAATTATTTTTACTATGAAGAAAAACTCGCCGAAAAGAGTAGAATGCTCTTTGTATAAGAGTATTCGAAAAACAGTTTTCTTGATTATGCTGACTTTACTGAGCACTCTCAGTGCTTTAGCTCAAGAACGATCGATATCAGGAGCCGTTATAGATGAAAAAGGGGAACCTTTAATCGGAGTATCGGTTTCAATTAAAGGGACAACAACCGGAACTTTAACCGATATTGATGGGAAATTTAAATTAAATGCCGCTTCTCATGCTGTCTTATCCGTTTCATATCTGGGATATACAACAAAAGAAGTATCTGTCGGAAATCAATCAGTAATAAACATTTCATTGGTTGAAGACAGTAAAGTGCTAGATGATGTTGTAGTAGTCGGATTTGCGACACAGAAAAAAGTAAATCTCACCGGATCTGTAGGTATAGCCACAGCCAAGGAACTAGACTCTCGCCCTGTAAGTAATGCAACACAGGCATTGCAAGGGCTTGTACCGGGGTTACAGATATCGACTAATAATGGATCACTGGATAAAAACATGAATATAAATATTCGTGGAACAGGTACTATAGGGGAAGGATCCAGTGGGTCTCCTTTGATATTAATAGATGGTATGGAAGGAGATATTAATACTATCAACCCGCAGGACATCGAAAATATATCAGTTCTGAAAGATGCTGCAGCATCATCTATTTATGGATCGCGAGCTCCGTTCGGAGTTGTTTTAATAACAACTAAAAAAGGTAAAAGCGGTAAAGCATCTATTAACTATAACAATAGTTTCCGGATCAACAGCCCCATAAACCTACCGAAGATGATGGATTCGTATACCTTCGCTAATTATTTTAATACAGCAGCAAAAGGTGTAGGTTGGGGAACAGTATTCTCAAATGATGTAATGCAAAAAATGCTCGATTTTCAGGCTAAAGGCGGAACAAGCAAAGGCGGACTTCCTACTAACGGTACTGTATGGGGAAAGCCGGCAGGAGACCCCTTTACTGAAGCATATGCTAATACTGACTGGTATTCGGAAATATACAAAGACAATAGTTTCTCTCAGGAACATAATATTAGCTTAAGCGGTGGATCAGAAAAGATCACGTACTATACAGCCTTAGGTTACCTTGATCAGAATGGATTGCTACGTCAGGGTGACGATGGTCTAAAGCGCTACAACGTTACAGCCAAAATTAATGCTGAGATGACAGACTGGCTAGACTTCAGCTATAACTTACGCTATATCCGCGTAGATAATTGGAGACCAACTGCTTTTAACGACGGGTTATACGAAAAAATCGGCCGCCAAACATGGCCTAACCTTCCTATATATGACGAAAACGGCTTTTATCATAACAGTAATGCACAAACTCCGGCTATGCAATTGGCTCTGGGAGGCAAACGCACAAGCCAAACAGACAAGATATATCATCAGGGTGCATTTATCTTAGAACCTATAAAAGACTGGAAAACCCATTTCGAATTCAACTATAGTACTAATACTACAGATGTACGCGAAATATCATTGCCATACTATAACCACAAGGTTAATGGAGATATTGATGATACAAACGGAACAAACAGTTTGTACCAAGACCATAAAAAAGAAAATTACTGGAATATCAACATTTTCTCAGATTATACCAGAACATTTAATGAAAATCATAACTTCAAAGTTATGGGAGGTTTTCAGGCTGACGAAATGAAACAATCGTTTTTCAGTGCAAAAGGATATGGTTTGTTATTAGAAGATTTGGCCGAATTAAACCTGATAAGCAGTTTAGACGGGCTTGGAGCAGATAAAATACCGGAAGTAGGCGGATACAGAAACGAATGGGCAACCGCCGGATTCTTCGGTCGTATCAATTATGACTATGACGGAAAATATCTCGCAGAAGTAAATATGCGTTACGATGGAACTTCTCGTTTTCGCAGAGGAAACAGATGGGATTTATATCCATCATTCTCGGCCGGATGGAATATTGCACGTGAAAGCTTTTGGCAGCCATTTGAAAAAACAGTAAGTATGTTGAAACTACGTGCTTCTTACGGAGAACTGGGCAACCAAAATACAAATGTTTGGTATCCGACCTATCGCGAAATGGAGCTGAAAGCCGCCAATGGCGGATGGTTGCAAAATGGTGTAAAACCAAATACAGCCAAAATCGGAGATCTTATAAGTACAATGTTGACATGGGAAACTGTAAGAACATGGAATGTGGGACTAGACTGGGGAATGCTAAACAACCGCTTAACCGGATCATTCGATTATTACAATCGATTCACGGATAACATGGTAGGACCAGCTCCTGAGCTTCCTGCTGTGATAGGTATTACCGCTCCAAAAACAAATAACTGTGACCTAAAGACCGCAGGATGGGAGCTTGTATTATCATGGAATGACCGTCTGAAAAATGGCTTTGGATACAGTGCCAAAATGATGTTATCTGATGCACAAACTACTATAGAAAGCTATCCCGGAAATACAACCAACTCTATTTGGTCATATGTCGGAGGACGTAAAACCGGTGAAATATGGGGATATCAGACTGTAGGAATCGCTAAAACTCAAGAAGAAATGGATGCTCACCTTGCTAAAGTAGGCGGTCAATCATTCGGCTCTGAATGGGGTGCCGGAGATATCATGTATGCTGACCTCGATGGAAAAGCAGGAATATCGGAAGGAGCCGGAACCATAGACGATCATGGAGACCTGAAAGTGATCGGGAACAGTACTCCTCGTTACTTCTTCGGGATAGACCTTTCGGCTGACTGGAAAGGACTCGATTTCAGAGCATTCTTCCAAGGTGTAATGAAACGTGACATTTGGATGAACAGTAATATGTTCTGGGGTGCGGTACAAGATCAATGGTGGTCTACAGGACTTAAAGAACATGGCGATTACTTCAGAGCAGAAGCTTCGGGTCTAAATAATGAAATACCTGCAAATTTGGATGCTTATTACCCTCGTCCTTTATTCGGTTGGGGAAGTAACGGAGCAGGTAAAAACCACAAGGCTCAGACCAGATATTTGCAAGATGCATCTTATATAAGATTGAAAAATCTTCAAATTGGTTATACCCTACCGGCTTCACTAACTCAGAAACTATCTATCAGTAAATGCAGAATTTTTGTTTCAGGCGAAAATCTGTGGACAGGAACATCATTATCTAAGCTATTCGATCCTGAAACTGTAGATGGTGGAGATACTGGTAGCGGCGCAAATCAATTTATCAAAAACGGAGGAAATGCTTATCCTCTTTCTAAAACTTGGTCATTTGGTCTTAGTCTAACTTTATAAAAAGATATTATCATGAAATTATATAGAAAAATAGTTATAGGTTCTCTCCTACTCGCCCTTACCGGAGGATTATCTTCCTGTGATGATTTTTTGGACAAGGAACCACAGTCCAATGCATCTCCCGAGAATACATTGACTGAAGCTAATCAGCTTGCTTATTATGCAAATAACCTGTATGCTGATATTTTACCATCACACAGTAACTGGAGTTATGGTATTTTCGGAGAAGACAACAATACAGATAATCAGACTGGGGTTTCGGCTCACGACCGTTATACATCCGATCGGTGGAAAGTAGCCCATAATGAAACCGACAATTGGAAGTTCGAAATGATTTATCGTTGTAATTATTTCTTTTCGCTGGTAACTCCCCGATATGGAGAAGATTTAAGCGGATCGGCAAATACGATCACAGGTAGTCTTCCCGAAATAAAACATTACATCGGAGAAATGTATTTCTTACGTGCCTGTGAATACTTTAAACGTTACCAGATGTTCGGAGACTTTCCGATCATAACAGAACCTCTTGCAGATAATTCAGCTGTATTGACAGAAGCCAGCAAACGTAAACCACGCAATGAAGTTGCCCGCTTCATCCTTTCGGATCTTGACAAGGCAATCACATTATTGTCGGAAAGTAGTACGGCAAAAACACGTATCAACAAAGATGCAGCACTTCTTTTAAAATCGAGAGTAGCTCTTTTTGAAGGTACGTGGCTCAAATATTTCAAGGGAACGGCATTTGTACCGAATGGAACAGACTGGCCGGGAGCTCAGAAAGATTATAACTCAGGATACCAATATCCAAGCGGTAGTATAGATGAAGAAATCAACTATTTCCTTGATCAGGCAATGGATGCTTCGAAACAAGTAGCAGAAGAGTATAAAGGCAAGCTAACAGTAAATACCGGAACATTACAACAATCGGCTACAGACGCAGCAAACCCATATTTCGATATGTTTGCTCAAGAAGATTTGTCCGGTGTGCAGGAAGTTCTGTTATGGCGCCAGTATGGTCGTGGCTTATCTACACATAATGTGAATTCAGCGGCGGGACGCGGTAATTATCGCATAGGAGTTACCAGGGGATTGGTTAACAGCTTTTTGATGGCCGATGGTACTCCCGTTTATTCTCATGGAACATATGCAGCCGGAGACGGATATTACAAAGGTGATAAAACAATCGCTGATGTTCGTGCAAACAGAGACCCTCGTCTGTCAATATTCCTGAAAGAACCGGGACAAAACAATATTCTGTTTGAACTTGATAACTCAGAAGGTACAGAAGCTGTATTAGTTGAACCTTACCCAGCTATCACAAACGGAGACGGCGAGCGTGGATATGCAACCGGCTATGCTCTGCGTAAGGGTGGATCATTCAACAAAAAATACTATGCTAACGGAGGAGGCTACACTGCAGCTATCTGTTACAGAGCAACAGAAGCCCTTCTTAATTACATGGAAGCAAGTTATGTAAGAAAAGGAACTCTGGATGGTACTGCGCGTGAATATTGGACTATCATACGTCAACGCTCTCATGTTTCTACAGATATAGACAATACAATCAGCAAAACAGTAATGGCTAAAGAAGCCGAAAATGACTGGGGAGCATATTCTGCCGGAAATCTGATAGATGCTACGCTTTATAACATACGCAGGGAGCGTCGCAGCGAATTAATCGCCGAAGGTTTGAGATATATGGATCTGTGCCGTTGGCGGTCGATGGATCAATTGATGACCACTCCATACCACATCGAAGGTTTCCACTTGTGGAATACACCGATGGAAAGCTGGTATAACAACCTGATTGCCGATGGAAGCGAAAACGCAAATACATCGTCAAAAGACAAGAGTGAATATCTTCGTCCTTTCGAAAGATACAGTGCTCAGGCTGCTTATAACGGTATGACTTGGAAAATGGCTCACTATCTACAGCCTATCATGATCAAACAATTCCAACTAACGACAACAAGCGGTTCGGATCTTTCGTCTTCAACGATTTATCAAAATCCGTATTGGCCGTTAGTAGCTGATCAGCCTGCTGAAAAATAAGATTGCGATTTAGAATCATTCTGAACAATTAAGTGAGTTAGTAAATAGGTCTGAGACCTTAAATGTGAAGCTAATAAGATTTCTACAGGAAGTCTTATTAGCTTCTATAAATCAATAAAATATGAATTTTATAAAACATATCTTAGTATTGTATGTTCTGCTATCCAGCTGTTTTTGGGTATCTGCAGAAAAAAGATCTTCTTTTTATCCGGGTAACCTATGGCTCGATAACAATGAGAAGATTATCAATGCTCATGGAGGAGGAATTCTTTATCATGCCGGCAAATATTATTGGTTTGGCGAGCACAAGGGGGAAAACACCAATGCTGCATTAGTAGGTGTAACTTGTTATTCTTCGGATGATTTGTACAACTGGAATTACGAAGGAGTTGCACTTCCTGTATCTGAGGATAAAAACAGCCCTATAACAAAAGGATCAGTAATAGAACGGCCGAAGGTTATCTATAACGCTAAAACCGGAAAGTTTGTAATGTACTTTCACCTCGAACTGAAAGACAAAGGCTACGAAGCAGCTCATACCGCAGTAGCTGTGAGCGATAATCCTTCGGGACCATACAAACTATTGAACAATAATCGTGTCAATGCCGGAAAATGGCCGGAAAATATGACCGATCCACAGAAACAAATAAAAGATAGACCGGAAGATTTCGAGTGGTGGACTCCTGAATGGAGAAAAGCTATCAAAGAAGGGTTATTTACCCGTCGTGATTTTCAGGGAGGACAAATGTCCCGCGATATGACTCTCTTTGTAGACGATGACAACAAAGCATACCATATTTATTCATCAGAGGATAATCTGACACTTCAGATTGCCGAGTTAACCGATGATTATTTGGGATACACCGGAAGGTATATCCGCATAGAACCGGCAGGACATAACGAAGCTCCGGCTATCTTTAAGAAAGATGGTAAATATTTTATGATTACATCGGGATGCACAGGCTGGGATCCGAATGCTGCACGCCTATTGACTGCCGACAACATTATGGGTACATGGACATTGCACCCAAATCCCTGTATCGGTAAAAATGCAGAACTCACATTCAACTCACAAAGCACATACATCCTTCCTGTACAAGGCAAAAGAGATGCTTTTATATTCATGGCGGATAGATGGAGACCTAATAATCCGATTGACGGCAGATATGTATGGCTCCCGATATTGTTTGAAAATGGAATGCCTGTGCTGAAATGGTTTGACAACTGGAACCTAAATATATTTGACCAGATAAGTGCTGATAATTCTGCACCAACTCAATATGAAGGATACAAGCTTGCTTGGAATGACGAATTTAACGGAGAGGGACATCCCGACCCGAAAGTCTGGAGTCATGAAAAAGGATTCACCCGGAATGAAGAATTTCAATGGTACCAACCCGAAAACGCAAAATGCAGCAATGGAGTATTGACTATAAGCGGAAAAAAAGAACGAATCAAAAATTCAAATTACGATGCAGGCAGTAACGATTGGCGAAAGAACAGAGAGTATGCCGAATATACTGCGTCATCAATAAAAACCGAAGGTAAAAAAGAATTCAAATACGGACGTTTCGAAATCAGAGCAAAAATACCTACAGCAAAAGGATCATGGCCTGCTATCTGGACGCTGGGAAATTCGATGGAATGGCCTTCCAACGGAGAGATAGATATTCTGGAATACTATCAGATAGACGGGGCTCCTCATATTTTGGCTAATACAGCATGGGGCACAGACAAAAGATTCACTGCAGAATGGAACTCTTCGAAGATCCCGTTTTCTCATTTCCTGAAAAAAGATCCGAACTGGGCAGATAAATTCCATATCTGGCGTATGGATTGGGACGAAAATTATATACGCCTGTATCTGGATAACGAGTTGTTGAATGAAACACCTTTAGATAAAACATTCAACGGATCTTTAGGTAAGAAGAAGAATCCATTCCGCCAACCTCATTACCTGTTATTAAATCTGGCAATAGGTGGAGTAAACGGAGGCATACCCGACGATACAGCTTTTCCTTTGAAATACGAGATAGATTATGTAAGAGTATATCAGAAGGTTAAATAAACATTGAGCCTTTTTATACAATTTTATCTATATAAAGAAAATCTGCAAATCCTTAAATTAAAAAAATAGCAGATAAAGAAAAAATGACTTTCAGTTACTTAAAAGGAAACATCAGGAATAATACATTTTTCGTGTAACCTTTGTAACCTTTTTCAAATACCCCACCCCCTAAAGTGGTTTCTCGAGAGAAAGACAAATCCACTTTAGGGGACAGCCGGGGAAAAAGGAAACAATCGAAAGCTGAACATAAAGGATGTTACTTTTGTTACCTTTTCAGCTTAATTGAGAATTAATAAGGTAACAGAAAGTATTTAAAGACTTGCTTTAAAGCGATAACCTACTGTTGCTTATGCTTGTAAAGTTAAGAAATAAGCCTGAGACCTTAATTGAAACTTCGAACTGATCAACGGTCACTGATTTTATGTTACCTTTATATATATTCATTATCGATCATGAAAAATATAATCAGACTTCTTGTTTTATTCGCCATCATACTGATCAGGCCTGTTTCTGCTCAATATGCCTATGCTAATCTTTTTCCTTTGGGTAAACAGCTACCTTCAAGCTCAGTAAGGTGTATGTTTCAGGATAGAGACGGGATAATGTGGTTAGGCACAAGCGATGGATTATGCAGATACGACGGATATCGTCTTCATGTATACAGGTCGAGTGCCAAAAGTCCCGATTTGTTATCGAACAATGATATACGCTGCATCACAGAAGATGGTAAAGGAAGACTTCTTATAGGTACATGGAAAGGAATAAATATACTGGATCCGAACACAAATAGAATATCGAGCCTCAATTTTCCTGAACTAAATACCGAAATAAGATCGATAGTCATTGACAAAAAAGGATATATCTGGATTGGTACATACGAGCGGCTGGTACGATGTTCACCCGATTGGAAAGAATGTAAAACATACGATCTGTATCTGCCTAAAACCAGTGTCAATTCCATATTTATGGATAACAAGGGTGAAATATGGAGCCTATTCTGGCAACAGGGACTCTATAGGTATAATTCGCAAAAAGATAAATGGGATGCGATGCCCAAAATCGGGGATGATAACAACCCATTCAAAATGTTTCAGGATAAAAAAGGACAGCTTTGGATAACAAGTTGGGATGATGGTATATATATGATGCATCCGGAAAAACCATCTCAGATGTATACCCCGGTTAGTGCTGATAATGCTAACGAAAAAAGTAGGTTCGCGGCTATTTTCGGAATACAACAGGATGATAAATACGGCTATTACTGGATGGTAGGACATCAGGGATTAACTGTTGTCGACTATAAAAATGGCAAGTTTAGCATTATAGACATGAATAATGTGACTTCTAAAATGAATAACATATTCAGTACGATACAAAAAGATACTGAAGGCAATATGTGGATAGCAGCATTTAATGAAGGTGCATACATTATAAATCTGAACAACCCGGTTATAAAAAATTATCCGTTTCCGATGATTAAATCTCAGACGGGAGGTTTAACAACCGACATTAAAGCAATATACGAAGATGGAGACGGAGACTTGTGGATCGGACAAAACAGATGGGGATTAGGGATATATTCCCACAAAGACAATACACTCAGATTTTTTAATGAGTTTCCTTCATTGAAAAATCTAAAAGGAATAACCAGTATCGTTTATATAAACAAATTCTCGTCAGAACCTGATGTTGTATGGGTTTGTTCGGAATACTCTTCACTAATATATGTAATAAAAAAAGTCAACAATAATCTCCTATTAGACCGCACATATGACCTTGAAAAAATCGGTGGCGGCTATATTCAGCAGATATTTGAAGATAACAGAAAAATACTATGGATAACCACTTCTACCGGAATATTTTACAAACCCTACGGTGAGGACATACAGAAAATAGATATAAATATTAAAGATGCATCAGGTATAACAATGGATAAACAGGGAGATATCTGGATCAGTACAAGAATACAAGGTATCTTTAAATTTACCCCTGTCAAAATCGGAGGCTCTCTGAAAGCCGAGAACCTGGTAAATCTAAGCAAAGAAAACAGCACACTGCTCAGCAATGACATTGAGTGTATCAGTGCTGATAACTCAAAAACAAATATATGGATAGGCAGCAAAGAAGGAAACATTTTTATAGTCAACTCCCATAATTTGCTGATAAATAATATTTCAAGCGAATTTTACGGCTATATCAACGAAGGAATACAGAATATTGTTGTAGACTCAAAAAATCATGTATGGATCTCAACAAACAAATGCATTATCGAATATGACCCTCTAAATAAAGGAAAAATAGCTTATACACCAGAAGACGATATTATTGTGAATTCTCTCTCGGTAAACTCATATTATTACTCCGAAGGTAAATATATTTATTATGGAGGAAACAGAGGTATCACACGTCTGACTAACAATATCAGCCGTCTGTCTGAAAAAGCAAAAAAAACAGAGGTTCTGATAACAGATGTAAATATTAATAACAATTCTATTCTCGATGCGTTGCTGCCCGACAGCTATAGTTTAGATAAAGAAAAAAGAGTACTCCGATTAGGTAATGATGCAAAGAATGTCCGGATTGATTTTTCTGCACTAAATTACTCGTATCCCCATAAAGTATTATATGCATACCGAATAAAAGGGATAGATGATGACTGGATATACACAAATGGTGAACGTCAATTTGCATTCTATAACAAACTCCCTAAGGGGTCTTATACACTTGAACTTAGAGCAACGGATATAAACGGCTTATGGAGCGACACCATAAGTTCATACTCTATAATAAAAGCACCCATGTGGTACGAAACATGGTGGGCATATTTATTATACACATTTATCATCATTGCCATACTATACATCATTTATATAAAGACGCAAAAGCAGATGATGCTGAAAAACGAATTGCGTATTACTCAGATAGAAAAAGAAAAATCGGAAGAACTAATTCAAGCCAAATTGAGTTACTTCACCAATATCTCACACGATTTCCTGACTCCTATCACAATTATTTCGTGTCTGATAGACGATATCGAAATATTATATCTTAATAAGATACCACAACTTAACAAGATGAGATATAATCTGAATAAACTTAAGCGTCTAATTCAACAGATTCTTGATTTTCGAAAACTTGAAAGTGGTAAACTCGATCTAAAAGTTAGTTCAGGAGACATATCTACCTTCATCAGAGAATTATGTGAAACAAATTTCGAACCTCTGATGAATAAAAAACATATTAATTTTTCTTTCATTACAGATGAAGATTCAATACCGGCATTCTTCGATGCCGACAAAATAGAGAAAGTCATATTTAACCTTCTATCCAATGCCTACAAATATACAGATGAAGGAGGACTAATAACGGTAAATTTAAAGCTGCAGAAAAAAGAAGGATCCCAATATATTATCATCCGGATTAGTGATACAGGCATAGGTATAGACCCTAATAACCTGAAATTAATCTTTAACAGATTCTTTAGCCACAAAGGTAAAAAAGGAGTGGAAGGAAATGGTATCGGGCTGGCCTTAACCAAAGAACTTCTGCAACTACACCATGCAACCATAGATGTAGAAAGTGAGATAAATAAGGGCTCAACCTTCTCAATTTGCCTTCCTATTGATAGAAACTGTTATTCGGATACAGAAGTTGATTCCTCTAAACAGCTTCCAATTTTAGAAAATACCTACAATCATCTTATTGAGGAAGCATCATTTAGCTTAACAGAAAGTACGAATGAACAGTTGAAAGTGGATGATAACAAACTATTGATTGTTGAGGACAATGAAGAACTGCTAACCCTCATGTCTCAGATTTTCTCGAGATACAGAAGAGTAATAACCGCATCGAATGGATCTGAGGCAATGTCTGTCATTCAAAATAATGACATAGATATAATCGTGAGTGATGTAATGATGCCCGAAATGGATGGACTGACTCTATGCCAGACTCTAAAATCTGATATCAAGACCAGCCACATACCAATAATACTACTTACGGCAAAGAATAACCCCGATGATAGAATAGCATGTTATAATGCAGGAGCTGACGGATACATAGCTAAACCTTTTGAACTTAAGGTACTGGAAGCACGTATACAGAACTTCCTCTCAAACAAACAGATCAAACAACAGGAATTCAAACTTGACTCAAATATAGATACAGACAAGCTGGAAACTTCCCCTATTGATCAACAATTTCTGAGTCAGGCTATATCTATCATACAAGACCGGATACTTGACACTGAATTCGAAATCAATGATCTGGCTCAAGACTTGTGCATGTCGAAATCGTCTTTATACAGAAAAATCAAAGCTACGACAGGCCTATCTCCTATTGAATTTATTCGCAATATACGATTGAAGCATGCATGTCAAATGCTAGGGGATAACTCCATCACGATTTCGGAAGTTGCATACGCTTGTGGTTTCTCAAATCCAAGATATTTTTCATCTTGCTTTAAAGAAGAGTTTGGTACTACACCAAAGGCATTTCAGAAATCGCGGAATAATAAGTAAACAGAATGTTATTAACATTAGAGATGAATCCTTTTCTGCCTTTGTCTTAAGATTGAATAAAAGAAAGAACTGTAGAAAAGTTTAATAAATAAGGTTTTAGCATAGCTTCCGAACAGGCTCATATACATTTTCTGGTCAATTAATCAGTCTTCTCAGATCATCATTAATAGGAAGTAGCAACAATGTTAAACTGTATATTTCTAAGCCTTATATTTCGGTAAAGTATTTATTAACAAAAAAGTCCCGAGTAAAAAATTACTCAGGACTTTTTGTCTTTAAAAGAGGGCGGTTACCTACTCTCCCACATAATTGCAGTACCATCGGCGTGGGTGGGCTTAACTTCTCTGTTCGGAATGGGAAGAGGTGGATCCCCAACGCTATAACCACCTTAATATCTTTGATCTTATATATTAAGACGTGATGTAAAAGAACAAGTCTTTAAAAATTTGTATGTAGCAAACCTGTTACACAGGCGAAGTTTTGACGAAAAAGTTTCGGGCAATTAGTACTACTCGGCTATGACATTACTGCCTTTACACCTGTAGCCTATCAACGTCGTAGTCTACAACGACCCTTATAAGGATATCTTATCTTGAGGCTGGCTTCGTACTTAGATGCTTTCAGCACTTATCCAATCCGCACTTAGCTACCCGGCGATGCCCCTGGCGGAACAACCGGTAAACCAGCGGTGCGTCCAACACGGTCCTCTCGTACTAGTGTCAGATCCCCGCAAATATCTTACGCCCACGATAGATAGAGACCGAACTGTCTCACGACGTTCTGAACCCAGCTCGCGTGCCACTTTAATGGGCGAACAGCCCAACCCTTGGGACCTTCTCCAGCCCCAGGATGTGACGAGCCGACATCGAGGTGCCAAACCATTCCGTCGATATGAGCTCTTGGGAATGATCAGCCTGTTATCCCCGGAGTACCTTTTATCCTTTGAGCAATGGCCATTCCATACTGAAACCACCGGATCACTATGCTCTAGTTTCCTACCTGATCGACTTGTTAGTCTCCCAGTCAAGCGCGCTTATGCCATTACACTCTACGAACGGTTACCAATCGTTCTGAGCGCACCTTTAGAAGCCTCCGTTACTCTTTTGGAGGCGACCACCCCAGTCAAACTACCCACCATACAGTGTCCCTATATCAATAGGTTAGAATCCAAACAATTAAAGGGCCGTATTTCAAGGGTGACTCCACAAACACTAGCGTGCCCGCTTCATAGTCTCCGGCCTATCCTACACATCAAGTGCCCAGATTCAATGTAAAGCTATAGTAAAGGTTCACGGGGTCTTTTCGTCCCATCGCGGGTAATCGGCATCTTCACCGATACTACAATTTCACCGAGCTCACAGTTGAGACAGTAAGAAGATCATTACACCATTCGTGCAGGTCGGAACTTACCCGACAAGGAATTTCGCTACCTTAGGACCGTTATAGTTACTGGCTGCTGTTTACTGGGGCTTCAATTCAAAGCTTCTCATTGCTGATGACTTCTCCTCTTAACCTTCCAGCACCGGGCAGGTGTCAGGCTATATACGTCTTATTTCTAATTTGCATAGCCATGTGTTTTTGTTAAACAGTTGCCTTCTTCTATTCTCTGCGCGTGCCATCGCTGACAGGCACCCTTTATCCCGAAGTTACAGGGTCATTTTGCCTAATTCCTTAACTGTGAATCACTCGAGCGCCTTAGTATACTCAACCCAACTACGTGTGTCCGTTTTAGTACGGGTGACTTTAAGATTAGCGTTTAGCGGTTTTTCTTGACAGTCTGTTTACCTGCATATTGATTCACCAATGGTTCCTCATACTTTCAGGTTCGACTCTTTTTGCGGATTTGCCTGCAAAAATCAACGTCTACACCCTTTAACCAACTATTCCGTCAGTTGGCAGCAGTTTCACTCCTGTGTCCCCACATCACTCTTAAAGCCAGTAACGGAATATTAACCGTTTCATCCATCGAATTAGCCGTTCGGCGTCTCCTTAGGGCCCGACTTACCCTGATCCGATTAGCGTTGATCAGGAAACCTTAGTCTTTCGGCGAGGAAGTTTCTCACTTCCTTTATCGTTACTCATACCTACATTTGCTTTTCTGTCCGCTCCAGAGCAGCTCACGCTGCGCCTTCGACGCTGAACAGAATGCTCCCCTACCGATAATATTTATCCCATAGCTTCGGTAACATGTTTTATGCCCGATTATTATCCACGCATCGCCACTCGACTAGTGAGCTGTTACGCACTCTTTAAATGAATGGCTGCTTCCAAGCCAACATCCTAGCTGTCTTAGCGGCAACACTTCGTTAATTCAACTTAACATGTATTTGGGGACCTTAGCTGATGGTCTGGGTTCTTTCCCTCTCGGACATGGACCTTAGCACCCATGCCCTCACTCCCGGTATTAACTTATGCCCATTCGGAGTTTATCTGGACTTGATAGGCGGTGAAGCCCTCGCATCCAATCAGTAGCTCTACCTGACATAAGTAATTCGCCGAGGCTGCACCTAAATGCATTTCGGGGAGTACGAGCTATCTCCAAGTTTGATTAGCCTTTCACCCCTACCCTCAAGTCATCCGAAAGCTTTTCAACGCTTACCGGTTCGGTCCTCCAATTGGTGTTACCCAACCTTCAACCTGCTCAAGGGTAGATCACTTGGTTTCGCGTCTACTCCCATTGACTATGGCGCCCTGTTAAGACTTGCTTTCGCTTCGGATCCGTACCTGATAGTACTTAACCTTGCCAATGAGAGTAACTCGTAGGTTCATTATGCAAAAGGCACGCCGTCACTGTTGCCAGCTCCGACCGCTTGTAGGCACATGGTTTCAGGGTCTATTTCACTCCTCTGTTCGAGGTTCTTTTCACCTTTCCCTCACGGTACTGGTTCACTATCGGTCTCTCGGAAGTATTTAGCCTTACCGGATGGTCCCGGCAGATTCATACAGGATTTCTCGTGTCCCGCACTACTCAGGATACTGCTAGGCTTAATAAACGTTTCGTGTACGGGATTATCACCCTCTCTGATACATCTTTCCAGATATTTCCACTACATTTATGTCTTGCCACAGCGCAGTCCTACAACCCCAATATTGCCGAAACAATATTGGTTTGGGCTAATCCGCGTTCGCTCGCCACTACTTACGGAATCACTTTTGTTTTCTTTTCCTATGGGTACTTAGATGTTTCAGTTCCCCACGTTTGCTTCCAGTCTAGCTGGATGATATGCTCTTCGCATACCGGGTTGCCCCATTCGGAGATTTACGGGTCAAAGGTTATTTGCACCTTACCGTAACTTTTCGCAGCTTATCACGTCCTTCATAGCCTTCGAGAGCCTAGGCATCCCCCATGTGCCCTTTTTTACTTTTTTCTCTTCGCCTGTTCTTTACCGTTGCCGGTAAAGTACGGTTTGATATATACTCGTTTTTTTTACTTGCTCTTTTTTACATCATGTCAAAGATCTTTTCGCTAATTGCTCTTTTAAGAGCTGACTATTATTTAATTGTCTTAGCTGTTGTGGAGAATAACGGATTCGAACCGTTGACCCCCTGCGTGCAAGGCAGGTGCTCTAGCCAGCTGAGCTAATCCCCCGTTAAATGAAGCCCGTTATCCGGCTTATTTACTTCGTAGTCCCAGGCAGATTTGAACTGCCGACCTCTACATTATCAGTGTAGCGCTCTAACCAACTGAGCTATAGGACTGGCTGTTTGTTTCTTTTCTTACCCGGTAACTGTGATTAACAGCTCCTTTTTTCTCTTTATTTTGTCGATTTGATAGAAACTCTTTTTTATATAATACACTAGACATTGGGTGATAATAACTTTAACGTTATATATCCAGTTAGAACATTCTCCAGAAAGGAGGTGTTCCAGCCGCACCTTCCGGTACGGCTACCTTGTTACGACTTAGCCCCAGTCACTAGTTTTACCCTAGGACGCTCCTTGCGGTTACGTACTTCAGGTACCCCCAGCTTCCATGGCTTGACGGGCGGTGTGTACAAGGCCGGGAACGTATACACCGCGCCATGGCTGATGCGCGATTACTAGCGAATCCAGCTTCATGGAGTCGAGTTGCAGACTCCAATCCGAACTGGGAGAGGCTTTCGAGATTAGCATCTTGTCACCAAGTAGCAACCCTCTGTACCCCCCATTGTAACACGTGTGTCGCCCCGGACGTAAGGGCCGTGCTGATTTGACGTCATCCACACCTTCCTCGCAGCTTACGCTGGCAGTCTTGTCAGAGTCCTCAGCTTGACCTGTTAGTAACTAACAATGTGGGTTGCGCTCGTTATGGCACTTAAGCCGACACCTCACGGCACGAGCTGACGACAACCATGCAGCACCTACGCATCTGCTATTGCTAGAAGATCGGTTTCCCGATCGGTCAGATGCATTTCAAGCCCGGGTAAGGTTCCTCGCGTATCATCGAATTAAACCACATGTTCCTCCGCTTGTGCGCCCCGTCAATTCCTTTGAGTTTCACCGTTGCCGGCGTACTCCCCAGGTGGATTACTTATCGCTTTCGCTTAGCCACTTATTGTAATATCACAAACAGCTAGTAATCATCGTTTACTGCGTGGACTACCAGGGTATCTAATCCTGTTTGATACCCACGCTTTCGTGCTTCAGCGTCAGTTGTAGTTTAGTAAGCTGCCTGCGCAATTGGAGTTCTTCGTTATATCTATGCATTTCACCGCTACACAACGAATTCCGCCTACTTCAAATACACTCAAGAAACCCAGTTTCAACGGCAATTTTAAGGTTGAGCCTCAAACTTTCACCGCTGACTTAAATCCCCGCCTACGCACCCTTTAAACCCAATAAATCCGGATAACGCTCGCATCCTCCGTATTACCGCGGCTGCTGGCACGGAGTTAGCCGATGCTTATTCGTACTGTACTTGCAAGAAAGGACACGTCCTCTTTTTTACCCCAGTACAAAAGAAGTTTACAACCCATAGGGCAGTCATCCTTCACGCGACTTGGCTGGTTCAGGCTCTCGCCCATTGACCAATATTCCTCACTGCTGCCTCCCGTAGGAGTCTGGTCCGTGTCTCAGTACCAGTGTGGGGGATAAACCTCTCAGTTCCCCTATCCATCGTTGCTTTGGTGAGCCGTTACCTCACCAACTGGCTAATGGAACGCATGCCCATCTACTACCAATTAATCTTTAACAAATATCACCATGCGGTGCCCCTGTATTATGCGGCATTAATCCGAATTTCTTCGGGCTATTCCCCTGTAGTAGGTAGGTTGCATACGCGTTACTCACCCGTGCGCCGGTCGTCATCAAAAGTATTGCTACTTTCATGCTACCCCTCGACTTGCATGTGTTAGGCCTGTCGCTAGCGTTCATCCTGAGCCAGGATCAAACTCTTCTTTGTATATCTTTTTTATATTCTCAGAATTATTCTAACCTCTTTATTGACTCTAGGTATTGACTTAGAGTTGATACCGATCGTAAGACCGTATCACCCGTCTAATGCTATATTTTTTTGTTCCTTTTCAAATCTTTCAAAGATCGCTTCTCGTTTTTCGCTTTTCTTAGTGACCGTCTCTCGGTCTTAAAGCGAGTGCAAAAGTAGTCCCTTTTACAATACACTCCAAATATTTTTATGCCTTTTTTTAAAATATTTTTATGCCTTTATTTCAAGACAGTAATTGACAGCCGTTTAGAGAGCAGAAAAAATATAACAAGAGATTGTCCTGTTATATTTTTATAGATTCTATATTTGCACTGAAACATGGCAAACATACATTTTTCATTTCAAATATCCAAATTTAAACGGACAATTTTTAATATTTTATGTGATTTTATTTATTTCGGACACAATTACAAACTAAAACATTCTCTATTAGGGGTTTTCAGACGGAAATGTTCATATAGGTATTACCTTCATAAAATTCTCAGATTCTCGTTTTAACAAAGCTAATTATAAGTAAAGCCCAACCTGCAATCATAAAAAGTCCGCCCAATGGAGTTACCGGTCCTAAAAATTTCAGATTTATCTTCCAATATTCAGCAAATGCCAGAAGATAGATACTTACCGAAAAGAGGAAAGTTCCGATAATAATACTCCATGCTGTCCATTTTTCTATCGATGTTTCTAAATTAAGAAATAAACCGATTATGAGTAAGACTATAGCATGATACATTTGATAACGCACTCCGACTTCAAAACTATCCAATTTGTCCGGAGTCAGCAGATTTTTGAACGCATGAGCACCAAAAGCTCCTAATATAATAGAAAGCATACCATATATACCTCCAATAACAAGTACTATTTGTTTCATATCAACACATAAATTACATCTATATTTATGAAACAAATATAAACAATAAAAAAAAACGAAAACTATCCGATAAGGAATAATCTTCGTTTTTTCGAAGGTTAGAATAGGTTAATAATTCAAATTAGGTTTAGTTCTAGGTTTTGGTTTATGTCTATTGTTTATTTCTTTTATCTATCTCTTTATATTTTTTCACATCTGATGCGTTCTTATATGCCGGACGTATAATCCTCCGTTCTTTAAAATTGAGTTCCTCAATACGGTGCGCACACCATCCTACTATACGAGCCATTGCAAAAAGTGGTGTGTATATTTCCTGTGGCAGACCAATCATATCATAGACAAATCCCGAATAGAAATCGACATTGGCACAGACTTGTTTCTTTACATTAGTACCTTTAAACTCCATAAAGTTTTTAATAGCTCGTTCTTCGAGCAAGCTCATAAAATTAAACTCTTTCTCACGTCCCTTTTCTATTGCGAGATCCCGAGCCATTTCTTTCAGAAGGACAGCCCTCGGATCGGATATGGTATAGATAGCATGCCCGATACCATATATAAGTCCTGTTTTATTATATGTCTCCTTATTCAATATCTTTTTGAGATAAGTATCTATTTCATCAACATCAGTCCAATCCTTGACATTCTTCTTTATATGTTTCAGCATATCTACGACACGAAGATTAGCTCCTCCATGCAATGGACCTTTCAATGAACCGATTCCGGCAGCAATGGATGAATAAGTATCGGTTCCGGCCGAACTGGTCACACGTACCGTAAACGTAGAATTATTACCTCCACCGTGATCGGCATGAACCATGAGTGCCAAATCGAGTATCTTTACATCAAGAGGTGTATAATTATGACCTTTCATCATATACAGAAAATTCTCGGCAAGAGACAAACCCTCCTGCGGATGACGGATATGAAGCGATTTGCCGACATTGTGCCGCAATGCATTATAGGCATAGGCAATAATAGTAGGAAAGGTTGCCACTAGATTTAGTGACTGACGAACCAGATTTTCTTCTGATGTATCATCCGGAGCCTCATCGAAAGTATATAGCTCCAGCACACAACGAGCCAGAATATTCATTATATCCTGCCCTTCGAGATCAAGAATATGCATCGTTATCTTCTGATTCAGATCCATAGTCCGGCTCAACATGGTAGAAAAATTATCTAACTCTTGCTTGTCGGGCAAATAGCCTGCAAGAATCAAGTATATTGTTTCTTCAAATCCCAAGCGGTTTTCGTGCTGAGCTCCCCGTACAATTTCTTCGAGACTGATGCCTCTGTACATAAGTTTACCAGGAATGGCTTTGAGAGAGCCATCCTCATTACGCTCATACCCTACTACATCCCCGACTTTAGTAAGTCCGACCACTACCCCTGTGTGATCTTCGTTACGGAGCCCTCGTTTGACATTATATACGTTGAATAATTCAGGATCAATCTGTGTCGTAGTCTTTATTGTCTCAGATATTTTCTTAATAATGTCATCCATTTGAATAATCTTATTTTGTTTAAAGGTTAATGGTCAATGGTCAATGACCTGTATGTAAACTTACAGTAAATCAACTACAGTGTTTCACCCAGTAATTTAGCAAATTGACTGGTTGAAAGGCTCGTTCCGTTTTCCATAAAGCGGGCAAGATCGTTTGTTGCCTTACCGTTGCTATATAATTTTTCGAGAGCATCGGTTATTAGTCCGGCAGCTTCGTTCCATCCCAAATATTCAAGCATCATTACAGCGGAAAGCAATAATGACGAAGGATTAACTATATCTTTTCCGGCAATATCGGGAGCTGTACCATGTGTTGCCTCAAAAATGGCATGACCCGTTTTATAATTGATGTTTGCTCCGGGAGCAATACCTATACCGCCGACCATTGCAGCAAGCTGATCCGACACGTAATCACCATTCAGGTTCAGTGTTGCAATAACTGAATATTCAGAAGGTTTCAGCAATGTATTTTGCAAGAAAGCATCGGCTATAACATCTTTTACAACAATTTTCCCCGAATCTTGTGCTGCTTTCAGAGCTTCATTGGCTGCGGGTTCACCTTGCTCTTTTTTTATTTTTTCCCATTGAGGCCAAGTAAATACTTTATCTCCATATTCTCTTTCAGCCAATGCGTAACCCCAGTTTTTAAATCCTCCTTCGGTAAATTTCATAATATTACCTTTATGAACAATAGTAACCGATGGTAACTTGTGGATAATGGCATAGTCGATAGCTGCACGTACCAAACGTTCGGTACCTTCTACCGAAACGGGTTTTACTCCAAAAGAAGATGTTTCGGGAAAACGAACCTTTTTCACACCCATTTCCTTTTGAAGAAACTTTAGAAACTTAGCAGCTTCAGGTGTCCCCTGCATCCACTCTATTCCGGCATAAATATCTTCGGTATTCTCACGAAAGATAGTCATATTTACTTTTTCCGGAGTTTTTACGGGTGATACAACTCCTTTAAACCAACGTACGGGACGAAGGCATACATATAAGTCCAAATCCTGACGCAAAGCCACATTCAGAGAACGAATACCTCCTCCGACAGGGGTAGTAAGAGGGCCTTTTATCCCCACGAGAAACTCACGAAAAGAATTCATTGTCTCCTCGGGCAGCCACAAGCCATTCTCATTGAATGATTTTTCTCCGGCTAATACCTCTTTCCACTCTATCTTACGTTTTCCGTCGTAGGCTTTTTCAACAGCTTTATCTATTACAGATTGACTGTTTTTCCAAATCTCTTTTCCGACTCCGTCTCCTTCTATAAAAGGAATAGTAGGATTATCGGGTACATTTAGTTTTCCGTTTGCAATTGTTATTTTTTGCGACATATCTAATCTTTTCCTTTTTTGAATATTTAGAAGTTACCTTACTGCTGTTGATTACAAAATTCATCTGCATCCTTATCTTCCTGCCAGCGATATTCAATCCGAAAAGCGATTTTGCGAGCTTCTTCTACCCCGAATTGATCTGCTACAAACCCCAATGCCATATCTATTCCTGCACTGACACCCGATGATGTATAATAATTGCTGTCAACAACCCAGCGGGCTTCGCTTACCCAGAGTACTTTATCGGAACAACTTTTCACCCATTCAAAAGACCGTTTGTTGGACGTAGCTTTTTTATGATCGAGCAAACCTGTCTTTGCCAAAATCGCACTGCCTGTACATACCGTCAACACAAATAGGCTTTGTTCAGATATACTTTTGATTTGTTTCAGCAATTCAGTATTATTTACTTCGGTACGCGCTCCCATTCCTCCGGGAATAAAAAGAACATCAAGATCTGTAATCTTACTCACAGGCTGAGTTTCTATCCGTACTCCATCAAGGTTAGATATACTCCCTCCCTTTTCAGAAAAATAGCGAATCGTAGTATTTTCTAATTTGCCGAAAATCTCCACAGGACCAAAAACGTCCAGTGTTTCGAAATCAGGGAAGAGGAGTATATTAAAAACCATTGTATATTAGGTAATAGTAAGTATTTAATGGTGCATTAGAGTAAACAAAAAGGTCAGAGACCTTAATTTTTCATATAATTCAATGCACTACCGGCTTTAAACCATTCTATTTGTAAATGGTTGTAAGTATGTGCAACTTCGAAAGTGTCTTTTTCCCCATCGGAATGTAATAACTCTATTGTCAGATTTCTTCCGGGACGAAAATCAGATAACCCGAGAATACTGATTTTATCATCTTCCCTGACCTTATCATAGTCTTCTTTATTGATGAAGGTAAGAGCAAGCATTCCTTGCTTTTTAAGGTTCGTTTCGTGTATACGGGCAAATGATTTTACAATAATCGCCTTGACATTCAGAAAACGGGGTTCCATAGCGGCATGCTCCCGAGACGAGCCTTCGCCGTAATTTTCTTCTGCCACAACAACCGAACCCAATCCTTTCGATTTGAACTCACGAGCCAATTGTGGTACAGCTTCGAATTCTCCCGTAAAAGGATTCTTCACTGAGTTGGTTTTATCATTGAATGCATTCACCGCTCCAATCAGCATATTATCCGATATATTATCCAGATGCCCACGGAAACGGAGCCACGGACCTGCCATAGAAATATGATCTGTAGTACATTTTCCTTTTGCTTTTATCAGCAGAGGCAGGGCTGTTATATCTTTTCCATCCCATGCCGCAAAAGGGTGCAATACCTGTAAACGTTGCGAGTCGGGTGCTATATTTACTTCTATGTGACTGCCATCGGCAACGGGTTCAATATATCCAAGATCATCTACACCGAATCCTTTATTAGGCAATTCAGACCCAACCGGTTCCTTCAACATTACTTTTTCACCCTTATCGTTCAATAATGGGTCTGTCATCGGGTTGAAACTCAAATCTCCTGCGATTGTGAGTGCTGCTACCAATTCGGGAGATGCAACAAAGGCATGAGTATTAGGGTTTCCATCGTTTCTTTTAGCAAAATTTCGATTAAAAGATGTCACAATCGAATTAGGTCTGTCGGGATTGTCGGTTTCTCTCTTCCACTGACCAATACAAGGCCCACAGGCATTTGCCATAATCGTAGCTCCTGCTTTTTCAAACACATCCAGAATTCCGTCACGTTCCGAGGTATAACGTACCTGTTCCGATCCCGGGTTAATGATAAACTGTGCCTTTACTTTTATTCCTTTTTCCTGAGCATCTTTAACTATAGACGCTGCCCGGGTCATATCCTCATAAGAAGAATTTGTACAAGACCCGATCAGACCGACTTCCATTTTCTGAGGATAACCCTTTTCGGCCGAAACTTTAGCAAACTCCGAAATCGGATTTGCCGCATCAGGCGTAAAAGGCCCATTGATATATGGTTCGAGTTCACTCAGATTGATTCCTATCACACGGTCGTAGTATTTTTCGGGCGAGAGCTCAACTTCCGTATCAGCCTGTAAATATTGTCTTACGGCTTTGATGGCATCAGCCACTTCTTTCCGGTCTGTAGCAATGAGGTATTCGGCAGATTTTTCGTCATAAGGAAAAATCGAAGTCGTAGCACCTACCTCAGCACCCATATTGCAAATAGTTGCTTTTCCGGTAGCAGAAAGAGAGTGAACCCCCTCTCCGAAATATTCTATAATAGCATTGGTACCGCCTTTTACGGTCAGTATTCCTGCCAATTTAAGTATCACATCTTTTGCCGAAGCCCATCCAGAGAGCTTACCTGTTAGTTTTACACCTATAATGCGAGGCATTTTCAGCTCCCACGGCATGCCGGCCATCACATCTACGGCATCGGCTCCACCTACACCTATAGCTATCATACCCAATCCCCCTGCATTTGGAGTATGGGAATCTGTACCGATCATCATACCACCGGGAAACGCATAGTTCTCGAGGACCACCTGATGAATGATTCCTGCTCCCGGTTTCCAAAAGCCGATTCCAAATTTATTTGATACTTCGGTCAGAAAATCATATACTTCTTTATTGGTAATCTCGGCTGTATTTAAATCTTCTTTAGCCGACTTATATGCTTGTATTAGGTGATCGCAATGAACAGTCGAAGGAACAGCTACACGTTTACGCCCCGAATTCATCAATTGGAGTAACGCCATCTGTGCGGTGGCATCCTGCATTGCAACACGATCAGGGGCAAAGTTGACATAGTCTTCGCCTCTTTTATAATCTTTCAGCTCCTCGTCTTTCGACAAATGAGTATACAATATCTTTTCCGTTAATGTTAATGGTCTTTTTAAAACCTGTGTTATTCTGTTTATTTTATCCGGTAGCGCTTCATATACCCCCTGAATCATTTTGATATCAAAAATCATCCTCTTATATCTTTTAGTTAATCGAATTGTATTTTAACGTACTTTTTCAAAGATATAAATTTTATATTAAATCCAACTATAAATTTATAATCATGTAATAAAAATGAATATTTATACATAATTTATGCATAAAAAAGAAAGATATTCCCTACAAACACCTTTCTTTATACATTAAGTAATAAAAAGTACTTATGATATACTTTTTATTTACAACAGGCATTGGTTGTTTTATTAACCAAAGCAATAAATAAGTATGAGACCTTAAATATGTATTTTCTTACAATTTCATATTTCCCAGAAAATTACTCATCCCCATCACGAGCAATTGATACAGAGCTTCATTAAACACGGTCATTTCCTTTTTATTCACAGGATAACCGCCAAGCATTAAAGCCTGCACATACATAATATGGACAACCGACGAAAACAAGCTATCGTCTTCTATTGCTATCAGATTTTTCACTATCTCATTATCCTTATTGAAGCATAATGTAGGCATGTTATCTTCTTTCTTAATGAAATTCTGAAGTGTTGCCGCAAATGGGTTTCCACTATTTGAAAGGCTTTGCAGGTTTTTATTATTCATCGCCTCATCATTAGCCACATAAATTGCCGGAGTATCGGTCGGTTCGAATTGCTTAAGCTGAGCTTTGCAATACTGCTGCTTGAGCAATTCATTCGCTTTCTTTTCGAACCGGATGAAAGATTCATCATCCGACACCTTCACGTCCTCCAAAGTATCCAGAATGTCCTGAGGTGTTATTTTCTCGATCTTGATAGAAGGAAAACTGATCTTGATCTGTTGTATCAAATCTGCTTCGAATGAATAAGCCGCATTGATTACCGTCTTTCCCTGTGATCCCGCAATACGCCTGATCTGGCGAAAATCGTCTAACGAAGGAGTATAATAAATCACATCGTTATATGACTTAATCGATACAAACGGAATGTGCCCCTTATTGGTTTCGAATGGTATATAATCCACAAAAAGTTTCAGCAGGTTGCGGTCTTCAACGGCCAGAGCTTTAATAAACATATGATGTATACTGATTATTTCACCCAGCTTTTCGGTATCTTTCAGGGTCAGCACTTTCAGGTAATCTTTGAAACTGTCACTCAGTTCTTTCTTCGCCTGCTTCATTACATCATCATCCATCAACGACTCACGAGAAGCTGTCGGACGAAGTTCATTTGTATTGATAATACATTTGACGAAAGACGACCATTCGGGCAATAAGTTATTGACCTGTTCGCATAAAAACATCCGTTTCAGATACACCTTATGCTGTTTACTTCCCGAAAACTGTACTTTATGAGGCATAATATACGCTACCCCATCTATTGTTCCAGCTATCGAATGTAATGGAAAAACATCCAAAAAATTGATATTGAACGTTTCTTTTCCGTAAGTCAATAATTCTTCTTTTGTGCTTTCCCCAGATAACCAGACCGGATCTTTTTCAACAAGGACTTCGGTTTCACTATCCGCTATCAGTTTAATAGTTATAGGCAAGGCACTTCCGAAATAGAGGATATTTTTCCTCAACTCGTCTTTTTCGAAGAGCGGCAACCATTCTTTTTTCGGATAAAGAATGACCCTCGTACCGGCCTGCTCCAAATTATCGATACGCTCTACGGTATAAGTACCGTCTGCTTTTCCACGCCAGCAAATAGATTCGTCTTTTATCAAGGAACGGGTTTCAACTATAATCTCATGACTGACAACCAGACATGATAACATACCGATACCAAATTTTCCGATAAAGTCTTTCTCATTGAAATCGCCCCGCTTGGAACTTTGCCCGATTACAGACAAAAATTCATGCACTTCTTTTTCGGATAAACCGATCCCGTTATCCTCAAATATAACCTGAGGTAATCCGTCTACCTTATTTATGTATATATTTATTTCGCCTTTATGATGTTCATCTATTGTCTTTCGGGCTGTTGTCGCATCCATTCCATTTTGCAGTACTTCCCTCACAAAAACATTCGGTGCACTGTAAATGTGTTCGGACAACAGTTCGATCATCCCTTTCAAATTTACTTGAAAGAGGTATTTATTATTTTCCTCTGCCATTTTTCTTATTCTCCTAAGGCCTCAGACCTCGTTACAGACCTGTATCAACAACAGAGAACTATCTCTGAACACATCTTCAAATACCTGTTGTTGCTTACACTTGGTCTTATGTCCTTTTCCTTTATTTTACCTAATTTTAGCTAAGAGCCTGCTTATTTTCGGCAGATATGAGCGTTTCATGTCTTCACTTCAAATCAATACAGGCATTCTCTCTTTTTCAAACGGCTGTGTGTGTTCCCAACCTAAACTAACCTTTTTATAATTGACATTCGCTGTTATATTCATACAGAGAATGGACAGAGAACTCTTATCGCTTTCTCCGCTCTCGTCTCCCTGTCACTTTCTGAGCCTGTTCATTTCCGTTATCGGCAGCTTTCTGATACCAAACCATCGCTTGTATATCGTCTTCCGGAACTCCACGTCCTGCCAGATAGCAATTTCCGAGTTCAAACTGAGCCCAATCGTAATTTTCTTCGGCAGCCTGCAGCAACATTTTTGCGCCTTGCTCTTCATCTTTGGTTATTCCATCGCCACTCAACAGCATCATACCCGATTCGTATATCGCATATATATTGCCGTTCTGTGCAGCATCCGACAACCAGCGATAAGCCTCAACCATATTTATGGATGTGCCAGTTCCGTATTTATAACAAAGTCCCAAACGATATTTAGCAGGTACATAATTTTCGGCTGCGGCTAATGTATAATATTTGAAAGCTTCAGTTTCATTAGCTTCCACACCAAAACCGTATTCATAACATACGCCTATCCCTTCGGAGACAACACCCTGATCTGCGGCTTGCTTATAATACTGGAAAGATTTTCCGTAATCGGGTTCATCTTTTCCTTCAATATTATACAAATAAAAATCGCCGAGCATCAAAGCCGAATAAGGATATCCTTGTTCGTTTGACTTTTCGAACCAATATTTTGCTTTTTCCAGATCAACCTCTTTCAGACCATAGTAATAATATGTTCCTAACTTATACTGTCCATAGGTATATTCTTTTTCAGCAGCCTGTTGCATATAACTGATTGCTTTATCGGCATCAAACTCTATACCACCGTACTCTTGCTCATAGGCCAAAGCCAACTCTACCAGCCCTGGAGCACTTCCGGCTTCTGCTGCTTTCCTGAAGCAGTCTAATGCAATCTGTGGATTTTCGGCTATTCCCACAGCATATTTATGGTATCTCCCAACATGGTATATAGCATCCGGCAAACCGGCATCTGCTGCTATTTTGTACTGTTCGAGAGCAGCAGCATAATCTTCTTTACCAAGTAGTCCGTCTTCATAATATGATGCCAAGCGAGTATTAGCATAAGGGTAATTATTATCGGATGCAGCCTTAAACAAATCGAATGCTTTTTGATAATCTTGCTCTACGCCATAGCCTGCGTCATAACAAAATGCCAATTCTACTTTAGCATAATTTGATCCTCGGTCTATAGCCTTCGTCAAATAGCTTACGGCTTTATGGGCAGCTTCTTCTGAATCTCCACCAACACCTACCCTATAATAATTTCCGGCTAATTCTAAACTGTAAATATGATCCCTATCAGCCCCCCTTTCAAAGTAACCGAGAGCTTTTACATAATCGGATTCGCCTCCGAACTCTCCATTCTGATAAGCTAATCCCAAACGATAAGGAGCATATTCATTTCCTTTCGAATCAGCGTCTTCAAGTAACTGCTTTGCTTGTTCGATATCTGTATCGAGGATATCCGTTTCGAGAATAAGGTATGCCTTTTCACTGAGAGCACGTACACTTCCCTGTTTTATAGCTTGTTCGATATATTCCAAGCCTTGCGGGATATCTCTGAGTTTTTCGTTGTAAAGGTACAGGCATGCAAGTTCGAATGACGATTCTGCATTATAATACAAAGCGGCTTTCTCATGCCAGTATACCGACTTCTCCACTGAAGTATTCTCGTCATTAGCATAATTGTAATACTGCCCTAAAAAGTTTGCCGCATATACGACATTATGCTCGAAAGCATCCTCCAATAAGGCAATCCCCTCGTTCTTATCACTATTAGCTATTCTGCCGTTCAACATATTCATCCCTAACATATATTTACAATAGGGTATATTGAGGTCAACACCTTTTTTCATAGCTTCGAGTGCTTTATCGAAATCATCTTCACGTCTCTGATAATAGTCTGCCAGTATATGATATGGCTTACGATATTCCTTTTCCGTTTTTTTAATAAAATCCTCTATATCTTTCAATAGCTGTAGATTATCGGCAGCATCATAGAAGTCGATATAAAGCAGCAACAGGTCGGCCGATTCGTATCCTAGTTCCCTCGATTGATTCACCAGTCTTCGCCCCTCCTCTTTATCAGCGTTTCCGTATTCGGGCAAGCCCAAATAAATTCCGTAACCGTAATCACCAAGGGAAGCGGGATCTTTCGCTTCAACCCCCTTAACAAGATATTCCATCTTTTTTGACAGATCACGGTATCCTTTCCGTGCCGAACCATACAAATCGGCTTGCTCGCAATATCCACGAGTATGCCCCGATTTTATAAATGCTTCATTTAGATTACAATTTACCTCAAACCAACATTTATAGTCCTGATCTTCGAAATCCATAGAGACATACTTATTCCAGTTGCGGCTGTATATCTGCCTGTAAAGCTCTTTGATATCTTCAGTCAATATCTTTTCAGACAGAGCAGTTTCACATATAGCTAACGCTTCTACCCATCTGCTTTTGTCTTCGTAGTTATCTCCTGCTATCAGGGCATTTGCTCTTTCATGTAATAAAGAAATGATATCGCCCGAAGCAAATTTTGCTAAATAACCGTTGTAGGTTTCGGCGAAAGTTCCAACCATTGTAAATGAGTGTGATTCTTTATTATCTTGAAGTTTATTTATCTCTTTTTTGCGCTTAAACAAATCAAATATTCCCATATTATACATTTAAAGGCCTCAGACCCATTCGTTATTTATTACCATTGTATCGGAGACTGCCCCTTGGAAATCAGATATTCATTTGCTTTACTGAAATGCTTGTTCCCAAAAAATCCTCTATGCGCCGATAATGGAGAGGGATGCACAGATGTCAATACCATATGTTTGTGTGAATCTATAAAAGATGCTTTTTTCTGAGCATACGATCCCCATAGCATGAATACAATATTAGAACGTTCATTTGCCAGTTTTCGTATAGCTGCATCAGTAAAATTTTCCCATCCTTTATTTTGATGTGATCCCGCCAAATGAGCTTGTACCGTTAGAGTTGCATTGAGTAAGAGCACCCCTTGATCTGCCCATCGGGTAAGATTTCCGGATGAAGGTACGGATATATTGAGATCGTCGTTTATCTCTTTAAAGATATTTATGAGTGACGGAGGAAATTTCACCCCGTCATTTACTGAAAACGATAACCCGTGCGCCTGCCCGTCATTATGATATGGATCCTGCCCTAGTATTACCACTTTAACTTTATCGAAAGGGGTATGATCAAAAGCATTAAATATCAATTTTGCGGGAGGAAATACCTGTCGAGACAAATACTCACTTCGTACGAAATCGGTTAGTTTTACAAAATAATCTTTTTCAAATTCTTCACTTAAATGTTCATGCCACGATGGCTCTATTTTTACATTCATGCAGGTTTCTTTTCTGTGTTATCCTTACGAACAAAGATATAAATTATAAAGAAAAGGCAAATCAAAAAAAGAAGTAACTGTTTAAATTTTCCCAAAATAAGTTCCCTTCAAACAAAAACTTACTAACGAGCATATCTTTTTCAACTTTTTTTAAAATATAATATACCTCATATGAACATTTTACAACCAATTATGTTATTTTAGAAAATAGGGATTTTTTACACAAAATTTACAAAATATCTTATACTGATTCGGAACAATATAAGATTACTTAATAAAACCACTCATGATAACAAACTCATTTATTTATTTTCTGGAGGGATTATATATTCCTTTTAATTTCGGGTAAACAGAAATAAGCTCTATAGTCATTATTTCTATTATATAAAATGAATTCATTCTATAATGGACTCAAGCGGAATTATATCAAAACAATATTTTTATGTACCTGTACTCAAGGAATCATCGCAGTAGGGTGTCGGGAGACACTCTGCTGTATTTTATTGCTTTAACATAAACCATTAAAACAATTTATATATGAAAACACTTACAGCAATATTCTTATCCAGCCTCCCGTTTCTCTTATATTGTCAAGTCGGGATAAATACCGAACAGCCTACCTCTATGCTCGATATCAATGGAGACCTCAGAATCAGAAGTGTACCGGTCAACAATACCCAAACCAATATATTGGTTATAGAAAGTGACGGGAAAGTTTCACAAAACCAAACATTAGGTTTACAGACCCGGAAAACTTTCATAAGAGCTACCGGCAGCACAAGTATGTCTCTGATAAATTTGACAATTCTACAGGGATGGTATCAAATAGGCTTTAACACCTCTGCTTTTGATGAAAACAGCGAATACAGTACAACAACCTATCTATATACAGCCAAGCAAGACGGAATATACGATATTTATGTACAGGCTAAAACCGAATCTCTTGTATCTGCCGCAGAATTCGGAGTTGGTATTTTCAAGCGAAATGTTGGAGAGACTACTTATACGCTCATGGCGGAAGAAACATTTCTCAGTGTAAACATCAATTTAGGGGTAACCAGTATAGATGTTTCTCCTCCAATCAGAAGCACCCGTACTCTTTTAAAACTAAAACAAGGGGATGCTATCACCTTTGCCGTCAAAGTTCCTCTACTTTCATTAAAACTCGTGGGTGGCACATCTTCATTTTTCTCTATATATCAGGTCAAATAAGGTTATTTGGTTCGGATCTCCGGAAACCGGACTATGATTAGTAAACTAAACTATGCATTTATCAAGAAAAGACAACTCAAAAAGATAAGAAATGAAAATGATTAATAAATATTTTATACATTTGCACCACAAATCGGAAAAAGCAGGTCCCGTAGTTTAATGGATAAAACGTAGGATTCCGGTTCCTATGATGGGGGTTCGATTCCCTTCGGGATCACTTTACAAACCAAGCCTTGCTGAAAGACAGTAAATTACAGCAAGGCTTTTCTTTTCACTTACAAAATCACTTACAAAACAACCCTGTTTTATCAAGTCTAAATTAATTTATAAAAAATAGTTCTGAATAATTTGGGTATGTAAAATATTATTGAATATATTTGCATCGAATGTTTGAGTCGAATTTTATACGAAAGTATGAGATTTGGCTTTTTTATGTTTATATACCTACCTCGTACTTTTTTCTAAAAACCCCATTAATACTTTGTCTGGTAGCCTTCAAAAACAAAAGGCACTATGACTACAATTCAAATATCGAAAACAGAATTATTAAACCGGTTAGTATCGGTTAGTAAAATTATCTCACCAAAGAATACGCTTCCAATCATGGACAATATTCTTTTGGATATACAAAACGGAGCAATAAACATTTCGGCAGCCGATTATGCCGGCCGTATGAATACATCTATTGAGGGTGTACTTATAGATAACGACATCTCAATATGCGTAGAACCTAAAAAAATAATAGAAGCATTAAAAGCTCTGCCCGAACAACCTCTTACTATCACTTTTAGGGATAACTTCACAATAACCATTAAGTACAAAGGTGGTAAATTCGAAATGGTTGGTGTGTCTCCGGCTGAGTATCCGAAAGAAAAAGATATCAAAGATGCTACAAAATTTGTAATCTCATCTAAGCTATTATTGACCGGACTTGATAAAACTTCTTTCTGCTCTGCCAATGATGAATTAAGACCGATCATGAATGGAGTATATTTCGACATCACGACAGGTCAAATAAACTTCGTTGCTTCCGATGGTCACAAGTTAGCACTACTGGAGCATACAGACTCTTCAATAAGCGAAACAATCAACGTTGTTTTACCTCAAAAGATTGCTAATATCTTAAAGAATAACTTAACACTTACCGATGAGTTAGTCGAAATTTTCATCAAAGACCGTTTTGTCAGAATTGAATATAAATCGGATAGTAGCATCGAAGCAACTTTAATTGAGGGCAGATATCCAAACTATCGATCTGTTATTCCTCAGAACAATGATAAATTTCTTTCCATTGGTAAATCGGATTTGAACGGAGCATTAAAACGTGTTTCTGTTTTTTCTAATCCGGCAAGCAGCTTAGTTAAACTTGAACTTACCAATAATGAGATCTTAGTATCGGCTCAGGATGTTGACTATTCTGTTGCAGCCGATGAAACGGTTCCTTGTGAGTATAATAACGATTCGATGGCTATCGGCTTTAAAGGTCATTTTCTTACAGAGCTGATTTCTGCTATTCCTACCTCTAATCTTCAAATGTCGTTCTCTGATCCAAGCCAGGCCACTCTTATTACTCCTGTTGATGATAAGTCGGAGGATAAACTTACCTATTTATTGATGCCAATGATGCTTAACAATTGATTTATGAAAAAGCTAGGATCATACAAAGGCTTTCAGATTTCTATTGTAGAAATAAAAGAAGGTGATAAAGCATTCAACGGCTATATAGCTGTCAGAACAGGCATGACAATAGAATCGCCTATTGACAGCCCTCTTAATCGAAGAGCATTGAAGCAAGCTATTAATGAAACACTCAGTAAGTAATACCATGACAAAGCCAGATTTAATCAGAAAGATAAAGCTCATTCTCAAATTAGAGAATATCAATAAGACTGAGAATGTCGGAGCCAAGCAAGGACTAGAAAAAGCTCTCGAAATATTGGAATCGAATCAGCGTGATTTATCCGGACTGGATGAACTCGATACTACTCAAGCAAGAGCGATTGCAATGTTTGCGATCGACTTTAATAATATGAAGCCTTGTAGTGCATTTTTTGTAGCCCTCGGTGAATCGATCGAAGGCAAAATACCTGATGAGAAATTCTACAAAAAGTTATGGAAGATTATGGACGAACAAAATAAGAAGTCATGAAAACAAAATTAATCCATATTGATAATCTAACTGGTATTTGTGGCTATTTCAATACTGATTCCCGTATATATAGTGGTTATTGCTGTGAACATGCAGATTGCGGCGATGGTAATTTTGTACAAAAGGTTAATGGTGAATGGGAGTATATCGGCAAGCAAATATACCGAAGAGAAGATTTAATCGCAGTTCGCATGACATCTAGGAATATTAAATGCAATCGTAGATTAGCTAAAAAGTTTATTAAGAAAGCGCGGATGCTCAAGCCTAACGAATATCCAAAATACGGCTTTAAGATACAAGGCGGATGTTTTGCCTTTAGTTGCCCTTTTGCCCATGAAGCTGATGAAGAGGATTTTATTAATCATGGAGAAGGTCCTGATTCTATGAGTCAAGGTGACTGGCTAGTAATAGATGAAGAAACATTACAACAATTAAAAGAAAAAAATCATGGCAACAAATAATTCATTTCAAGATACAATCAAAGCATACTTAGACAAGCGAGCAGAAGAAGATTCTCTCTTTGCCGTAACGTATGCAAAGGAAAACAAGAATATCAAAGACTGCTGTTCCTACATAACCAGTCAGGCAAAGAAACAAGCGAGTAACGGTTGTGCTGCTATATCCGATGATATAGTGTTCGGTTGGGCGGTTCATTATTACGACGAGGACGATATCAAAGTTGAAAAGTCATCAAATACTCGATCTGAGGTAAAAACTTCGGCTTCCCAAACAGAGGTTAAGAAAGAAGCTCCTAAAGCGAAGATCAAGCCTAAGAAGAAAGAAGATGTTAACCAATTAAGCTTGTTTGACCTATGAAAGGAATATGCTTTATAGAGCCGTTGCATGGCAAAACGGTCAAAAAGATAAAGGTTCAGACAAGAAGGATAATCAATCCGCAACCTTTAGATATAGTTTGCTCTACAATTATTGATAATAAACTCTTATTCGAAGCTAGAGACGAAAATGATGCATTAGTATTTCTTAAACCTCGCTACAAAGTCGGTGATGTTCTTTATTTGAAAGAACCATACAAGAAGTGGACTAGAGGATTGAGCGAAGGTAGGCACACATCAATACTCTATAAATATGGAGAGGAGACTCCATGTAGCAAAGTAGGATTAGAAGGTAGCTCTTATTATACTGATTGGAAAAACAAACTCTTTATGCCTGCTTATGCTGCTCGTAATTACATCAAGATCAAAGCTGTAAGAGCCGAAAGATTACAGGATATATCTAATGAAGATTGCATCAAAGAAGGGATTTACCAAACTGGGTGTATCGCAGAAGATTACTTCGAACCAGTATATGAGAATGGTTATAATGCAACCTCTAAAAAGAGTGGAATTCTCTGTATTCAATATGATACTCCAAGAGAAGCCTATGCTGCTCTGATAGATGCCATCAACGGTAAAGATACTTGGGATAACAATCCTTGGGTATGGGTGTATGATTATGAACTGATTGATAGAAAGGAGGTGCAACCATGAAACCTAAAACGAAGCTTCAAAAGCAGATTGTCGAGTTAAGAAAAAAACTTCCTAAAATAACCCAGGAACAAAAAGCATACGCTTATAAATATTGCTTAGACCATGAAGCAACCAGACTAAAGAACGGAACTGTTACCTGCCTTGACTGCGGGCATAAATGGAAAGACACTCATTACCTTGCTACAACGTTGGATTGCTCTTGTCCGAATTGTAATACCAAGTTAAAGGTAAAAGATACCCGAAAACAAAAATTTACAGATTGGGCTTACTATGGAATAGTAACAAGTTTTCAAGGATTTCAAGTTTTCAGATATTGTAAGGTACATGGTATTTACAAAGCCGGAAAACCGGTATATCACAACTTTTATGAAGTAGCTCAAATATGGTTAGGTCCTGATGGGAAATTTGAGATCGTTGGATATATCCATCAAACTGGATGGTATGCAGAAAGCTGGAGCGGGGAGTTTGAACTCAGAAACAGTAAGAATATCTATAATTATAATATTGAACCGTATAAGGTATATCCTAAAAAATCAATTATCCCGGAAGTAAAACGGAACGGATTTAAAAGTAATTGTTATGGATATACAATGTTTGAATTCTGCCATCATCTATTATCTGATAGCAAATTTGAAACTTTATTAAAAGCCGGGCAATACAGTTTAATCAAGAATAGTAAATCCAATATGAAAGATATTGCGAGTTGTTGGCCTGCTATCAAAATATGTATTCGTAACAATTATATCATTAAAGATATTTCATTATGGATAGACTACATTAAGTTCTTAATATATCTCAATAAAGATATTCGCAACTCGAAGTTCGCTTGTCCCTCTGATCTTAAAGCAGCTCATGACTACTGGATGCTACGAAAACAGAAAGAGCAGGAGAAAAGGGATGAAGAGGAACGACGAGAGCAAGCTTTAAAAGATGAAGCCAAATTTAAAAAGCTAAAGGGTAAATTCTTTGGCATTGCTTTCAGCGATGAACTGATATCAATCAATGTTCTTGAGAGTGTATTCGATTATCTTAATGAAGGTACTGTAATGCACCACTGTGTAGGAGGGTATGCTCTAAGAGAGAATTCTTTGGTCTTTTCTGCCAGGATAAATGGACTTAGAATCGAAACAGTAGAAGTATCACTAAAGACTTTTGAAGTAATACAGAGTCGAGGTTTACAGAACCATAATACCGAGTACCACGATCGCATAATCTCTCTTGTCAATAAGAATATGCATTTAATCAAAGAACGTCTTAAACCAAAAAAGAATGGAACTAAAAAAGATGTCAACAGAATACCTCAAGCAGTCGATATGGCGGTGTAACTACCGCCTTGCTTTAGGCGATTACGGCTTAATGCGTACCGAACATCGTGTTCGCGAAGCTATGAGAGACTACCAGACTGAACTGGATAAGAGAAAACAAACCGAGTTAGATTTTAAATAAGATTATAGATATGGCAACAATATTGAAAATAGAGGATTTAAACGATTCCTTAGAATTTGGAGTAGAAGCAGGTTCCCTTACCATTAAAACGTTCAAAGAGGATGAAAATAATAATATCTCTAAAATTTCGGAAGTACAGTTGGATGATAAGGAAGTGAGAGAGTTAATTGATTTTCTGGTGAAAAGAGCTTCTGAATTATCTTAATAATGGCAAAGAAAGAAACTCATACAAGTTACATCGCTATTAGCCGCCGGCTATTTGAGCACCCATACTGGTGCGAGGAGCGGGAATTTTCGCGGTTCGAGGCATGGCTCTATCTGATCAAAGAGGCACGATTTGAGGACACGAAGCTATATGATGGCAATAAAATAGTAGAAGTAAAGAGAGGTCAGGTGTATGGTTCCTATCGGTTTATTGCTAATGCTTTGGGCTGGTCCGTCAAAAGGCTGAGAGGATATTTAGATATGTTAGAAAAAGATGGAATGATAGAGAAAGGCACAGCTAAGGGCACAGGTCAAAGCTTAATAACTATCTGTAATTATGACAGATATAATAAGGATAATTCAGAAAGGGCACAGCTAAGGGCACAAGTGGGGCACAGTAAGGGCACAAAATATAAAGAACTTATAAGTAATGATAATAAAGAAATACTCTCTACCGAGAGTATAAAGAAAGAGCCAGACGGCTCTTCATCTGCTCATACCGATTACGATAAATTCAATGAATGGCTCTCACGCAAGGCTCCATATTGCGCTAATATTAAAAATTTTCCTACTCAGATAAACGAAACAGAGTTCTATAAACTCAAAGAGCAATACTCAGGAAAACAGGTTGCTGATATTATAGAACAGATTGAGAATAGGAAAGATTTACGAAAACGATATTCAAACCTATATCGGACTGTATTAAACTGGTTAAAAAAAGAATATGGCAAAACAGCAAAAGAAATACAACAACCGGCAGGACCAGCCGTCGTCGATTGAGCTTGGTAAAATACAACCGCAGGCTGTAGAACTTGAAGAAGCGGTACTCGGTGCATTACTAACCGAATCAAAAGCTTATCTCGATATAGAGAATATACTTCTTCCGGATGATTTTTATGTAGATGCTAACAAGATCGTTTACAAAGCAATTATACGATTACTGGCAAATCACAAGCCTGCCGATATGCTGACTATTCAGGAGGAACTACTCAAGATGGGAGAACTTGAGACAATCGGAGGGCCTATGTACATAGCTCAGCTTAGCACCAGAGTAGCATCTGCTGCACATATCGTTTATCATGCACAGATAATCAGCCAGAAAGCAAGAGCCCGGAGATTGATCCGCATAGCGACAGAAGTAGCAGAGAAAGCCTACGACGAAACACAGGATGTTGAAGAAACACTCGAAGAGCTTGAAATGTCATTGACCGAACTATCTTCTCATTTGAGCGATTGTCAATCGGTCTCTATGGGTGAAGCTTTAGCCGAAGCGATGGAAACGGCAGCCAAGACACAAGAACTTAGAGAAAAAGGGATACAGACAGCCATACCGACAGGACTTCATACCCTTGATGATATTCTTGCCGGTGGATGGTCAGCACCGGATCTGATCATATTGGGAGCTCGTCCGAGTATGGGTAAAACACAGCATTCTCTTTCGTTTGCAAAAGCGGCAGCCTTAGCAGGAAAAGAGGTTCTGTATATATCTATCGAGATGGGAAAAACACAGCTTGTGAATCGTTATTTGCTTGAGGACGACCGCATCAACAGCCGTCACCTGAAAAGCGGACAAATGAGTACGGAGGAATGGACTGCGTTAGATGAAAAAGCCGGTCAACTCTGGAATATGAAGTTAAATATAGCCGATCATCACAATATCCGCTATATAAACAACATCAAATCAGAAGCTCGTCGTTTGTACCGAAAAGGAAAGCTTCATTTGATGATTATCGATTACTTAGGATTGATCCGTACTAACATGAAATTTCAATCCCGACAAATAGAAATCGGATATATCACCGGAGAGATAAAAAATCTCGCCAAGGAGTTAAATATTCCAATCATCTTACTTTCTCAGCTGAATAGACCTGAAAGGGGAACAGTCAAAGAACCGGAGTTGGAAAATTTAAGAGAATCCGGAGACATAGAGCAAGATGCGGATATTGTCCTTTTCATTCATAAACCGGACTATTATAATCCCGATGTAACGGATAGCAAAGGCGTTCCATGGAAAGGTCGGGGAAAACTGAAGCTATCTAAATACAGAGAAGGAGCTCGTAATCAACCGATCATCTTTCATCATGATAACCGATATAAGAAGATATGGGATAATGATGTCAGTCAAGCTTCAGCTGATGAATACATTCCTCCCGTTATTCCTCCGAATCAGGATTTCTTAAATGAATCAGAAGACACACCCTTTTAAAATTGAAGTAAGTCAAGATGGCAAATCAAATTATAAATAAATATATTTCCGAAAGGTATGATCGATGGCTCGATTATGCCCATTATCACTGCTCCCATGCCAACATGGAGGATGAAGCCATCGACGTATTAAATGAAGTACTCGCCATGCTGATCGAGAAATGTGAGAGTAATGAATCTCATATTCTAAAACTGTACGATAGCAAAAAAGGACAATACCGGGAACTTGATTTCTTTATTCTTCAGATGATAAAACTAAATATACAGTCGCCTACTTCACCCTATCGGCATAAATACAAATCGATACCTGTTGATACCAATGTTGACTTTCAACGATTGGATCTGATTGAAGATGAAGGTATAGAAATTGATTTTACAGGTGAGATATTGCAAAAAATGCAACAAGTGAGAAGTATATTCGAGGATCTGCAATTATCAGAAAAAGCAAAGCGTGTGTTTTCTTGGAAGTTTTTCGAGGGTAACAGTTTCTCTGAATGGGTAGGTCCTGAAGACAAGAAAGACCTGTATGATATTTACAACGGAGTACTGGAATTAATTAAAAACAAGTTAGGTGGAAGAGAGTTGTTTTAGGATAAAATAATTAATTTTGACAAAAATAAATTATGTGGAATAAAATAATTGACAATAAATACTCTATTATCACCTTCTGTTTGCTTATTACAGCAGTACCCTACATTCTAAGCAGACCTGCATTCTGGGATGATTTAATTTTTCAAAATAAAGGACAGATTGGAGATCTTATTGGAGGAACAACAGCTCCATTTATAGGTATCCTAAGTATTATATTACTTTATATAACATTTAAAGAACAACGAAAATTCAATATGATACAGAAGTCGGCGAGTGATTTAACTATTTTATTCGAAATGCAAGACCGAATCATAAAACTATCTTCTGATATAAAATTTCATATGATAACAAATGGACAAGATGCTGAAGAATTGTCTACCGGTTTGGATAGGATTGAGAATATAGATAGGCTCCACTTGGATGGAATTTTATCTTCTGAATATACAATAAGTGAAGATGAATTCAACGTGCTTTATGGCAATGTTATTACAATTGCTAACCTATGTATATTATTCCATAAAATTAAATCCGAATCATCTTTAAATGTAAATATAACTAATTTTTTGGCATCAAATATTTCAATATATTCTACTCTATGTATTACATTCTTTGAATATTGTAAAGACAATAAAGTCCTTATAGTTGGAGAATTCTTGAAACATGAAGCCGATTCAAAAGATGAATATAGCACGAAATTGTTGGCAAATAAAAGCGAACAGATAGATTCCGTTCTTGCAGATTTGAGAAGGATATAGATTATATCAGGTTACTGACTATAAATTTCTTTATTATAATACTAAGCCTAGACATCTAAAAAGATACTCTAGGCTTATATTTTATCTTATGATATTGGAAAGAGGATTAACATCCACCACAAGTCCCTCTTTTTTCTTTGCATTCAATTGGTTCTTCTAAAATAATATCTTTCACAACCTTAACGCTAGTTTTAGCTGAAATTAAATCTATAAGTTCATCTATTTCAGATGACAACAAAACAGGATATTTCCCCTTTCTCTTTTCCTCCAGTTTTATTGATATAGATGGAGGGAGTTCTTGAAAAGGTATTGATACTCTTTCGCCTGTATCATCTAAAGGCAGAAACGAATAATAATTTTCAAAGATATCCTCACTCCACAACTTTGCTTCATATGTATGTGTTGCATTAATATGTTCCCGTCTATCTTTTTTAAACGGATATTTAAAATGTCGCTCCCAAGCTTCAGATTTTCTATTATTTTTTATTGAAAGATATTTTGTTGGAACCTCTTGTGGTTGATTAAAATGTTTTCCCCATAATAAAACACTATCAACAATAAAAACTGTATCCACTGTTAAAATACCATTATCTGCATCTGATCCTTTTATAAAAACTATTTTCGATCCAGGTTGGACATAAACGTCCTTTCTTATATTTCTTCTCAACTGGGTCGCATGACAATACGAATACAACCAAGGATTATTAAATACAAATGGGTCCTCGTTAGAAGCCCCGACTGAATCTACCCAGACAATACCTTTCCAATTAGAAATAACCTCATTTTTGTCATTAATAATTGTGGCTACAACCTTTTTATCATGTCTTTCCGGATGAAAAATAATATAGTTTGCAATTTTATCCATTGTGTTAATTAATTATTATAAAACAAAGTTATAATTATATTTTAGGGTAAAGCATATACTCTATGGCTAAACTCACCGTCAAACAAGAAAACTTCTGCAATTATTACATTGAGACCGGCAATGCTTCTGAAGCATATCGGCGTGCTTACTCTTGTAGTAACATGAAGGACGAGACGGTGAATAGAACAGCCATAGACTTACTGAATAACCCCAAGATTACCGCAAGGGTAAAACAACTTCAGTCAGCTCTCCAAAAACGCTCAGACATCACCAAGGATGAAGCCGTTCAAGAGTTAACAAACATCGTTCGCTTTCGTGTCACCGATGTATTAACAGCCAAAGGAATGTCGGTCAAAGTAAAGAACCTCGCTGATCTACCCAACGAAGTTGTCGGATGTATATCTTCCATCAAGAAAGTAAAAGGCGGTATCGAAGTTCGATTTTTGGATAAGATAGCAGCCATTGATCGGCTTAGTAGGATGCTCGGATGGGATGAAGCAACAACCGTCAAGGTACAAGGATCTGTTCCTATTCAGGAATGGTTAAAGAAATTCGGTAATCAGGATAAAGAAGAATGATACAGGTACAACCAGCCTATAAACCATTGTATGAGAATGAGGATAAGTTTATAATACTTGTAACCGGCGGTCGTGGTAGTGCAAAGTCATTCAATGTATCAACATTCTTAGAAAGGCTTTCCTTTGAGGAAGGTCATAAGATGTTGTTTTGCCGTTATACGATGTCTTCAGCTGAGATCTCTGTTATCCCTGAGTTTAATGAAAAGATAGAGTTAGATAATACAGAAGAACATTTCCGTGTAACCAAAAATGAGATTGTCAATAAATATTCCGGGAGCGAGATACTTTTTCGTGGTATTAAGACGAGCTCAGGGAAGCAAACAGCAAAACTAAAATCTATACAGGGTATAACTACGTTCGTGTGTGATGAGGCCGAAGAGTGGACCGACGAGAAAGACTTTGATAAACTGATATTATCTATCCGCAAACAAGGCATTCAGCTACGTGCTATCATTGTAATGAACCCACCCGATGTCAATCACTTCATTTATCAACGATATATAAAAGATACGCATAAGGTTATTAATATCGACGGGGTAGACGTTCAGATAAGTACGCATCCCAATGTCCTGCATATCCATACAACCTATCTTGATAACCTTCCCAACCTGAATGATGTGTTCATGCGAGAAGTCGAAGAAATTAAGCGAAAGTCAATTCAGCAAGCAACTAAATCTGACGGATCATTTGATAAGCATAAATTTAATAACTCGAAATATGCCCATGTTGTTATCGGTCGGTACTCAGAGATTGCCGAAGGAGTTATATTCACATCCTATGAGATTGTTCCGGAGATTCCCGAATGGGTTACAAAAAGAGGTCTTGGTATGGACTTTGGTTTTACGCACGATCCGACAGCAATTATTGATTGTGCCCTATATGACGAAGATCTGTATCTGGATGAACTTTGCTATAAAACTCATATGTCAACAGGTGAAATAATTAAGGAGTTGAAAAGGCATACGGATAAAGGTAGAGTTATAAGCGAGAGTGCAGATCCTCGTCTTGTAGATGAGATTCGTAATGCCGGTATAAGAATAAAGCCTGTCAATAAAGGTAAGAGAGATAACGATGGGTCAATTAAAGCCGGTATTAATAAGATGCTTGAATTAAATATCAAGATCACCAAACGATCGTACAACCTACTCGAAGAATTCCGCAACTACACATGGGATAAGGACAAAGACGAGAATTTCATCAGTGAGCCTATCGATGCTTGGAATCACGGTATCGATGCTTCTCGCTATTGGGTATTGGAAGAAGTCCTCGGAAAAAGAGATGGTAACGAAGATGTGTCGGGGATATTTAGTTGGTAAAAGTAAAATAGTTATTTAGATATTTTTTACCTTTATGCAAACTCTAAATTTAATCTTATGCCGGAAAATATAATTAAAATAGCAATCCTAGTAGATGGAGACAATGCACAGCCCAAACTCTTCAAATCAATTGTAGATGAAGTTTCTAAGTATGGAAAAGTAACAGTTCGACGAATTTATGGCGATTGGACTGATAATAAAATGAATGGATGGAAACAAATAATAAATGATACATCATTTACTCCGATGCAGAAATTTGAATATACTACAGGTAAGAATTCTACAGATGGGGCTCTTATAATTGATGCAATGGATATACTACACAGTAAGACTGTTGATGGTTTTTGTATCGTCTCCAGTGATAGTGATTATACAGGTTTAGCTAAAAGAATAAGAGAGGAAGGATTATTCGTTATGGGGGTAGGAGAAAAGAAAACACCCACGGCATTTGTCCAATCATGTGAGATATTTACTTTTTGTGAAAATATCATTTCTCCAACGGAAAAAATAGCTAAAGTCGAAGCTACTAAATCAAAAGTCGAAGAAGGGAAATTACCTGAAAAAGTCATGACCCTAATAAATAAGGCGTATGATATGGCTATAGGTGATAATGAAGAGACATTTGTTTCTAAAATGGGAGGAATGTTAAGAAGTCTTGACCCCAGTTTCGATCCTAGAGATTATGCATGTCCTAATTTATCTACATTACTCAAAAGAGCTAAAGGATATCAGGTAATAGACAATTTTAAAGATAGCTTTAATCATCAGTTATTTAAACGAATAAATTAATGACACGTTATATTCTTCCAAATCCGAGCAATTCTGTTCGGATTTTTTATTTCGGTTTATATATTATAACAAATGAGTATTTGGCGGATGGGTTAGACGCTATCAATCGTGCGATAATGTGAATAGGGGGAGCGATTAACCTGAATGTGCCGACATTGTATCGGATAAGGAAGAGTTCACAAAGCAGGTTCAAGTCCTGCAATACTCACAAAACCAATTTGAGAAAGGGGCATGAAAGTAAGAGCGTTCAGGTTGCAAACTAGAAACTTTTATTTCTACGAAGTACAAGCAGATAGTGCCCCGAGATGAATAGAAAAGGCAACCGTTATGGTTGCCTTTTGTCTATTTTAAATTATATACTATTAAACCAATTCTATCCCTGTCAATGTAGAAATCTTCTCTATCTTGGACATAAAACATAAAAGGATTTGTATTCTTATTTAATCCAGTCTTTGCATACTCCTCTATATCTTTAGGTATAATAAGTCCTAACTCATCGTTTAACTTTACTTCAATAAATTCTTCATTCTGTATAGAATATGATTTACTTTCTTTTTTATGTTCCAAATAAAATGAGTGGATATCTGAGTAATAACTCTTAGTTAACTTTCTTAATAAATCTTCATCGTTTTTATTATTTGCTTGCACTGGATCATGATATTTACACTTCACACGACTATATAATCCATAAGATACAGATGCAACGGTAAAATCAACTGGAATAGGTCCTTCTTGTGACTGTAATTTGTGTTTATGCATATCGTCATCACTAACGTTAATTTTTTTATAGCCTTTTGCTTCAAGGGCAAACCTTTCAATATTCGCAAATGCCAGCAAATCGGGTCTAGATCCACTTAAAGAATAGCCGCTCACTCTCATAGCTGCTTCATAATTTACCGTATATAAACTATTATCTATTTTTTTTGATAAAAAATCAGCAATTGCTTTACCTACAATATTCGAAAAATGGGCTTTTTCAGTGGGTTCACATATATCTATGCTAGGGGTCGAGAATTTATTATTACTGAAGGTTTCTTTATCTAAATAATCTTTAAATGTTAAGTAGATACCTGTAGCTTTCTCCATTCTTCTAAAAAAAGAAACAGAATAATAACCCGAAAATGCAGCATGTTTAAGAAATGCTGTCAACGGCATATTAAAATTTAGATTATGAATCACACCTTCTCGATCTTTGTACTCTATCTCCAAATTCATAGTAGTTAAATTTATTATTCACAAATATAATTTAAAACACTTCCCCTCTCTTATATTTTAAGAGAAAATCCCATGACAATAGAGGAAGTTTTAGCTTTAGCGGATAATAATCAACGTATCGAATACCTCAAGAAAGGCAGACGTACACCTGTGCCCGATGTTGTTCGGCTTTACAATGATTGGAATCCGAATAAGCATGAGATCATTACGGACTTAGAGAAATATCCCAAAATAAAAGTTGTAACCGAAAAAGGCAAAGAAGTAAAAAGCCAGACTTCAGGGCGAATGACTAAGACCGATGATAAGGTTGAATATAAAGATCCGAATCGTATTGCTTTACCCCTCGAACAGGATATCGTCAATATTCAAACCGCTTTCACTGTCGGTACTGAACCATCTATTGACTGTGATACGGACGATGATAGAGAGAAATCTCTTTTGTCAGCATTAAAGCAGGTGCTCAAAAAGAACAAAATCAAGTACCAGAATAAAAAGGTTGTTCGCTCGTGGCTATCGGAGCAGGAGGTTGCCGAATATTGGTACGCTGTCAAAGATGATGGTTTCTGGTCTATTCTCAAAAGAAAGATCGGTGCTATATTCGGCGCAGCTGTTCCAGAGTATCGCCTTAAATCAACTATCTGGTCTCCATTTAGAGGTGACACCCTTTACCCCTTCTTTGATGATACCGGTGATATGGTTGCTTTCTCTCGTGAATATAAAAAGCAAGAGCTTAATGGTACTGAAAAGACCATTTTCATGACATTGACCAATGAGCACATATATACATGGATAGTTGGTGATGATAGTGAAGCCTCTGTCGTAAGTCATGGCTTCCCTAAACTGCCTGTTATATATACCTATCGAAAGAATGCTTACTGTGATGTAATAAGACCGATACGCATTCGTATCGAAAAGCTTCTTTCAGCTTTTGGTGATTGCATTGATTATCATTTCTTCCCAATTTTAAAGCTATTCGGTGAGGTAACAGGTTTCTCTGGTACTACTCGAAACAGAGTTGTTAATCTGCAAGGGGAGAAAGCCGATGCTGCATACCTGACATGGCAACAAGCAGCTGATCCTATTAAGTTAGAGCTTGAAACGCTATTCTCTCGTGCCTATTCCATGACAAACACCCCTCAAATATCATTCGAGAATCTAAAAGGCTCAGGTAATGCTTTATCAGGTAGTGCTTTTCGCTATGTGTTTATGGGAGCACACATGGCAGTAGAGAATCATGCCGAAGAGATAGGTCTGTTTATGCAACGTCGTGTAAACTTCCTTATATCTGCATTAGGTACTCAGAACTCAAGGCTCGCAGCTCCGGCTCAAACTATTGATGTAGATGTGAATATAGTTCCTTACATGATTGATAATCTTGACGACAAAGTGCAAACTGCTGTTACTGCTGTCGATGGTGGTATCTGGTCACGTAAAGAAGGTATTCTCTTTGCCGGTAACGTGGATCGTGTAGATGAAGAACTCAAAGAGATTGAAGAAGATAAACAGAGAGCTGCCGAGCGTAATAATATGGTTGGTATGACAATGGGAGGAGGGTATTAAGATGGAAAACTTAAATACTTAATAGGAATGACTATATGACGATCAGCTAGTGGTTGAGGACCTAGGCCAGTTAATTCAACGTCTTGACAAACTTCTTTAGAAGCCCATTTTAGAGCATCAAGGATAAGTCCATTAAGTTCAGGAGTTCCAAAATCAATTTCATTGTTCCATTTTATATCAATAAAATCATGCCTTAAACGATCTTCAAAATAATGATTTCCATTAAAAGAAAATGTAGCATCTAAAAGAGTACCTAGAGAATTTTCTTTATCCATAAGTTTATAATTATTAATGTTTTAGCATAAATATTTTATCAAATAACAATAAAATTTTTAATTAAAACAAATTTTACACAAAAAAAATGAGCAGTCTTTCTTTTCACGACAAACAGCATGTATTACGGTTACTTAACCAGCAAGGGCAAGTAAAGCGTATTTTCGATGATTTCACACGTCGATCAGGCTTGATATTGACTAAATGGACAGAGAAGAACACGGACAATGTATGGATTCGTAATACAACCCTAGAAAACCAGATCGACAAGTTACTCGAAGAACTACATGATAATCTTCTAATCAACATCAACAATAATACTACCGGTGCATGGGAAGCGTCCAATCTAAAGAACGATGATCTATTAAAAGCTTTCATCAAAGACCTTGCTTTGCCTGAGATCATAGGTAAGAGCCGATATGAGAAGCTTGAGCAAGGTATGTTCGCCCGTAATATGGATGCGCTCAAAGCCTTTCAACAACGAAGGATTGACGGCTTAACGTTATCCGATACAGTCTGGAAATCCGTTGAAGGCGCAAAAGAGAATCTCGAATATTATCTTTCTTCCGGAATATCAACAGGACGCCCAGCAGCTTCAATCTCTCAAGATATTCGACAACTATTACAAGATCCCGATAAACGATTCAGGCGTGTAAAGAATGACGAGGGTAAGCTTATCATGTCGCAACCAATGAAAGCTTATGAGCCAGGCCAAGGACGTTATCGTAGCAGCTATAAAAACGCTCTTCGTGTTGCAGCAACAGAAACAAATCAGGCATACCATACAGCCGATTATGAGCGATGGAGTAATCAAGGTTTTGTTTTGGGTATAGAAGTACATCGTTCGAAGTCAAATAAAGGTCCTTGCGCTATTTGCGATCCGATGGTAGGTAAATATCCTCCTGGTTATAAATTTAAAGGACAACACCCTTGGTGTATCTGCTTTGCTGTTCCTATTATGCTCGAAGGTGAGGAATACATTGATTATCTACTTACTGGAGTAGTACCCGAAGATAAGATCATTAAAACTGTTCCGCAATCAGCTATCGACTTTGTAAACGCTAAAGAAGCGAATAAGAATCAGTGGTTTGTTAAGGAGAATAGCCAATACTTTGGAACACAAGAAGCTCCATCTAAAAAGAATGAGTTTATTCCAAGCAAGACAATAGAAGAAGCTATGACTAAAGCTAAATCCCTAGGCATAAACAAGGTTGATTTTGGCAACGCAGAGCTTGACGATGTAAACACAGTTCTTTCTGCTTTACATGATGAGAAGATGAATACATCTTCTATAAACCTTGATAAATTAATATTTTCTGACGGCTCAAAAATGCAGAATAAAACAGCTTTTGCGGAATATGAACCAAAATCCGATAGAACCACAAGCGGAATATACATAAATACAAAACAATTTAAGAGTAATGATTATTCACGTCTAGTACCATGGGAAGAACAATTATCCGTAGCAAAGGGAAGGATTATTAATTCGGAAGATGTTATTAGTAAAATGCAGTCTCGGCTAGGTATTAATAAAAAAACTGATAATTTCTTAAAACAAGAGATCAAGAGAGAGAAAAAAGTTATTTCTGATATAAAATTCAGGATAATGGATATAGAGGATTCTATCAAAAAAGGAGAACAGCCTATTCGATTTGGAATATCATCATCATTTGAAGATGTAAAACAACAAATAAAAGCAAAGATACATCATGAGTTTGGGCATCATATCGATTATGAATTAGGTAATCCAGGATGGAAGAATGTTTATCAAGCTCCAAGTTTATACGGACAAACAAATAAACAAGAATTTTTCGCCGAATATTATGCAAAATATAAAATGATGGGAGAAAAAGATATTCCTGAAGAACTTATCAATATTTTCAAAAAATGGGAAAAGAAATAATACCAGACAGTAATAGGTGTCTGCATTGTAAGCATTTTTACAATTTGAGTTTTAAGATATGTAAAGCTTTTGCCGAAATACCAGAAGAAGTATTTTTGGGATACAATGATCACTCCCAACCATTAAAAGACCAAGGAAATGATATTGTATTTGAGAAAAAAGAATAATACGCTTTATTATTCTAACATATCAGCCGAGCAGTAATGTTCGGCTTTTTTATGCCTCTCCGAAAAAACTCTCACACACTTATATTTTAAGATAAAACTTCAATTTAAAATTAAGTGTATGAAACAAAAACTATTCGAAGCATTGAAAACAAAGTTTGTTGGTGTCGATGCTCAAATATTAGACCGGATAGCCTCTAAAAAGGCAGAAGGTCAAACGGACGAAAACCAAATACCTACGATTGTCGAGGGAGTTAGTTTTCAGGACGTGTTAACAAGTTACGGTGATTTCCGTGCAGGGGATGCTTCCAAAACTGCAGTTACCAACTACGAAAAGAAGCATAACCTAAAAGAAGGTAAAACCATCGAACAACCGGAACCAACTCCAAGCCCTAACCCAGAACCACCGAAACCAGACGACACTCCAGCATGGGCTAAAGCTTTGATTGACCAGAACAAAACTCTTACTGAGAAGATCGCTTCAATCGAAAACAAAAGCACATTGGAACAGCGGACGTCAGCCATTCAGGCAAAAGCAAAGGAGTATGGTATCCCTGAATCTCAAGCAAAGAGGTATAGTATTCCCGAAGATGCGGACTTAGACGAGTATTTCAAGGACGCAAAACAGGACCTGTCTAACCTTGGGTTTAAGGATGCGAAAGCTCCGGAAAGCCCCGAAGTAGAGATCAAAAAAGAGAGCGAATCGATTGCTGCTGCAATTGAAGCTCAAACCAAAGAAATTGTTGAACAAACTAAAAAGTAAACTATGTCAGCAGGATTTAAGTATAACCTGGAACCGGAACCATCTATCGAAGAACGATACGATGTGAGTACCGGAGTCCGTCGTCGAGGACCTTACAGACTCGACACAACAAATCTGAACGTTGGAGATAACCTTCCTTCGTTTATCCCTATCGCAGCCAATCTGAAGAGCAAGAAGTGTGTTGTTGTCCGTAATGTATTGGTTACAGAAGCGTATACTTCAGGTGCAACATCTCTAAAGATTAAGAAAGGCTCTTATGTATATCCTGGTATGCACATCGGTAATGGAGCAAACGGTGCAACCGTATCGGCTATCAATAAGTCAGATGCAAAGTTTGATTTATTGACAATCACTGATTTCGGAGCAAACCTTGCTATCGGTGATGTTCTTTTCGAAGCTACGGCAGTCGCTGGTACTACTCCGAAGAATGTAGCAAACTCAGCACTCTATGAGAGCCGAAAGGTGGAGGAAGGCAATAATCTGGTAGCCTTGCTATCAGTGGCCAGAGAGATTGAGCCGGATAAACTCATTGTTCCTTTCTCTGCAAAGGACAAGGAGAAACTGGGTAGTGATTTTCAATTTAACGAATAAGGAGGACAAGCAATATGATGTTAACTATTGAAACTCTATTTAATGACCCGAACATCGTTTCGGCAGTTATTAACCGCGTGCAGCAAACACGTACAGATGTGATCTACTGGCAACAGTATCTTGACTTCAAGAGAACGACTACCCGTGTGTTCAAAGACTACATCGGTACTGTTACAGGTGTAATGGCGGGTTCGATCAACTCACGTTATGGAGAAAAGCCGATCCGTGAACGTCGGAACATTGGTTCGGGATATGGTGAGATTGCTTATCTGGGTGACCGCTACCAAATCTCTATCGACCGTCTATCAGAATTGCAGGATTTGATTGACAAATACAATGTCGCTAAGCCGGCAGATCAGAATACAGCATTGAAGGAGATCGTTGATTTCATCTACGATGATTTCCGTCAGATACTCTTAGCTGCCCACAAGCGTATGGACTTGATTGTCGGTTCGCTTATCATGACAGGTAAAGCTACTGTCAAGAACAAGGACGATCGCAAAGATACTGATGCTGCCGACTTGTTGGATATTGATCTTCCGTTCAAGTTTATCACTCCGGAAGCTGCAGTAAAGGATAAGTTTATCTCTTACCTGCAAGATCAGTTGAATCAGTTGAAAGCGGAATATGGTGTGTTCTCTAAAATGATTATGACACGGGCCACATTTGCAAAGAACATTGTCGGTAGTCCTGAGTTGGGGGATAAGTTTAAGATGATTCTCGGACAGCGAGAAATGATGGCCAGTGCAAATCTTATATCTTCTGATTTGGCTTCTCAGGTATTCACCGGTATCGGACTTCCTGCTATCGAGATCAAAGAAGATTATGTGATCGACCAGCAAGGTGTCAATCAACAAGTGTATGCTGACGATCGTATTACCTTGTTACAGCAGGATAAGATCGGGCATATGCGTTTCCATACTCCGTATGAAGCTGTCGACCCAATGCCGGGTCGGACTTACAGTAAATCCGATGGTGAAATGCTAATCTCTCAAGTAAGGGACAATACAGGACGTTTCCTTGAATATACAGCTGAATGGATTCCTCAAATCGCGAATCCAAACCGGATGGTGAATATTAATTTATCGGGAATGAATGATATCGAGGAGGGTTAATTATGAAAGTCAAAGTATTAAAGATATTTCGTGACATATACACCAAAGAGTTATACTCGGTTGGTCGTAAGCTGGAGATCGAGGACGAAGACCGTATCGAGGATTTAACCTCTCGTGGCTTGGTTGGTGTTGTCGAAGAAGAGAAAGCTGCTGATCCGGTATTGATCACTCTCTTCGAAAAAGAGTTTGAGAAGAAAGTTGTTCTTGATGCCTTGAAAGCGATCGGAGAAAAAGTAGCCTGGAACATGAAAAGCGAGAATATCGTTGCTAATGTTGCTGCTTTGGATGAAGAAAAGACAGCTGCTTTGAAAACCGCTTTAGGAATTGAGTAATGACTATCGGGGAGTACATAGAACAGAAGTTTCAGTCCTTCGGCATAGAGTTGTCGGGGGCTGATATTCTGGATATCTCACTCAGTAGTGGACTAGGTGTCGATGAAAACATTACAGGAGATACTATTAATCCTGTGACTGTCGCTATCGTAAAGTTTATACCCGATTTACTGCTTCGTTATTCATCTTTCTCAGAAGGTGACTTATCGATGTCTTGGGCCGATATGAAAGAAAAGATTACAGCATGGTATTCTTTACGATGCTCCGAGTATAGACTTGAGGATAAACTTAGTGATAAACCGACAGTAAACTTTTGGTAATATGTTGCCTTATACCGGACATACAGCAATAGTAACCCTTGAAATTGGCGGACATCTTGAAAATGGTGAGTGGATTGAAGGTCCTAAGCCGGAACTAACGATTAAAGGACGCTATATTCCGGGCAATAATGGAAGTCAGGTCGTCAAGAATAAAGACGGTGACGAAGTTATCTACAAAGGCAGGTTCATGACTTCAACCCCGATCAATAAAGATGCTGTAAGGCTTCTTGTCGCATCGAAAGGCGTTGAAGCTGCGGTTATCAATTGGTATCCGTATGATTCTCACACTGTAATTTATATCTGACATGGCACGAAAAAGCGGACTTACTCCACTTTGGAAGAAAAGCGATATCCGGAAGTTATTGGATAAACTGGGCGAAAGAGCCGAATTTGTGATAATGGACTTATTGCAACGCACAGGGGAAGAGTTTGTCAAGATCGCAAGGTTAGAAGGCAATTACATCGATCATACAGGTAACCTCCGTTCTTCTATTGGTTACGTGATAGTCAAGGATGGGAGAATTATTCAAGAAAGTTCTTTTGAAAAAGTGAAAGGAGCAGGCGAAAATATGAGACTCGTAAACTTTAAAACAAAAGATGGACAAACCGTTAAATTCGCGACCAAAGGGGCTTCTGGGGATGGAAGTGAAGGTCAGAAAGAAGGGCAACAATTGGCACGTGATTTAGCAAGAATCTACTCAAAAGGCTATGTTCTTATAGGTGTTGCCGGAATGAAGTACGCTGTAATCGTTGAAGCGATGGAGAATAAAGATGTTCTAACTCGTGCAGCTGATAAAGCAGACGATTTTATCAAAAGACACAGCAGATTATTGTTTAACAGATTATCAATTTAATCATGGCAGATGAATTTGATATAATAGACCTTGTTTTCGCAGCCGCTGAAAAAGCGAATACAGGATTGATCGGATATAAAGATAATTCCGCTACAGGCGAAAAGAACAATCATTATACTGTTCGAACTACCGGTATGGAAACAAAGGATTTCGTTAATAAAGCACCTGTCGTGAATGTAAATGTATTCATCAAGAAGTATTCAAATGGTATGACAAACCGATCGGCAATGAAAGAAGCAAAACGGAAGCTAATCACTTCGTTTAAATCGATCTCTCATCCTGTCGGGATGTATTTTAAAGCAAAAGTAGTCTGGGCTGAACCTCTGGGCGAAGCAAAAGAAGGCTTCGATTGTACAAATATTAGATTAGAAGTAATAACAGAACTAAATTAATTATAATTATGGCTCAAAATGATAGATCACTAGCAATTGGGGTATCTTATGTAGGTTTTGGTGCATACCTTGGTGCAGGACTTCCGGCAGCAACATACACTCACATAAAAGATGTGTTTGAAGGATCAGTTGCATTCAATTTTAATGAACCTACACAGACAAATATCAATATCGAAGGAACGGATGATCCTCGATGGATTGTAAACCGTAAAGCTGACCCCGATAGTATAGAACTTGCTATACCTTCTCCATCTGCTGAAGATATGGTGATGTTCTGCGGAGGTAAAAATAATGATGGAGTTTGGGAAGCTCCAACCTCCATACCGACGATAAATATGTCGATGAAGATGATTACAGAACCCTACGATGGTAAGTACACCGAATACGTGGTTGTGAATGGATCGGTAGTCGGTCGTTTGTCCCAAGCTCCGGGCAAGCAACAATCGGAATTGCTGTTAGTAAAAATAACAAAACAATTGGCTGTGGATGCAACAGGTACATTGAAAACACCATTCACCAGAGCGGTGAAAGATGTACCAGCAGAACCGGAAGGATAAGCTTACAGATCAGTAATATTAATAAAGGGTATACGGAGTTTGTCGTATACCCTTTATATTTTAAATGAAAAATATGAGCGTAAAGCAAATCATTATCCAAGAAAGCAATACTGTTTCGAACCAGTCCGTAAGTATTCCTTTCGATTTTACAAATAAAGAATCGTTGCCTGAAGGTAAAAATGTCGGGAATTCTATTGTCATCACACCTATCACCGTCCGCACTTGGTTTAAGATAAAGCCTTATTTCGTGCATATCGATAAAGAGGATATTGATAAGCTTGTTCTAAAGCAAGGTGTTGAATTCGATTCAGAGATAAGGGATGTTATCAATAAATACGACAGTCTGCTCTTCGAGATTGTTTGCATCGGTATTCACAATAAGAAAGGTGATATGCCCGGATGGTTCAAAAACGTGCTTATGGATAATTGTACATGGGAAGATATTGGCATTCTGCTTAATGCCATTATTTACCATATAGGCACAACAGCTTTTATGAATTCTATCACAGCCCTGAAAAATGTGAGCCCGTTAGACGAAGAGGAGATAATAGCCCTTCAACAGAACAAGGAAAAATGGATCCGAAAAGCAGCTTTGCGTTCTTAGTTTCCGTTAATGAAGCTTTTGGTTATACCCATGAACAAACATTAGATTGCGGTTTATCGCTCATTATGGCTATGTTCAGAGAATTCAACTATATGCAGATTGAACGAAGTCGATACTCAAGCGGTGAAGATGATCTCAAAGAGGGTGAAGAATGGGTTACTATCACCGATTTTGAATCGGGACAACCCAAAAGAATTAAACGAGTAAAAAGTATATAATCTTATATATTAGATTCGAATAATGATTAGTAGTCGTTTAAAAGTGTGAAACCGAGAGCCGTATTATCTGTGAAGATCGTACGGCTCTTATATTTTAAGAGAAACCTCACATGGGAATAATAAATCGTGACGGAGCTCTCTTCTTGGCTACAGGTATAGATAATAGTGGGCTTAACTCGGGTCTATCCGATGCTGAACGTAGAATAAACTCTTTCGAACAATCGGCTACCAATGCAGGAAAATCAATAAGTAATGCTTTGGATTTAAAATTAGCCATAGAAGCTCAAAAGCAGGCTATAGCGTCTTTAGAAGAACAATACAAAAGATCTAAAACTGCATTTGACAGTTTAGGTAATAATTTCACTCCTAATCATAGATTCTCAGATAAAGAAATTGAAGTATTGAGAAAGCAGTATGATGAAGCTAAAAAAAACATTGAAGATGCACGCAGGGCATTGGATCGTGAGAAAAAAGCATTACAGGAGTTAGAGCTACAAGAAAAACAACTTAGTAATACAAGGCAACAGTCCGCAACATCTTACATGACCCAAATGCGTAAGATTAGACAGGAAATGCAGGAGCTTGCTATGGCTGGAAAGCAAGAGTCTCCTAGGTATAGAGAATTAGAATCCGAGCTGACAAGGGTCGGCACTGCGTACCGTAGGGTTATGTCCGAACAGAGATTGCTTACGACAGCAGGAAATGCTCAATTAGCTGGAATGATTCAAGGAGTAACAGGGCTGTCAGGAGCTTTTTCTGCGGCTCAGGGGGTATCTTCTCTTTTTATAAAAAACAATGAACAGCTTACTGCGATTCAAACCAAATTGCAAGCCGCAATGTCAATTACGATGGGATTGCAAGCTATCGCTAATACAATGCACGCAACCAGCTCTTTTCGGATTACAACCGTTACTAAAGCTACGGCATTATGGACGACAGCTAATTATGCTTTAGGTAAATCTTTTATTAAAATGGGGACATCAGCAGCGACTGCAAGGATTGCGTCTGCGGGGCTGTTAAGCTTTGGGATCGGGGCTCTGATTGTTGGCGTTGGTTTACTTATCAAGAAGTATCAAGATTGGAGTAAAGAGCAGGAGAGAAAGACTAAATTACTAAAGGAAGAGCAAGCCGTTTTACGAGAAGCGAATAAAAACACTAACGAGCAATTGATTAGGGTAAAAGCTTTAGAAGCCGTTTTGCGAAACTCGAATGAGACCTATTCAAAAAGGAATATAGCCCTAAACGAGCTAAAAACAATAATGCCAACATATAATGCCTTATTATCGAAAGAGGGAAAACTAATTGAAGATAACACAGGAGCATTAAAGAAGTATGTGCGAGAGTTAAAGAATTCGGCACTGGCGAAAATATATGTCGATAAATATGCTAAGGCGCAAGAAGATTATGAGACTTGGCTCGATAACTTATCCCCTGTTGATAAAAAGATCAGAGATTTAAGCGATGAAGATTTAAAAAAAACAGGGGTTGATCTTAGTGCCGAATGGAAACGTATAAGGAAAGAAGAGATCGAGCATCAGAAAGCCTTGCAAAAATGGGATGAGAAATCTCAGGAATACATAGCTAAAGATATCGATAAGGTTGAAGCTAATACAAAGGAATATTGGGAGATTCAGCAAAAATCTGCATTAGCCAGATTGAACACAATGAAAGAGGAGAAGAAAGGATCAAAAGAGTGGACTCAGGCACTTGCGGAATACAATCAGGCATCAACCAAATTGAAACAATGGGATTTCTCGGATACTGCCAAAAACAAAGCCGAATCGGCAGCCGAAAAAACACGTAAGAAGTTAGAGGAGCTGAGTAAAGCCAAAGGGAAACAATCCTTGCAGGATATCAGAACAGCCAAGGATCTTGAATTTCAGATGACTGAAGCCCGAATTCGAGCTATGGATGAAGGTTCGGCTAAGGTTATTGCTCAGATGGAGTTTGATTATGAAAAAGAGAAAGAAGCCTTAAAACGACAACAGGAAGATGCTTTAAAGACCAAGAAAGATAATGCCCGAGACATATTTGAAGCAGACGTAAAAAATAAAGGTAAATCTTTTGATGATTCATCTATCAAATTAACAGACGACGAAAGAAAGAAATATGCTGATCTTCAAGTAAAATCAGACGAAGCATATCAGAAAGACAAGTTAACTTTTGAGCTTCAGTATATGCGTGATTACATCAAAGAATATGGAACGTTTCAGGAAAAGAAACTTACTATTGCGCAAGAATATGATAAAAAAATAGCTGCATCAGCCAACGAATGGGACAGAAAAATATTAGAAAATCAAAAAAAAGCGGCTCTGTCATCTGTAGACTTTGATGCTATAAACAAAAGAATCGACTGGCAGGGTGTCTTCGGCAATTTAACGGGGATGCTTGACAGCCAGCTTAAAGATCTTATTTCCGGGTTAAAAGAGTATATAAAAACAGATCAGTTTAAGCAAAGCTCTGCGACCGATCAGAAAACAGTCTTTGATGCCATTGAAAAACTTAGGAGCGTAACGCCCGGAGGTGAGGGTACTTTAAATTTTAAGGATATACAACGTCAGATGGATGATCTGGGAAATGCGATCAACCATCTGCAAATAGCAACATTAAATGAGAAAACAGCATACGACAATTTAGGTAAAGCGCAGAACGAATATGATAAGGCTTTAAAATCAAATAATCAAGCTACAATCGAGGGGGCAAAACGAGCTCTTGCGATGGCCCAAACTGCTGCAAATACATCCAGCATCGCTTACAAAGAAGCTGAATCAAATGTACAGAATTTGGGTAATGGATTTAAAGAGACAGCTACTGATACGATAGATGGTCTAAACTTGGTTAGCGATGGCCTAAATAACTTTGCCAGCAACTCTTTGCCTCAAATATTTAAAGGACTCCAAAGTACTGTTACCGGATTATCCAAGTTGAATATAGGAGGAAAAGTTGGAGAAGTAATTGGTACTTTATCAAAAACGTTATCGAATGCTTCTGTTGTTGGGCAAATCATAGATGCAGTATTGTCGATTTTGGATGTACTGAAAGATGGTATCGGAACATTAGTATCCAGCCTAATAGACACTGTTTTAGGGGCTATTGATGGCATTCTTAAAAATATACTGAGCTTCGATATTACCAAGCAGATTGCAGGTTCTTTGAAAACAGGACTTAGCAATATACTCAATACACTATCATTCGGAGGATTCAATTCTCTAATCTCATCCATCAATGGAGGAAATGCTAAAGAAACTGCCAAAACGATAAGCAGACTGACATCTTCAAATGAAGCCTTAAAGGTTTCGGTTGATGCTTTAAAAGATGAAATAGCCGGTACGAACGGAAGTAAATCAATACAAGCTTATAACGAAGCGGTAACTGCTCAAGAAAGGTATAGCGAGAATCTAAGAAAGATACTGGATGCACAAATGAGATATAGTAATTCTCACCATTCCAACGCTTATTATTGGGATTTAGATGCAAACAGTCTAAAAGAAGTCAATAAATTATTAGGTACAAGCCTCAATAATACATGGAATGATTTCTCAAAACTTACAGCCGATCAGATGAATGAGATTAGAACACATCTACCTGATGTGTGGTCGGAGATGATTAATGAAGGAAAATACGGAGATCGCTTTAAGGATGATTGGAATAACTATGCAGATCAAGCCGGCAAGGTTAAAGAAATGACAGATGATCTTCGTGAAAACATCGCTCAAATATCCTTCGATAGTCTTCGTGACAGCTTCGTGAGTACTCTTATGGATATGGATAGTGATGTAGAAGACTTTGCTAACAATTTCGAGGAATACTTAACTAAAGCCTTACTCAATTTTGCTGTTGGAGATTTGTTGGATTCCAGAATAAAAAAATGGTATGAATCGTGGACTGATACCATAAACGAACAAAACGGTAAGCTCACTGAAGCACAGATCGCTCAACAAAAAAAAGAATGGGAAGATATTGTCAAAGAGGGAATAGCTATACGTGATAACATCACCAATTCGACAGGATATACAGGAAAAAACGACATCAATGGAATTACAGGTGTTGCAGCATCTATCACTCAGGACTCAGCCAATGAGCTGAACGGAAACTTCTATGCCCTGCGTCAATCTGTAAATGAGGTCCGTAACATCAATAAGCAGACACAGGAATATATCAAAGTCCAAACGGGGCATATATCGGATGTAAAAGAAGCGGTCAGCAGTTACAAGCAGGTGTTTGCCGATCAATTGACATATATTAAGATGACCGCAGAAAATACAGCTGCAACAGCGAGCATACTAAGAGAAATAAGAGATAAAGGAATTGATCTAAGAAGGTAATAATATGAGAGGACTTTGGTACATAGACGGCATAGATATATTTGTAAAATATAATATCGGGATCGTACGTGATGGGTTTAATGATCTCTTTGTATTTCCGGCATTCAAAGACTTGTATTATAACGACTGGCCGGAGAATGACGGGATCGATATCGATTTATCCGATCCGAAACTGAATAATAAAACGGTTGATATCAAATTCGCATCCGTTACTCTGGATAATGAAATGATTGACAGTTTTATCGTTTTTCTTACTCAGCCAGGATATAGGACTCTAACCATGACAACACTCGGCAGATCCTGGCAATTAAGATTGAATAAAGAATCGGCTCGGAATGTAGAGAGAAACACGCAGGAGTTTACCCTGCAATTCTATGATGATTTTCCTTTGATAACCGGCAGTTTTACAAGAAAAGGCTACGGGTTTAATCTTCCTAAATCAGAGTATAAACTCGATGGCATTTCTTTTTCTGAATACGGATTAATCGTAAATAAAGGTAAAGCCGAGATTTACAAATCTCCGGATCAGAAAACAAACCTTGAAGTAAATATCGGAACACTCAACAGTGTCATATACGATACATCACGGTATGTATTCAAGCAAAAGGAAGTCACACTGCAATGCAGCTTTCTTTGTGAGAATCTCGATATGTTCTGGAGTAATTATTTCTCTTTCTTCTCGGATTTGATAAAACCGGAAAGCAGATTACTTGCTGTTGACTATATGGATGATGTCTTTGAGTGCCACTACAAAAGCTCTTCCGACTTTAAGATAGAGATACACCCCTCTTATATTTTATGTCAGTTCAGTCTGGTTTTGGTATTTATCAATTACAGACCGCTTAATACAATCTTAGTCCTTGGATCTGAGGATAAAGAGTTCCTGCTTATTTCAGAAGATAACGAATATTTAATAGAGATATAATATGGCTGAAAAGTATAAAATAAAAAAAGTCACCGACTTTCCCGAAGCGTCAACCCTCGACGGATTCTATGCCTTCGGTACAGATGGTAGTAACAATTCGGTAAAAGTGCCGATCGGAATGTTAAGAGGGAATTCTCCTCATATCGGCGCAAATGGTAATTGGTATGTTGGAGATATTGACCTCGGAGTACACGCACAGGGAGAGCCGGGCGAAGTAACATTGGCTCAATTAGACTTGAAAGCCGATGAAGAAACCGAATCGGGCGAAACCGTTATGCGTTCCTTTCAAAGCAATAACGATCACATCTTAGACATTGCCGGAGACGACGGAGCGATACTCGGATATTGGGATAAAGACAAAAAATTTAGAGCACACACCGATTACCTCGAAGCACAAACAAGCAATAACGGGCATAAACTGGATTTTGCTGACGAAGCCGGGAATATTATATTCTACATCGATGCTGCCAATAAATTCAGAGCAAACTTTGATTTTTCGATAGACGTTGAAAACTCACTCGGTAACAATGAAAATAAAGGTATCAGTCAGGACTTTTTTACAAAAAAATACTTCGAACTGCTTGATAAAATAGAACCACAGTCAAATACAGATGTAGTTCATATTATCGTATTGGGACAATCACTGTCAATGGGCTATATCGCATCTCCCGTATGTTCGGCTGTCAGTACACAGCAAGCCTTTATGTTTAAGCATATCCGTACTCAGGATTTCGGTTATATCTATGGTATTACTAAAACCCAGTACAATAACAATACCGCTCAATATGACAACGATTTCTATACCTCTCTTATTCCGCTTATAGAATCGGGCGGTTATGGCAATGCATCCGCAAAATGGGAAAATGCTTCTCCCAGCGAATACGAAACTCCGTGTTCGGGAATAGCCGAGGGCATCTATCAGGCATATCGGGAAGACGGGCGGCCTGACATACCTTTCAAGATACTCTTTACAGCTCCGGGCATCGGAGGAACAGAAATACCGGGAGCATATACCAATGGAGGCCGAATTCTGGAACGATGCCTAAAAGATGTGCAAAAGGTAAAGGCTTTGTGCGATAGTTCAGGACTTACATATAAAACCGGATATATAGTATGGGTACAAGGCGAACAAAACTATGGAACATCTATTGCTGATTACAAGACCGCATTGTCGAGCCTGATTACGCTCTATAATGAAAGAATAAAAACGATAACAGGACAGGCGGACGATATACCGTTCATCAGTTACCAGACAAACGTAAACAAAGGATCATCTTATACAGCAAAGACTCAATACCCGGCTTTGGCTCAATGGGAACTTTCGCTCGATAATCCGTTGTTTTATATGGGAGCTCCGATCTATAACCTTCAATTAGCGGCCGATAAAGTACACCTGACAAATATATCTACCCGAATGATGGGTAATTCGTTAGGAAGAATCAACTACCGGGTATTGAAAAATAAATATACACCGTTTAAACCTGTAACTGTTTCAAAAGCCGGAAACGTTGTCACCCTCGTTTTTGACAGAAAGATAACCCTCGACTCTCAAACATTATCAGGTAACGGGCTCGATCTATCGGAAATAACATCAAATGCCGGATTCTTTCCTATAAATGCAGCAGGCAGTATCCTTACAGCAGCCACAGTTTTAAACTCTGATGAAAAATCGGTAACAATCACATGTTCAGCCGAACCCGAGAAGCTGTACTACGGATTTTCAGCACTAAACAGTTATACAGTGGGCGGTTTTATCCGCGAAAAAGAACAACCGGATGCTTATGCCGCATATAAACTCAATTTATACATGCCAAATCAAATAATACAATTATAATTATGGGACAAGTTATCAGAATAAAAGGACTGTACACGGGGGATATCGGTTTCGGGACAGTCGATAATCCAAACGAAAACCTGGATGCGGACGCCCGGGCGTATTTAACTTTAGCAACAGGATTATCCGCAGCCGAAAAATCGGCTGTAAACGCCTTTATAGTAGGATTGAAATCAAAAAACTTATGGGCAAAGCTATCTGCCGTCTATCCTTTTTTAGGAACAGGACAAACGGGGCGCGGAGCCAATTTGAGAAATACTTCTAAAAACCTTACCTATTCAGGCTATTCTGCATCAAGTGAAAATACCAAAGGATGGATAGCTGTTAATGGTATGTGGGCAGGTACAGGATTAACCGATACATGGAATAATAATTATGTAGGGGTTTATATGTCTGTAAAGCTGGGTAATAGCAAAGTCGCTTGTAATGTCTCGGATACCTCTAAAGGCATTATGTCTATTATAACAAGATCATCGGGATTGATGACGGCTCAGGTTGGAAATTCTTCTACAAATGTAGATTTTCCGACAAACAGCGGTGTCGGTATGTTTTCTGTCTCCACCCAAATCACATCGGCTGATGCTTACTACAATAATACAAAAGCGAGCGTAACGAAGCCAACAGCATCAACTGCATCGGAAATGCAGTTGATGAGCTACAATTCCGCAGCAGTTGTGACACCCGGTAGTATTATGTCTATCGCTCTTTTAGGTGCATATCTGACAGAAGCCGAAATTACCTCTCTGAATAGTGAAATAAATACTTTTTTAACAGCGATAGGAAGGATATAATATTATGCAACTATATAACCCCGATACAACCCCGCTGATCGATGTAGAAGTCACAGATGAATCCTATGCTTATAAGCAGATTATGAGCAGGGATGATCTGACTTTGTATTTCAGCCTTACATCCTATATTGAAATGCCGATAGATATGTACTGTGTATTTCAGAATATAATGTATTATCTGACGGATGAATCCAACTTCACACAGCATGGCAGCCGAAACTTTGAATACACTCTGAAACTGGATGCACCGATAGCATACATGAAGAAAACAAAGTTCAAATTCGTGACACTCGATAAAGAACCTGATGGAAGTATAAAACTCAATGCTCCTGCAAAAACGAAGTTCTCGCTTCGTGGCACACCTTCCGATTTCTTGGATATGCTTGTCGATTGTATGAATTACAATGACAAATCCGGAGGATGGACCAAAGGGGAATGTATAGAGGGTGAAGACCTGCTGATGGATATAAACGATCTGTTTTGTTATGAATTCTTAGGGCAGTTAGCTGATCAATATAAAACTGAATTTGATGTTGTCGGAAAAACCATCCATCTGAAGAAAGTCGAGAATAAGAACCTCCCTCCTATCCCATTGGCATACGGAAAAGGAAACGGATTGTTATACGGACTTGAGAGAAAGATATACAAAACACCAGTATCGAGAGTGTGGATCGAATCATCCGACCGTAATATAGATGCTCCAACTTATGGAGCTGACACTTTACGTCTGGAAAAGAATAAAACTATCGTTTATGAAGGTATTGAATATGTAACTGATGCGACAGGATCTTATGTAGAACGAAAAATTCCTCTTAGAGATACGACCGTTCCACCGGAAGCCACGGTTGATGTTACTGAGATATATCCATCACACGAAGGTACGATAACAAGTGTTGAAGCAATAGACGACAGCAAAGGTTTATATGCCTTTATTGACATCGATAATGTCATTGATTACAACAAAGTCGCCATTGCCGGAGAAACTGCAACTATTATATTCCAAACGGGAGAACTGGCAGGATCGGAAAAAGAATATGAGTTTGCATATGACCATACAAGAAAACGTTTCAGAATAAAACCTATTACTGATAATGGCTTGGTATATCCTCAAGGGACAATCATTCCTGCAGTCGGTGATAAGTATGCAGTATTTCATATTAAACTACCTCAGGAATATATCGATGAAGCTCAGGAAAAGGCACTGAACGAAGTAATTCCTTTCCTCTATGAAAACGAACATCCTCAATATACATACTCAGCTCCGATAGATCAGAAGTATGCCAAGGAGAATTGGGGCATTATCGGTGACCGGTTAAAAGTCGGTTATTTTATCCGCTTATCCGATGAACAATATTTGCCGGAAGGTGCGGATATCCGCATAACTGCTGTTACCACATTCGTCAATAAACCGAGAATGCCAAAGATCGAACTATCAAATAGTGTTACCCGAACTTCATTAAATACGGAGATCAATAAGATAGATAATCAGGAACAAACCATCGAAAGGAAAAACAGCAGTACTCTAAGAACAATAAAGGGGCTTAATTATCTTAAAACGGCATTGGAGAATAGCACAACCATTGAGGGTGGTGTTATCTTAACAACTCTTATTCGTATGGGATTTATGGTTGATGATGAGTGGCAGGAAAATTCAGGTATAAACGGTATCAATCAAAGCCCCGATGATGTGGCTTTCTGGGCAGGCGGTACACTCGACCAGGCGATCAATCTGGTTGCAGATCCAAATGCAACGGATGATGTTGCTCAGATTGTTATTACTCATGGCGGTGGGATTATAGCGAATCAGGCTATTATAAAAGGTACAATATATGCTACTGACGGTGAATTTTCCGGTAAGATAAAAACCGGTGATGGCAGTATTATCGGAGGTATGACCGTTGACGGTGAAGCCATGTACGGTAATTCAGCTTCATTCTTTAAACCATTAGTGTATGATTGGGCGAATGCAGAAACTTGGATAACCAATAACTTCCAAAGAAATCATAATTTTGTATTGTATGGAGAGATAGATGATGGTAGTTATAGGAGTGTACTCCTTCCCGGTTATGCATCTTTACAAAATTATGACTTCTTTATACGAATTATGGTTCGGTATGACAGTAATGCCAAATTTATGATCAATCCATCTGCTGATACATATATTCGAGATAATAACGGAAATATATATACCCACGATTCGAGTTCTTCAACATTTCCAAATGGATCTGTTGGAATGGAAAAAGGTGATGTTTTAGAACTATATTATCATGATAAGAATTACTATTTGGTCAATCACAGAACATAATTACTGCCTAATGAATAAATACTTAAACCCTACAAAATCTATCCGAGAGTCCGAAACAATATGAATTGTGTTGGCATCAGGCTTTTTGGCTATTAGAAGTATATATGTTTCATCACCTGATTTGACTGTGATTTTATTATCATTGACGGTATATGTACCACTATAGGTAACCTGCGATTTAACAAGAACACAAGTGTTATCATTATTAAAATCGATCAGATATGTACCATTATTTAAATTAAAATCTTCCACCGCTGCCCCACTCGCTCTTTCAGCTTTCCAATTACCGACGATGTCTTCTTTTGTAAAGCTGGAGGTTTTGGAGTTATCGACCGGATCATCATCGCTACTGCAAGCGATAAATAAAGGAAGAAATAGTAGAATTGTTAGTAGTTGTTTCATGATTGTAATTTTATAGTTTTATTATTAATGCTGCCAACATCTACCACCACCGGAAACACGCCTTTGACATGAACCTCCTTTTTTGGTAGGTGCTCCACAAAGACCACTATAGCTAGATCTACTTCTAATAATCGAATTACGCCTCGGTGTATTATATGAATTAGTTTGGTGAGACGATTTTGAAATTATAGTTTTAGAAGTTGTAGTACTAGATGATTTACTCGTTGGTTTTTTACTGGTAGTTATATCATTATCTAAGGAAACACTTTTATCTTGAATATTCTCTTTGAAAAAGGGATAATTAGTATATGATATTTTACCTATGTGTTTAATCTTATAGAAGTCATTAACTCTTTCCAGAACTTCTATATAATTACTATTTCGGATTAATCCTATTACCGGAGATTCGATATTTGGTTGTTCTCTGACTTCAATATCTTCTTTCAGTTGAATCGCCATGGGTAGATTCTGAGAAGTCAATGAAGAAAACGAGAAGATTGATAATAGAATGACGGCTAACAGCTGTTTCATCATTTGTAATTACTTATTTATTACTCAGTAAATTCAATAACAGTACCATTAGCGATGGCTTTAGTTTTTGACCAAAAGAAGTAAAACTGTCTTTTATATTGGACATTCACATTAATAACGGCAACTGCACCTGTCTCATTATTTATACTGGATAGCATCTCGCTAACTGCTGATTCGGATAATGATTTTCTTGAAAGACCTCCTATGCCTAATACATGGGTTTGTTTACTTTCTCCTTTAACATATCCCACAATTTTATAATTTTTACGACTTAGGGTAACATTTGTCTGGATTTGAGACATATTAGAAGTTGCTTCACTTGAAGCACCACAACTGCTAAAAATAATAACTGATGATAAGATAGTGATTAGGAGAAATAATGATTTTTTCATTTAAATAATGTAGTGTTTTTTGTTAATATTTAGTTTGCTGTATATTCATCAAGAAATAGTCTTGTAATTATTTTATAGCTATGTGTTATTTTACAGAACAAACTTAATAAACATTTTTACATTTATTGACATATAAATACGATTTTTATTTCACAAAAACATATTTAACAAACAATCTACATTCTGTTTATTCCCAGCCTCTCATTATCATGGTAGGCCTTTTCTATGTCCGTACCTTTAAAATAAAAAGAATCACCCTCTTTATATTTTAAAGTAAAAGCTCAATGAAAATAATCTACAATAAATATCTTCCCCTCAAAGGATATGTAGCAATTAACCTTTTCGGGCTGATCTTTGCCCGTAAAGAGTTCAAGCCTTTATCAAGAATTACGGAGAATCACGAACGGATCCATACGGCTCAGATACGAGAATTATTGTTCGTATTCTTTTATATCTGGTATGGTATTGAGTGGCTAGTAAGGTTATTTCAATACCAAGATCGAAAAGAAGCTTATCTCAATATATCGTTTGAAAGGGAGGCATATTCAAATCAAAACAATCTGGGATATCTCAAAGACCGTAAAAAGTATCGGAATTTTAAATATTTATCTATAAAGAAAAAGTAAATGGAAAACGTAACAACCGATCAGTTTTTAACCGGCTTGCTCGAGTTCTTTATCTGGGCCAAGTGGTTAATGTTAACAGCTTTTGTTTTGACAATGGCAGATTTAAAGTTTGGAGTAGAAAAAGCCAAATACCTGAAAGAAGAAGTACGAAAATCAAGAGCTATTCGCCGGACACTTCAAAAGATATGCGATTATATCATGTGGATCATTCTTGCATACACATTGGATAAAGCTTTTATCTCTTTCGAAATAGATCTTCTGCCTTTTATCATACTCATTGTCATATATGGAATTGAGTTAGAGAGTATATTCAAAAACTACTTTACAGCCAGAGGAAAGAATATTAAAGTTAATTTCTTAAAGTTCTTTGGTAAGAAAACAGATTTGATTGACGTAGAAGAAAAGGAGGACAACAATGGCTGATGTAAATAAAATAATACCCTTTATTCTAAAGTGGGAAGGCGGTTTTGTTAATGATCCTGACGATCTGGGTGGTGCTACAAACAAAGGTGTGACAATTGGCACTTATGAAGCATATTGCCGAAAGAAAGGTTATCCAAAACCAACCATCGAAAGATTAAAGAATCTTACTCAGGAACAGTGGAAAGATATTCTCAAAACAATGTACTGGGATAAATGGAAAGCGGATGAAATAGAAAATCAGTCAGTCGCTAATATCCTTGTCGATTGGGTTTGGGCTTCGGGTGCATACGGCATCAAGTTACCTCAAAAGATACTTGGTGTTGCTATCGATGGAATAGTAGGACCTAAAACCATTGAAGCCGTAAATAGCCATGATCCGAAAGAGTTATTCGAAGCAATCAAAGCTGAAAGAATCGCTTATATAGATCGGATTATACAGGCACGTCCTGCAAATAAGAAATTCCGAAAAGGATGGCTGAATAGGATTAATGACTTAAAGTTTAAAGGATGAAAAAGTCAGAACGTATTTACATATTCATTTGCCTGATCATTCTCTTTATTGGATTGATAGGCTTGTTTTCGGGATGCAAGAGTAAAACTTTGTATGTGCCGGTTGAAAGTGTAAAGACCGAGTATAGAGATAAGCTTATTCGAGATTCAATCTTTCAAAAAGAGCTTGTCAGAATCTATCAAAAAGGAGATACAATATTTAAAGATAGTATTGTCTATGAATACAGAAACAAGTTCATAAAAGATACCGTAAACCTTAGTGATACGATCCGAGTACCTTATCCTGTCAAAGGTGATACAATAGAAGTAAACAAACTCAATTGGTATCAAGAAGCTTGCATCTGGTTTACGTCGCTTGTATTAGTTGCATTGCTGTTATATCTCGGAATAAAATACAGAGGTAAGATATTAGCTTTCTTTAAGAAGATGGTGTTTGGAGGGTGATAGATTTAGGTTAGTGAGAAATAATGTAAAAGACGGCTTTCACTATTAGCCGTCTTCTTCACCTGTTAAAGTTATAGTTTCTCTTTGATCGTATTCTACGCCTATGTTCATTGATCTTTTATCCGTATCAATATCTCCTGAATCGAAATCAAAATAGACGACATCATAGCCTACTTCAATAGATCCATTTCCTTCATTGTCTATATCCGAGGAGTCAATTGTTAGGCTGTCTATTCTCTCAAAACCAGGATAATTATCATGTATATCTTCAAGTAAAGATGTAATCTCTTCAGGATAAACAACTTCAATGATTTCATCTTCCGGATTTTCACTATCTGCTAGTCTACTAGCAAATAGTGAGCTAACTGATACTTCTCGTGTCATAGTTTTGTGAATTATTATGTTATAATTTTGATGATTTGTTACTCTATAAAGCTATAAATAATAATAAAATAAGGTTCACTTGAATAGTAAATTTAAGAAATTGGTATTTAGCATTTATGATTAAATATTCCTTATTGGATTCTAAGGCATATTTAATATTTCACTTATCTGTGGTTTATTCGTCCATTCTACAATATCACTATTTTTAGAAAGAGTATTAAGAAATGCAGAGTTTTTAAATTTATTATAACCATCTGCAGTATCATCTATAATGGCAACACTCCTTAAAATAAAATCACTTACTGGATAACTTTGAATTGTTTGAAACTGAGTGTTTGCGACTCCAATCGCATTTTTAAAATACAAATCTTTTGATCCTGTTACATAACTTACAGGAATCATCTTTGTTTGAGAATGGATAATTGCATTAAATCTAATATTATTTAATTCTTTATTATCTGGTTCTACTGAGGCGTTAAGCTTTACTTTATTTTTTGGGATAATGGACTTTATATACTGAGATGCTTCCGAAGAAAATCTCTTTTTATTCTCTTTTTCTATTTTATCTTCAAATGATATAAATGAAGAACTTACAACGATAGAAATAAAATTGGATAAATCATACACTAAATTAGGTATAAGTTTGTATTCTTTTGTTACCTTATAATATAGTATCTTAGGCTTTATAGTTTGTTTAACAGCATACTGTTCTAAGTAAAATTCGAATAAACGGTTATTCGCTTCGAAGCTTTTTTCTTTTGGATTATAGACTATTGTTTCATAAACTTCATCTGCAATCCAACCTCCATCAGACACTATATAGACCCCATCTTTATTGGATATGAATACAGACACAAATGAATTATTAACGGTTGACATTGGAGTTATAACTTCAATGGTCTTACCGTGACATTTAACTTTCCATAGAGAGCTAAATGATCTTATTATTTCATTTATAATATCATTTGTAATCATAATTCAAAGTTAATATTTTCGTGTGGATCGAAATCTGTTTCACCAAAATTTAACTCACCCTCCATAGATATATCTAGTAGGACATCATTCTCTTTGGGATAAGTTATATGAAATTCTTCACAAAATATAGGAAACATTTTATTTATAGATAAATCAGATTCATTTTCAATTAGAGGGTTCGTTTTATATGCAAAAAAATAACCATCATCTCTAAATTTATGAAAATGAGGTGTTGTCACCTGTTGTAATTCTAAAGGAATATTCGGTATATTATTTTTATGCGCTTGTCCATCTGAATCGAAACGGGCTGCACGAAGCGGTGCTGAGATCTCATGTTCAATTGTGAAATTAAACCTTTTTCTATTGGACTCGTTTATTATTACTTCAAGAAAACAATCTTCAATGGGTTGTGTTATTATTGGCACTTTTCTCTTCAGAGCCCCTTTGTGATTTAAATCTTTGTCCCTGTCTTTGTTTATTGATATTGTTGGCGATAGTAATTTTTTTTCGGATCTCAATAAATTGTCGTAAAGTCTGTAGTTATCCTTTATATTGTCGTTTTTTATTGGTTTTGCCATAGAATTATATTATCAAAAAAGCTTATGTTTCGGAACCGGCATGTCCCTACTCCATAAGCTTTAAAATATCTTTTGTAAAGTTCTGTAAAAGATGCCGCAATTACAGTTTTAACATATTATGCGAAAGTGTAAAAAAAATCTGAAATGTGAAAACATATTTTAATAAAAATAACAACGGTATAGCAAATTACCCCAAGCCTCTCAGGAGGCTTTTCTTTTCCTACTCCAACTTACTCCTTAATTCCTGGATCAGATCTCCCTGCTCTTTTACAGTTTTATTCAACTCAATTGTATACAAAGTAAGTTCCTCGATCTTCTGTAATAACTTAGCTTGCATTTCACCTAAACTTACACCGTTTTCTTTTACTTCAGCTTCAGATGGAATATCGGGTAAATGTTTGTGTTCGTTGATATGGTTTTCTACTTCCTGAAGTGTTGGTAGTTTATAATCTTTATCGAAAACGAAGTCAGCCCAACCGGTCTCTACTTTTACTTCAGTGGCACGGATAGTACCGTTAACATCCAGTTTGTTTTGTGGGTCGTCTGTTCCGATACCAATATTCCCATTTTTCAATACTGAAAACAGTTGATACGGGACTCCATTATATCCCTCCAAGGCAAATCTTTCATTTCTGGCCGTAAACTGCCAAGCAGATATACTTTCATTGTGTATTCGCCCATCCTCTACATTACGATTGAATCCCAAGCAAAGACTTCCCATCGACATCATCGTATTTGAACCTATATCATAAAGAACAAATTTAGATTTAGGGGTCTCAGTGCCAATTCCTACGTTGCCATTTGGATCTATCATTAGCCCCTTGTATCCCCTAAGATCATCTCCCTCAAAATAATTTAGGTAGATGCCTTTTCCTGAATAAGAATCAATATGTAAATTTCCATTCGAAACTCCTATTACAGCACGATCTTTATAACTTGTAGTATTTGAACGACCAACTTGTATTGTTGCTGGGGATAACCATTGATTATTGAGGTTTTGAAGTATGGAACCATTTACAATCTGATCTTGCGAATAAGAGAAAATAGAAAAGCCTAAACAAAGGATCGAAAAGAAAGTTTTTTTCATACTATAAATTTTGTGTTATTACTAAACCCCAAATGTAAGAAGAAAGCTTGAGATATTCTATTTCGCTGGTCTGTGAAGATCGGGAGGTTGCATTATAGCCTAATTAACCAAAATAAATAGATTATCCCATAATATAATCGTACCTTTTCAAAATTAGAGAAATATCCATTTTATAAAATCATCAATGGACAATAAAAAAAAATCAGCTCTTTATACTATAGTACCTTCTGATTCCGATATAGATTTGGTTATCTCTATTATTAGTAATTGTTTATCGAATAGTTCAATGAATAGACTTGCTAATAAGAATGTAAAAGAAGGCTACTTAAAAGCATTAGAAATATTAAAAAATAAAGAAGTTGATTTTATAAAGGCTGGAATATACCAGCTGAGATCAATACAAGGACAATCAATAAGCAACCATGCGATAAATTATTTAAGGGGAGAATGCGATGAACGTGTTTTATTATCTTCTTTAATTAGGGATAGTTATCTTAAGTGATTATTAGGAAAAAAGAGTATTCACTAATAATATCAGCAATGACTCATAAATCAAAAAATGGGGCTATTACTCAGCAAGAAAAAAATAAAGTGAAACAATCAGCGTCTTCATTATTGGATACTATAAAAGCCAATAAAGAAGAGATGATTATGTGTGTTATTGATTCCAAAACAACAATTGAGCTTCCTGCATCTATGCCTGAAAGTCAACGTAACGAGCGAATCTATAACTATAAAATAAGACATAAAATTAAAATGTAGGAGCAATTCTAATAAAAAAAAGAAATACGATTTTGCCTTTTGTGACTTTTCCATGATGCTAGCCTCTCAGGACATTCTGAGAGGCTTTTTATTCAAAATACCATTTCAATATAATAGCCTCTTTTCCTGATCTGACAATGATGTATTTTCACTAAATCTTTTGGTTTGATATTGAATTTTTTTTCATTCTTAATACAAGAGTAATAATTAGAAACTCTTTTTTTATTTAAATATAAAATCTACTTCTTTTAACTAATGATATAGCTTGCTCTATTTTCAAATGCTTATCTTGTGATGAACTAATAATAATTAGAATGAAAGATAAAGGAGGCAGAGAAGCCAAAAAACCAAAGAAACAAACACCGAAAGTAATAGCGGCAAACCCACCAATGACGGATGCTCAAAAAGCAAAAGTAAAGGGTAAAGTATAAATTACATAGACGGGGTATTCCCGTCTATTTTTATTAGTTCAAATGAAGGATTATAAAATATCATTTATCTATAACAACAATGAATATTCATTCATTGAATCCTTGGATGAGAATCAGGTACGATTTAGCCTTATATTAGACTGTCGCTCTCAGATTGTTATATATATGACTACTCATAAATTAAAGGGAAGCTATGTATTAACTGGGATGAAAGAGATTTGAAAAGGTTCTAGCTATCTGGTGAATCTAAATCAGTAAGAGAAGATTGATATCCTTTTTTAATTCTACTTCCCTATACTTTCTTGCGAGGTTTAAATAAAATTTCTTCCTTTACGACATAGGTTTAGATACCAAATCATAATAACTGTCTCAGATTATGAGAACTTGTAGAGTCCTTTGCCGGGAGGTTGGGGGCTTTATTTCTATGGTCCCTAAAATCAGTTTTTTGATAAAGAACAGCTTAAGAATGCTATAATAGAGAATTTTTGCGAATATACTCTAGCTTCTTTTGGAATACATCGGAAATCTTATAAGCACGATTTTTAGCTTCATTAGCAATTTCACCTATGAAAAGATGATCTACTGTTTCAGTAAAAAGACTGAGCCATCGATCAAAATGTTCCTTACTGATAGGTAGTTGAGAGTGTGGAGGAAAAGGAAACCCAGTATAAGTTCGTTCTCCTAATAATATCCCCTGCCAAAATGAATACAACTTAGTTAAATGTTCTGGCCAATGGTTTTGTATTTTATCATTGAATATCGGACCAATCAAATCATCTTTACGCACTTTACCGTAAAAAAGATTGACCATCTTCTTTATATCATTTATATCCTCAATATCTTTTGTTGGAGTCATATTTGTCTTATCTTAAGAAAACATTTTTATCAAAGATAAGAACTTATTCCAGATACCACTTCAATGTATCAATAGCTTCTTTTACGGATCGCACAACAACGTATTTATTACCGGCTTTCTCTGCTTGTTTTTGAAATTCTATCTGCTCGTCTGATTGTTTACCCACTGCTGTCTTAAACTCCATACAAAGACATGAAAATCCCTTCTTTGGAATAAGCAACAAAACATCCGAGACACCCGATTTTACACCTTGAGCTTTCAAATTCTTAGCTTCAATAATATTCCGGGATCCTCCATTTGGAACAGCCAGAAGAAGCTTATTAGGTAGCTTTGGAAAGAATATAGGTACTTGATTGAAGAATTCGATCTGCATTCGTTCTTCTGGTTTATCATGCTTACTCTTTCCCTTCCGTGATGGTGTTTTCTTTTCGGAAAAGCATTGATAACATACCGGACCTTCAGGAGTAGATATTACAGATACAGTTTGTTTTTTACATTCGATACAGGTTTGAGGAGTAGCCATTTTATATTTAAAATATAAAACTTCCTTATTACATCTATAGAGCCTGTTTTATATAAAAAATCCAAAGTAACCTTAGACTAAGCCATGTTATTTATCCTCTAATAAATGTATTTTATAGACTCAGATCTACAAGCAAATAAAATCATACTTTTCTCTATTAAATGTTAAATATATTTTTAAGAAGAAAAAAATACATATATTTGAATCTTGAAAGCTATAGGATCTCTAAGGTAATAAGTATAAACATAATGAATGACTAAATACTTATTGAACGTATGTTGACATTTAATATTTCCATATATAACAATTTTGTCTTTGATCTAAATTTTAACAATTTAGGTTTGGACATGTCGTGTGAAATATTAGAGAGAGAGAGAGAGAGAGAGAGAGAGAGAGACGCTGTCCATGCGTAACTAAGCATATTTTTAATATAAAAAAAATAGTATTGCGTCAAAATGACGTGATAACTTTTTTCGTATATATACCTCGGATAATATATAACATTTTTTTAGTAAACCGGCATAACGAACTGTGCTTAGCAGTCTTGTTGTTGTTTTGTTGTCGTTCTGAATCTGCTTTGAGAGTATACCAGTCCGCCAGCCGGTTTCATTATGCAGTAAGGTGCAGAGAGTGCACTTTACTGTTTTTTTTGCTACCAATTATAACTCAGAATATAAACAACAAGGTCTATGACCGCAACATTCAAACAAATAATGAAACAGAAATTTCTTTTAATAATGGGGATATTCTCCTTTGGGATACTTAATGCTCAAATCGGGATAAATACAGAATCCCCAGCAGCTTCCCTCCATGTGAATGGGAATATGATTGTCACAAATACCCCTCCTTTGTCAGGAATCGATAATTACTTAGCTGTAAATAGTGCAGGCTTAGTTGGTTATACGAATCAAATTCCTATAAGAGGAGCTTTCTTGCAAGGTAAGGATGAGCAGTTATTCTCTACAGCTGCTGAAAAAACAGCCTTAAATAATGGTACAGGTGTACAAGTCAAATGGTTTCAACGAGATGTTGTAACTAATAACATTCTCTCTATAGACGAAACAAATTCTGAACTCGTCGTATTGGATGATGCACGATATGACATTAGTGGTTCGATAAATTATGTATCAGAAGCAACCAATACGACAGGAACAGGGACAGCGATAAAAATTATGATGCAATATAAAAAAGCTGGAACATCAACATGGACGACTATTACATCCGGGCGTTTCTTTCATAATTATCCGGCTCTTAGTGCTACTACCTATTCTTTTGTTCTTCCTGGCATTGCCCTAGAACTGTCTTCCGGAGATAGAATAAGGGTGTTACTTGCCCGTCCCAATAATATAGGGAGCGTACACGGCTCTACAGGTGGTAACCCACGTGTAGCAATGCCTGTTGGTGCATCTTTTACTCGAAGCCTTAGGATTATTATTTTTTAATGTATCCATTATATCAAACTAAGATAATTGAAATATGAAATATTTAAAGATTGTGATAATATCAATATTAATAATAAATATATGGGAAATACCTAACTTACAGGCACAGGTAGGTATCAATATCGACACTCCGAAATCAACATTAGATATTAACGGAGATCTCATAATATCACAGACAGACCTTACGCCTGGTTTACTCTTAGGTATCGACCGAGCTGATAACGGACATGTCGGTACATTAGCTACACCTCCTTATATATTTGCGCAGTCATCCCAAGAACAAATTTTTTCGGCCACAGAGGTTACCGAATATAATGCAGCTAGAGGAGTTGTTGTAAAATGGAATTCTTCAACAGACATTCTACATAATAATATTGCAACATTTGATGCAACCAATAATATATTTATTTTTAAAAATAAATATTTGTGTGAAATTAGTGGTTTTGTATGTATGAAAACTGGAGCTGCTAATACAGCTGGTTCAAGTTGTTATATCAACATAAAAATACAACAGCGTAAATCAGGATCTTCAACATGGGTGGATGTTGGTATGACAAGGACTCTTTTGAATTATCCTCTACTTGATCAAACAACATCAACAATTGTATTTACTCCTTGCGTTGCAGACTTTAATGTTGGTGATGCATTAAGAGTACTGATGGTTAGGCCATCTGCATCAATGGGAACCGCATGGGGTGCTAGAACTACAGGTATTGCTATGCCTGGAGGGATTCCATATACAAGAGGATTAAAAATATTGTCTTTATAAATACATACACAATGAAAGAGTTATATATAATAGTTATTTTATCACTAATTATCTGTCTGCCCACTTTTGCTCAGTCCGTTGGGATCAATACAGAAAATCCTTCAGCGACATTACATGTTGAAGGTGACCTTAGAATTAGAAGTGCTAATTTTTACACAACAGATTTCTTTCCGTTGGTTGTGAATGAAGACGGGTTAATTGGAAAATATAATGGAGTGACAAACAATCTATTTTATGCACAAAGCAAAACTAGAACAGTTTTTTCATCCACCAATATTACAGAAATAAACGGGTCTGGTTATGTTGTTCCATGGTTAGCTGCAGACATAAAATATAATCCCAAAATATTGGTTTTAAATTCAGATAATCAAACTTTTACTCTAAGTAAAAAAGGTTTATTTGAAGTTAGTGGAATGATTTCTTATAATCCTCAAACCGCTAACACTAATACTTCTGTGGGAGTCAATGTCCTTATACAATATTTACCTTCAGGGACATCTACCTGGACAACAATAGCAGGAACTCGATATTTTCTTATTGCGCCGTTTAATAATGTTGCCGGAACGATAAATGTATCTCCTGCTATAAAAGAAATGAATGAAGGAGATAAAATCCGAGTACTTATGGTAAGAGTTGGTGCTGTACATGGATCAGCTGGCAGTCCAACTTTGGAAGCAGATGATTTTACCAAAATGTTGAAAATTATGAGTTTGTAAAAAATACATCAATTAGTCGATAATATTTTTCTAATCTACATAAATGCTTTATTAAAAAATAAAGCATTTATGTTTTTGCAATTATAATATTACAAACTCCCCTCAATAGCCTGTTTCAGATTCATATTTGCAGCATGCCAATCGAATGTTTTAAGCACCCATTCTCGGTATTCTTTAGGAATATCCTTAAAGCTTTCACCTTTGTGCTTACCGAATGGCATTGTTTCAAGAGGTTTGCCAATATTTGAATTACTTTTCGGTACTTCTTTTTCAGCATCACCTTTCTTTATTGCACCGATCTCGTGTATAGGAATACCGGAGAGAAGTCTTCCATCGGTACCATACATCTTCCAGATTCGTTCTTTTTCGAATGTTATATCTTCCACTTTTCCGAAACGATCTACATTGCCGGCAAGGTCTGATATCAAACAGTTCTCTTTTTCATCATCGATACGAGTACCACGACCTAGTATCTGATAGTATAACGCGATAGAAGCTGTTGAGATACCGAGAATAATACAATCGATCTTAGTGTAGTCAAACCCTGTCGAAAGAACACGCACGTTGAATATGACGCGAATATTGCCTTTTCTGAATTCTGAGATCACTCGCTCACGTTCTGATGCGTGCATACCTGAGTAGATGGCTGCCGAATTTGGGTACTCCTGTGCAAACTGAATCGCTTCATCTATGGATGGAACAAATGCCAGGATATGCTTTCGATCACTATTTACATCAAGCTCTTGTTTGATCTGATTATGTATGTCATTGGCCGCAAAGGCTCGATGCATACTATCTTCCGTGAACTCAGATTTCGAAGAATTGTAAACGAGTTGTGAGCTGTCGAATCCGGATGTTTTATATTCTAATTTACTCCAGAACCCTAGTTCGATCATTTCCTGTACTTGGCTCACATGAACAATATCTTTGAAGAAATTACCTTTCTTGGACCTACTTGTTAGCATTACCAGCTTAGAGAAGCGTTCTCCACTCATATCGGTATTTGATTGTAATTTAATAGGCGTTGCAGTGATTCCCAACACATGAGAAATCTCACTATCTTCAAGGAACTGACCAAGCATCGAATCTGCTTCACGTGGGTAAAGGTGAGCTTCATCAATCAACATCTTTTTAAATCCTAGCTGTTTAAACGTCTTACCGATTTTCTTTATACTTCCGATCGTTGCATAAGTGATCTTGTTAATATCCTTACGACCGAAAGAAGCGGAATAAACACCGGTCTGTGCTCCAAAGTCACCACAGAGAGAAACATACTTCTTATAGTTTTGCTCCAATAGCTCTTTACTGGGTTGAATCACGAGAAGCTTATCTTCTATTTCATTTGCCACGAAAGCCGTAAGGATTGACTTTCCCAAAGCAGTGGGTAATACGATCAGCGAAGGAGCCGGGCGTCTCTCCTTGAAAAACGCCGTTGCCTTGCTTATTGGTTCTACCTGATTTTTACGAAGTGTAATCATATCGTTTAATCTTCTACGGTTATTTTAGTGAGGTCCTCGTCCGAATAATAGACTAGATCTTCATCCGGCATAAAGACATCTACAATATTGAGTTCTTCGAGTTTCTTGAATGTGTTGTAGATACTATCAAACTCGTTTTGAGTCATAACAGCCTTGATAGCAGCCATTGCTTTGTCGAATGATGTAGCTTGCACCAAAACGTTTCTCGATCCGGCACTGCTTCCCTCTCCCTCGTCCTCTCCCTCATCGAATAGAGAATAGATTTGAGCTTTGTACCAACAGATGCGTTTCTTATTCAGCTCCAGCTGCTCTTTCTCTGAATCGTATATCTTAATAACCTTTTGATAATCCTGCTCGTTAATTTTAATAAGCTTGAATGTTGCTTCGAGATTTACCTCTAAATATTCAGATATAAATACTTCGGCAGCAGCAGGACTGTCGGCCGTAACGATATAGCTTTTCTTATTGCCTTTTCCTGTCAGAATCTTTACATCTGTTCCCCACAAATTAAGGTTCTTGTCTTGCTGACCAAGCAAAGGAATATTTGAAACTTTGATGGTCTTAATACCATTCTCAAGAAGTAGTGATTTGATAATATCGTTTATCTGAGTTCCTTTTCCGCAAAGCGTTTCATATCGTTCTACTGTTGATACATTTCCGGTATCTTCATCGAGGAAATCTTCTTCCCAATACCGTTTTTCGGTTTGCATTAAATACCAGCCGTTGGCTTCTTCTACGGGTAATGTTTTCTTTTGTAATTCCATAATTTTAATATCCTGTTTTATTGATTCTTAATTGTTCTCTTTCGTATGATAAAATAGAGCGTAAAGCATCTACCTGATGAGTTGCAGCAGCATTGAGACGATCTAACCAATCAACCAAGTAGGCTTCCTCTTCGGCAATACTATCGATCAATGTATTTTGCACCTTTGCCGATAAACATTGTTCTTTGGCTATATTGATGATTGTATTGCTTATCTCCGAAGCTTTCTTGCGTCTCAGAGCTTTCTTTGCTTCGGCCAACATAAAGGCTGTACGGCTGATATATGGCATAATAGCACGGATGCGTTCGAGTACTTCTTCGGGATTCTCGGAACATTCGATGTCGAGATATCCCTGTATTTGTTGAGCTTCTTCTTGGATTGTCATGGCTTATTATATTTACATGGATATGCTGTTATTGTGCCACAAACAAACCCTGTTCTCATCCAAATAGCAGAATACCCACATTTGCATTTTATTGAATTTGTCTCTTTATCGAATACAAATTGGCTATCATTACCACCCATTATGCGATTAATTATTTTTTCTCTTTCTGTCATATCAGTAAGGGCTTTTATTAAAATCTATCACTAACCCTTTAAGGGCGATGTGTGTATTCTTACCTGTCGCTTCCACTACTTTACTTTTAAATAGTTTTGCATCAGAGTTTTGAGGGGATAGGTGTATAAGGACTATATTTTGCACACCTTTGAGATCATTCTTTTTCAAAGCTTCAACACAAGTTTCAAGGCTCATGTGACTTCTTAATACACGCTGATAACGGCTATTGTCAATCTTACCATCAATTAGATTCTCGTTCAATATCCTTTCTTCATAATTGGCTTCTATCAGTATTTGATTGAGTCCTTTGAATCGATTAGGGATGTAGTGAGTATCAGTAACGAATAGGATATTACCGCTCTCTGGGTGATTGATAAGAAAGCCAAGACAAGGAACATCATGTTTTACAGAGAATGGAATAATCTTGAATTCGCCAATAGATACTTGTTTGCCAGCTGTTATGCAAAATATCAAACTTGATGATTTACCGTTTGCTATGTGTTCAGCTGTTTCAAGATTCATCCAAAGAGGAATGCCATTCTTTATAAAATCAGAAGCATATTTTGAGTGATCTCCATGAAGATGAGAAACAATCCCACCTACAACCTTTGTCAGATCAAACTTGAGAGTTTCCTTGACAGTCTTTAGAGGTAAGCCACACTCCAAAAGGAGTGTTTGGCTTTTGCCCTCTAAGATGTAGCCATTTCCGTCACTATTTGAGCCTAAGATGTGAAGCTTCATAGTTTTTCTTCTTGATGGTTCACACAACAATTTCCTGTAGCATCAAAAACTTGTATATATTTTCCCGGTGCAGAATCTCCATCAATATTTGTTTTTGTATATCTAAGAGCCTCTTCGATCTTGATTCTTGTTATACACATAGAGTAAAGTTTACAAGTGAAACATGACCTTTGATCTTCCATAATCAATAAGGTATTTCGGTTTGAGAATTAGTTGATTGTGCAGGAGCTTCTTGTTGTGGTGCTGGCTCAGGTTCGGCAGCTGCTTGAGAAGCCTCGGGTATATCTTCAAAGCTGATTTCTTCGGCATTAGCTTTATTGATAACCTCTTGTTTAGCTTCTGACATAACATCTGGCTTTTGCTCGTTATCGTCAGAACCGCTATCACCCATTAGAGGTGCATCATTTGAAGCACGAATCAATAGTTTAGTCATACGATTGTAGACCGTTTTAATTGCCATCTGATCGGTGAAGTTTTTGTGTGCCACACTACCACCTTTAGTAGCTCCCTGTAGCCAAGAATTACGAATCTGATTGATATTCATTATCTCCATATCTTGAGTACCATCCTCAAGTTCGTAGGTAACATAAGCACCGATAACATCACCACCGATAGATGCCAGGTCTTGTTTGTGGTGTATCAGTTTTCTTCTACCATCAACACCAACCTCGAATTTGAAATCGTCTCCGGCAAATATAGCATTGCCTTTATGATGCTTCAATCCACCGTATCGCATAGCAAGGGCAATATTTCCGGTATATTCAGGATCGCAACAAAGAGTATCACCACGGACGATAAAATCACACTGCTTTTTGAGAGGGCTTAATCCCCAGACTACCATTTTAAGAAGTGCGTTTGCGACTGTTGATGGCTTACACACATCGAGAGCCGGGCGACCATCTTTGTTTTTTACATCCTGCAAGGTGAGATATGCTGCTTTCAAAGCATTTTCGGGGCTGTAGTCAGCAGGGAGACGAAGCTCACCTGCTTGTTTGAATGTTTCTATCTTAGCAAGTACTTGTTCTGTGATATTCTTTTGCTGTACTGCTACTTGTTGTTTATTTTCTGTTGACATGATTATTGTTGTTTATTTGGTTTCTGATTCAATTTCCTTTTTGAGAAGTTCTTGTAGTGGAGGTAATATTTTTTCGGCAAAGACTTCAGCAGCCTTGTCGATCTTTTTACCATAGGCTACATAACCCATTCCGTTTGCCATCTTCCCTGCGAAATAGTCGGTATTAAGTCGACACAAAAACTCTCTAAAATCACTGCTACCATAGGAACGCCATGCAAAAGAGAAGTTTCCGTAATCGGTAATTGACATAAAAGCACCATCTGATGTGAGAACTATTTGCCCTAACCAACATCCATTTTCGGCATATAGAGTATAGCTTTTAGCTGTCACATTATTGATTGTTTCCATTTTATTTAGTGGTTAAAACCCATCCCATAAGAAAGGAGTTCCTTTTTGGGTGTTCAATTTGTAATTATCAATATTGAAATCTTCTCCAGCGGCAGATTTCAAATCTTCAAGTGTTCCGATCTCGTCGTTATCTTCGATATTCACATATACATCTTCTTCAATGAATTGGATATCTGCTATATTTTTAAAATAGCTCTCGTCGTCTATCGATACACAAACTTGTCGTTCTCGCTGTTCTTCATCCATTTTATTAATCTGTTCTAGCAGATCATTCCATGTGAATTTTTCCATTTTATTTAGTGGTTTTGTTTAATTCTTGAATAAGAGTATCAGAAATCTCGACAGCAGCTTTCGATAGAGAGACAAAGAGGTTATCATCATCAGAAACTCTCATTGTTGTTAAAATCATATCTTGGTTGCCAAGAAGACCTTGCATAGCCATTGCTGCGAACAACTCTCGCTTGGTTAGACCATGGTTATAAATAGCTTCTTCATTGGGAAGAGTTGCAGCAAAACCAAATGCTGAATCTTGTGATTGTGTCTCCATATTTACGCAAATAATGATTCTTTGATATTCTCTTTAACAGTCAGCTTATCGCATGATTCATCTACCACAAAGCGGATAATCTGAGATTCAGAAGGGATAAGTTCAACCACTGACTCCGCATTATCGATTAGCACGGGCAGATACATATCGAAATGCTTCGAAAGGGTATTGATACATTCTATCCCTGCATTGATCTGAGCGGCATTATTAGCGGCTTGATAAGGTGTACCATCAATAAGAGCCTCACAACATTCTTCTTCACCACCAGTCATAAGCGGTTTAAACATCTTCCATTTGATGGTAGCGAATAGACCGTTGATGCCGTTCTCAATAGCTTCAATCTTGGCACGGTTAAATTTGTCCGCAATAAACTCTTTGCCTTCAAGTGTAGCCAGTTCTTGAGAGAGAGTTTTGAGTTCTGCCCCTAAATCTTGAATACGTTTCTTTTGAGTTTCGGCAGTAGTTTTGATATAGAGCAGCTTTTTCAGTTCGTCTATATCTCGACTGATAAGAGATTTCTTCTGGCGAAGCTCCGTTGTATCGGGTTGCTGAATCTCTGTTTTTTGCTTTTTCAGTTCGTCTATTTCACCGACTAAGCGTTGATACTCGGCATGTTTAAGTACCAACTCAGAAGCTACATACTTTTGCTTTGGACGATCATTTTCTGTCTGTATAGCTTCTTGAAGAGTAATTTTCTCTGCATGCTTTTCAGATAGTTGAGCCGTGATGGTATCTTTCTGCTTTTTCAGTTCTTCAAGCTGAGCAATCAAGGATTCGAGCACATCTTTTTCTCGTTTGCCTTTTGCAATATTCGCTTGAAGCTTTTGAGCCTTATCAGCATTGAATCTCTCGACAGCATTATCAAGCTTCTCGCCAGACAGTTCAGAACCACAGCTCGGGCAATGTTTATCATCTTCGTGCATTTCAATTGAATTCAGATTGCCATAAGCAGTGCGAAGAGTATCAAGAAGTTCTTTCTGACTCTCGATCTCTGATTCTTTGTTGTGAATTTTAGTGATGATAAGTGCCTGATCGGAATTATGAGTCCGAATAGATTGTTCTAGCAAAGCCAGATCACTATTTAACTTGATCAGAGCTTTATCTTCGCCAGAATTATGTTTATTTACATCAATCTCAACTTCATTGGTTATTACAGCAATTCGACGCTCCTTTTCAAGGATAACAGACTGTTGCTTCTTGATCTCATCGGCCTGTCCTTCGTATGCTTTGGATATATCCGAGAGTTGAGTATCAATAGAAGACAGCTCTTTATTTTTGATCTCGATAGATTTCTCAATAGTTGTATAATCAGGCTCTACAGGAATAGCTTTCGTGGCTTCACGAATCTTAATCGGTATCTCGTCAATCTTCGATTTGAGTGTTTTCTTTTCAGCATTCAGTTTTTTACGGAAATCATCGAGGTTGTTCTTACCAAGTTCTTCAATCAGCTTCTTGAAATCATCACTCGTTGCAGATAGCTTGTTTAGAATAGCATCGTCGGTCACTCCGGCAAGTTCCATCAATAGTTTACGACGTTTCTGCCAAGAGTAGTTTTTATTATCATCATCCAAGAAGAAACGAGGATTAGATAATAGTTGGAACTGTTCGGTATTTCCGAATAGTTGGCTAGTGCGTTGATCAAAGTCTTTCTTTAACGTCAACGGAATGCCATCCCAGATAAAAGTAGTTGTATGAGTATCGAGTTTTCGTTCTTCTTCACCGGTAGGTTTTACCCATTTCTCTTTGTAGGTCCGGGAGACATCATACTTTGAGTAGTCAACATCCATTTCAACTTTTACAGTATGCTCCAGATGATGGATTGCTTCGTTGTTCTCGTCAAGTGTCTTGATCTCGTAATCAGCACGTCCTTTTGAGTCTTTGCCGGTCCATAGCCATAACCACGCATCACAGATTGTTGACTTACCCTTGCCATTTGTAGCATGGATATTAGTGACTGTATCTTTGGGAGAGAGTGTATAATCTCTTTGCCCCTTAAAATTTAAGAGACTTAATGTTTTAATAATAAGCTTCATTTGATTATTTGTTAATTGTAATTACTCTTTGTCTTTGTAGTAATAATTCTGAGTAATAAAATTTTGAAGTTCCACTACTCCAGTAGCCAATGAGTTCAGCTTTTTTAAAGCTTCGATAACTTGTTCCGGATCATTCAGATCGTTATGCAACTGAATAGAACCTTTGCAATCGTGGATCGTCAATTTCATAATACCATCTTCCATTACTTTAGCATGGTAAGAAGCCATACTGCGAGGGCTGTCCGGCAATAAGAAATTCTTTTTGTTGTAGATTGGCTTTTCCATATGATCGTTATCGCTTGATAATTAGCAGTCCGTTTTCTTCGGTGACCATTCCTTTATCGGAATGAATTACAAACACAAACTTTATACGAGCAGGGGGAAAAATGCGTTAATAAAACTGTATTGTCAGAAAGCTATTTCAGTTATTGATTCTGAGCTAGCATTACTGGAGACAAGATTCACTCATCCTGAGCGATTTGTAAAAGAGCAAACTCTCAAATCCGATCTGCATATAATCCCTAAGTCAAAAGACTTGGGGATTGTCGCATTGGCTGAGATTGTCGAAAGCCTCTATCTAAGTCAGGAAGTATTGAACAATGACGGTAAACCTGCAAGTAAAACTCAGATTGGGAATAAATTTGAATTGATATTTAATGTTTCTTTTGGAGATATCTCAGATAAGACCAGTGAAATATACAAACGAAAACCATTTAACCGAACCAAAGCCCTTGATTTCCTTCGTAATATGATAATACGTAAGGATAAAGAAACAAGATGAAAAATAATGCATTTATAACATATTGTGTATAAATAGATTGCAGGTTATTGTTAGAGGGGTAGTTAACTATCCCTCTATTTTTCTGTCTCCAATTGTCAGTTCTTTGCCTTACCAATCGATTGGAATTAATCAATTATTAATTTCAAAAACAAAGTATTATGTATCTAGATAATGAAGACTTTCTATCATGGATGGAAAAGCTATCAAAGAAACTTACCATTATAGGCTCTGATCTAAAAGCAATGATGGCAACAGGAGAAGCATTTAATAATGAAGATAAGCTATTGGATAATCAAGATCTCGCCTTTCTTCTCAAAGTATCGTACCGAACCCTCCAAAGATATCGGGATAGCGGTCAACTCCGATATTTCCTCGTCAGGCGAAAGACTTTCTATCGTATGGCAGACGTGAAAGATTTTATCCAATCTTATGCCTCAAAAAAAGAGATTGTAATGTTCAATAAGGGCATAGAAGATGGTAAAACCCTGAAATGATTCTGCATTTACTCATCTAAGCAGAATGAAGCAAAAGGGTGAGGGCTGTGTTTAATCCATCACCCTCCCTAAAGGCTCCGCATTTAGCAGAAACACCCTCGCTCTACCGCTTCGGATTATTTAGCTAAATTGAGCAAGAGGGAACTGGACTATCGTCCTGTTCTCCTCTTGCCCTTCGGGGCAAAGCCTTCGGCTTTAGTGCTTTATTAAAAAGCACTGTTATAACACTTGCTATAACTTGAATTGATAGACAATTCTATTTAAACAAGTTAGCTATATGAATAATTATAAAATAGTTATAACTATGACAAAACAGAACCGAAATATCATATTCACAACAATAGCCATAGATAAAGAAACAGATCGAATTATAGAAAAGCTCTGTAAACGCTATTCGCTGAAAAAAGGAGAAATTACAAAACTCGCTTTTCAGTATTTAGATAAGGCAAATATCAATCCGAGCGAAGCACCTGAATCGACAAAAGTCGAATTAAGAAAGATCAATAAACGACAGGATGACCTAATTCGTTTTATCCGACATTATGAAGAAGAACAACTCAATCCAATGATACGGACAAGCAATTCTATTGCTACAAGGTTTGACAGTATTGTCAAATCGATGGAAGATATTATTATTTCCCATCTTAAAGCTAATCAGGAAGGACAGAGCAATCTGCTAAAGATTTTGAGTAAGAAATTCACAGGACATGCAGATGCAATCAACAATCAGGAGAAACAGCTATCAGCAATCTATAAGAATCAGCAAAGGGACAATAAGAAACTACTGCAACTAATCAGTCTATATTCAGAATTAGCTACAGCAGGATTGATGGATGGAAAGCGAAAAGAGAATCTGAAGTCAGAAATTATTAACCTGATAAATGAATAGTCTATGAATATAGATTTTCCACCACCGTCAAATGGAGTATATAATAATGCAGGAAGTTGTAGGCGACTTGCCGCATACTTCGAACATGAAGATCTGGAGCGAATAGAGAGAGGACTTTATACCGAAGGATTTTTCAATCTGACAGAGGAAAACATATATAAGTCGAAGGTTGTAAGGGATATAGACGGCAATAAAGCTCAACTACTTAAAACAGATGCTAAGTTCTATGCTATCCATATCAATCCATCGGCTAAGGAATTACAAGCAATGGGTAATACAGAGCAAGAGCAAGCAGAAGCCATGAAACGGTATATTCGGGAAGTGGTTATTCCTGAATATGCTAAAAATTTCAATAAAGGACTTTCGGCAGGAGATATTAAATTCTATGGGAAGATACATTTTGATAGAGATAGATCGGGGAACAATTACAATAATATGCACTGTCATATTATTGTCAGTCGAAAAGATCAAGCTAATAAAATCAAGCTTTCGCCATTAACAAATCATCGAGATACGAAGAAAGGAGTAATCAAAGGAGGATTTGATCGGACTAATTTATTCCAACAAGTAGAAAAAGGATTTGATAGTCTGTTCAACTATAATCGACCAATAACAGAGAGTTTTGAATATTATAATACTATGAAGAACGACACACTTACAGAACAACTCAAGATGCAGGAACGAATAGGTGAATTCACGAATTCATTAGAACATGAAGTTAAGAGTTCCGTAAGTTTACGTGTTAAGTCTGGAAATAATTCGAAGGTTAATAAATTATCATATCGTTCTCAAACCTGAGGATGAGTGATGTTTTATAATGTGCTGTTTCACAATATATTATTTAAAGAAATATATTTTCTCCGATTCTTCTTTTGAAAACTTCAAATAAATATTATTTTTACATTATTTAAATAATATCAAGTATATTTGTTTTTTACAGTGCTTAAAATAGATAGAACCGAACATATATATTTTAAAGGAGTGATACTATATGATAAAAACAAATCTCAATCGATATAAGAATTCAATAAAAGTATGGCCATATCTAGATGATCTCTCACAAGCGATTATTCCTTACTCTGATGAACATTTAAGTAAAAATAAAAATACAGCGGTTAATTTGGATTTTTCATGCATAAGGAGAATAAGTTCAGCAGGAGCGTCAATTACGTTGTTTAAATTAATATCTTTATTAGTTAATAAAGGCTATATATTAAGGATAGTTATGCCCGAAAATCAATCGGTAGAAAACTATTTACAAGATTCAGGGTTTCTATATCTTCTTGATAAAACACTAAATATAAACAAAGTAGATTTATTTGACTCTATATCAATTAACAATCATGCAAAACCATATATCACAAGTAACAAGGGAGTTAAGAAGACATCATTCCCAATATACTATTTAAAACATGATAAAGATGATAGACGAAAAAGTGTAGAAGAATTCGCAGATTGGATTACTGATATACTGTACGATAATTTATCAGATTATAGTATTAAGAAAAATGTTCTTGCTTCAGTATTAACAGAAATAGCAAAAAATACACAAGATCATACAGAAGGGGACGCTTGTTTTGGTATTGATATTATTGAAAGCACACAAGCAAAGTCTGGCGAAATTATTTTTTCTTGTTCTGATCTTGGAATTGGTATTAGTTCAAATATAAGAAACCATCTAAAAGAGAATCCATCTAATCTTAGAGAATCTGCATATAAACATTTTTCTTATACAGACTCTTATAAATATGCTTTTACTGTAGGTAATACAACATCGAAAGATTCAAAAAATAAAGGGATAGGGATGTCAATGATTTTAGATGGGGTGAATTTATTAGATATCGATTTGACCATATGGGACGGAAGGAGTATGTTACTCGTTCCTGATTTAATTACACATTCGGAGCTTCGCAGAAAAGCTTTTAATACGAGCTTAGCCGTTGGCTTTTATTATTATGGAAGACTAAACTTTTAACTATGGAAATAAATAGTATAACTCATTTTAATCAGATCAAACTTGCTCAAGAGAGACATGTAAAGGAGTTGATTCAGAAAATAGAAACCAAAGGAGGATTAGGTACAGAATCAATAATAACTGTAAATATTGAAGGGTGTACAACAGATTATCCTGCAACTCCGAAATTATTAGATTATTTTCTCAACCATTTAGTACAGCAAGAAGGTATGAAAGAATTAACTATTGTCCTTGATGGTTTAGGTAATAAATTAATTTACATATTATATATCTTAGTTTTAGAGGGAAGCTTTTTTGGAATTAATAACAAAATAGAAAATGAAGAAGAAGTGAATAAATGGGAAACTATTATAAATAATAAATTAATGGAATCTAATATTTTTCTTAAAATAATATTCACTCCCGACAATAAAGAATATACTTATGGGAAACAAAATAACTAAGGAGATAATTGCAACCTTTACATATGAAATAGTTGAACGAATAGTAAGGTTTCTAGCACATATAGAAGAAATTGAGCAACAATTTTATAGCAATAGTAGCGAAAAAAAATCTTTAATAAATAATTACAAAGATTCATTAGATAGCTTGCTGAACACAGTAATTAATACATTCAAGGATTGCCATGAAAGTTCAATACAAGATGATGATACTATATTCAATTTATTAAAGGATATATTACAATTGATTAATGAATTACATACAAAATACCTATCAATATTACCAAGACCTATTGAGCCTGTTGAATTAACTAGATTTGGAAGGGTCATTCACAAACAAATAGTACGGCTAACCGATAAAAAGAAACATCGTGACATTTCTATTTCTATGAATGAAAAAATTGGCGAAGAGGTACGTAGTGATTATCTCGCAGATTTCAAGAATAAAGTTTCAGATGTATTAAATAAATATGGAATTCAAGAGAGGTTCAAGATAGACCAACATGATCAACAAAATAATAAACTCCATATTACAATTCCTCGAATAGATGCATCTAATACATTTAGATGGCCTTCTCTCATTCATGAAATGGCCCATTCTTTATTTCTCGAAGTCGAGTTTAAAGAAGGCTGTATTGAAAAAGAGTTTTTAAATTATACAAATGGCTCAGAAAATACTTTAATAATAGATTTCTTTCGGGTTAACAATGATGTTATTAATTCATCCAGTTATGGGTCCAAATTGAAGAACTGGTTGACCGAATGCTGGAGTGACTTATTCGCATGTATACTTATTGGCCCCTCATATTATTTTTCCGAATATCTAGCTTTCCTTAATACGAATTCTATAGAAGATCAAACACACCCTCCAGCATCCTTTAGATTGGACTTGATAGAATCAATCATCACTCATAGATTCCCTCAGGATTTAAATAATATTCTCGGTGATAAGTATTTTGAGGACTGTACGAATCTTATAGGATTACTTCAAGAGGAAAGTTCTGAATCAATTGATTATATAAAAAGGATAAATATTATTCAAAACTGCTTTAATAGGTTTTTTACTTCTCATTTTTTTTCATGTGAAAAAGAGGATGGAATATCTCAATTGAAAAATAATCCTAAAATAAATGAAAGAGTTACTGTTCTTGTTAATAAATATGTCCGTATATATCCAGTCGTAATTGAATATCTATCAAATAGGCTGAAAGATGGATTGCCGATCCCAAGTATTAGAATAAAATCAAGAAAGAGCTTTCGAGAAATACCAACATATGTTCAGGAGATTTTTTTAGCGAGTTGGTTATCAAGAAAAGATGATTTACAACAAAATGTTCTAGAGGTAATAAGGGAATCTGAAAACAAGAACATTCAAAATGGGATGGTTATTACTAAAATAAGAAGAATGATTTTGCGACATGATCAGGCTGTTTTGAAGTCCATCCAAGTATCTGAGTGGTTTGATTTTTTTATTCAGGAGAGAAAACGACCAGATTCTTTTCAAGTTTATGAGAATAGCCCCCAAATAAAAAGTAAATCTAAAGGAGTGTTAGTGGACACTGAAATTAAAGGACTCATTAATAGTGATGAATTGAAAATCATACCGATGATGTACATAGATCATATCCATAAAGACGGGAAACTAAATCAGATTGGCACAACATCAGTAGATATAAGATTAGGAACTAGTTTTCAGATATTTTATCCAGATCAATATGGTATTATTGACTTTACTCAAGACGACCATAATCAAATTGGTTCAATGTCTTCTAAAAGAGTTAATTTAGATTTTATTGAAGGTATTACCATAACTCCAGGACAATTTTTATTAGGGCATTCAATGGAATATGTGAAGTTACCTGATTATCTTTGTGGAAACTTGGAAGGGAGAAGTAGTTTTGCGAGGCTTGGAATTGAGATACACATGACAGCTGGCTATATTGATCCTGGATTTGAGGGAGTTATTACTTTTGAAATTTATAATGCAGGTCCAACCACCGTGAGATTGTATCCTGGTATGCGGGTGGGGCAAATACGCTTTGAAAGAAATTCAATTCCGGGGGAAACATATTCGAAAAAGCATACTGTAAAATATAAAGGTTTGCTAGAGCATGATTTAAGTCGCCAAAGCAAAGATTTTGAGGTAAACTTGATCAAAGAATATAACATTAAAAATAGGAAAAAATGATTCTCATAAATTTAGGAATAGTATTTTTAATTGGATTTTTTTGGGGTTTTACTGAATTGCTACAAAGGTATCGCGAAACCAAGTATTCTTTTTTAAAGAAAACAATAATTTGGTCTCTTTCATATATGACAATAAATGGTTTTGCATCTGTTTTGGCTTTATTCCTAATTAAATATTTTAGAGGACAAGATGTCTTGGTATTTGAAACTTTAGAAATTTCTAATATTATTATTGCAGGTTTAGCTGGTATGATGGTGCTGAGGAGCTCGATATTTTCAGCAAAACATAATGATAAACAAATAGATATAGGTTTTGCTCCTATAGTTCAAACTTTTTTAAATGTTGTTGAACGAAATATGAAAAATAGTGCTGCTGCATCTAGAGTTGCTCGAATTCATGAAATTATGGAAGATATTGATTTTGAATCGGCAAAAATAGAATTACCATCATTATGTATAGAATTTATTGATAATTTCACGGAACAAGACTCAAAGGATCTAAAAAAGAAAATTCAAGAAATTGCCAATATTGATATTTGCAATATTAATAAGTCGATGCAATTAGGTCGACAAATTGCATATTATTGTGATCAAGAGATATTAGAAGAGGCAATAAAAAAATTACCTCAGATAAAAAAACAAAAAGGAAGTAAAGAAAGTGATACAGATGAATTTGAATTTAAAAAAGCTAAACTTAAAAGTTAATAATCATGGATAAGAAAGAAAAAAAGTTTCCTAATTTCATTGAAGATTTAAAGTTTAGTAATATTGAATCTAATATCAATAGTTTAAATGTTTGGTCAGAACAAATAGTATTACTATTAGATCAAATAAATGTAGAAGATTCTATGCTAAAGACTAACTTATCTAAATGTAAAGATATCATTGAAGAAGCTAAAAAAGTAGTAGAACCCAATCGTTTAATAGATTTATATTTAAAATTTGGAGATATTTTTAGCTTAATTCTTCCCGATTTAAAAAGGAAAATGGGAGACTTTGAATGTCTAAAAAAAATTGCCATAAACTATTTAGATATTGCAAAACAAACAAAAGATAAGAATATAAGAGATACTGCGTTTGCAATAGCAGATGAACTTAGTGAATAATCACGATTTATGATAAATGAAAAAATATTAGTAGAAAGCAATAGTTCTGGAAAAAATATATCAAATGCAATAGATTATAATCTTATGCCTCGCTTTAGGTGGTATGGTTACAAAGAAGGTTTTTCTCCTTCTTTAGTTGAAGAAGCTATAAGTAAGGTTGGAATAGATAAAGATGATTATATTTTAGATCCTTTTAATGGCAACGGAACTGTAACATTGACCGCATCAATGAATAGTATCAGATCAATTGGAATTGAGGTTAATCCGTTTGTTGCATTTATGTCTCAAGCTAAATTAGAGAATTTTAACAGTGCCAAATTTTCAAAAGGAATTGATCGAATATTGACTCTTGCCAATGAAGGTAAAAGGTCGCCAATATCTAGATACTCAACATTCTCTGAAAAAACAGGTAAAGATAAATGGCTTTTTAATAGTAATATACTAAACTCATTTGAAGGAGGATGGCAAGCATTAGCAGGTTTGCCAAGAGCTCAAAAAAAAATATTACAGTTATCATTAATAGGTGCTGCCATGGATAATTGCAATGCGGTTAAAGATGGTAAATGCTTAAAATATAGAAAAAATTGGAGAGAGAGAGAATTTGGAAGCGATAGTTTTTTAAAATCATTAGAGGATCGGCTTAGAAGAAATAAAGAAGATCTAAATGAATTGATAATTCCAACAAAAGCCTTTATTATCAATAATGATTCTAGAAAAGCTATAAAATCGATCTCTGATAAATACAAACTGTGTGTTACTTCTCCTCCTTATTTAAACTCTTTTGACTACACAGATATTTATAGACCAGAATTATTTTTAGGCAAATTTATAAAGACAAGTCAAGAATTAAAAAACTTAAGATATCAAACAATACGCTCTCATGTTGAAATTATTTTGCCTAAACCTACAATAAATACATTTGGGGAGATATACCATTCTGTCCATAAACGGATAAGTAACTCTGATTGTATTTGGAGTAAACAAATTCCAACAATGATCCAAAGCTATTTTGAAGATATGCAAAATGTCTTAATCGATTTACTTTCGAAAGCAAAAGAAAATGCACAATTATGGCTAGTGGTTGCAAATTCGGTATATGTCGGTATAGAAATCCCTGTAGACCTAATTTTAGCAGAGATAGGAACGAGAAATGGATGGAAATTAAACCGTATTGAAGTATTGAGATATATCAATCGACGGAAAACTAAGTATAGCGGTAATATTGATAAGATAAGAGAAAGTCTTATCGTATTTGAAAATAAATAGTTTTATATATCCAACCATATCATCAGATTTAGAAGTAACACAAAAAGCCTTTCAGCTAATTTTTTTTTGAAAAGAGAAGATGCCAACTTTCAAAATTCATTTCAATAAACTTACTAACGTGAATACCTTTATTATATCAATGCAACTATCCATATATTCCTATATTCTATCTCTAATAAGCTTCTTATAATCCTCCTTCATCTCTTTACTCAAAAACGACCTGTCAATAAACTCGAACCATAGAGGTATTACCTTTTCAAATTTTGAAATGATATTTTCTCCTACTTTTTTGTCCAAACCCGATTTGGCAAAAGCAGTTTCAAAATCCGAACGTTTTAGCTTTCTCTTTTTACCATTAAGAGTGAGGGCTAATTCTTCTGTATCTTCAGGCATTACAAGCTTTGTCGAAAGCATATCATAGGCTGGAGTCAAAGAGTAAATACCTTTTAGGGTACTGTACAGTGAAAAATTCTTCAAGTGCATATCAGAGTTACCAGTTAGCCAACAAAAGTATACTTGTTCCCAAAAGTTTACCAAATCCAACATTGACACATTTGAATATTTTGAAATTAACTTAGCTATTTGTTCATAAGAGCCTTTATATTTATACTCTGTCAATCGTTCTGCAAGTTGGCACATATCTTCCATTGGAAATTTATTTCCCTGCTCATCTCGATCTATACGACAAGTGATATAGCAAAGTTCTCCATCTGCAAAACGAATTAGTGAATGTGGTACAGTCTTAATCTTGGCTATTTCGGCAAGATGCATCGTCAGATCTTCCAATTCGGGCAAATTCGGATATATATCCGTTTGAGGTTTTAGAATGTACCTACCCCATAAACCTACAATCGTAAAGCGTTTAGGACCACTTTTCTTTTCGGACGATTCAATATCTAAAGACAGTTTTGGCTGTACTCCTGTTATTGTCGTTTGACTGCGCACAACCTGTTCTGCCAATACTGAAATATTCTCTTTCATATAAGGTAGTTCGGGAACGGTTGTAGTTCCGAATATCTTTTTAGCACAAGCAGGATGAAAATCCGTTTGCCCTTCTTTCAAATCCTGATAACAATACAAACATCTATTCTTCATCTCTTCCAACATTTACAGGTGCAACACTAACAGCTCCGATACAATCTTTACAGCAAGCCAACAACAAAGACATTCTATCTCGTTGATTTATTTTCCAACTGCGTTCTGCAATATCCAAGAGCCAACCCTCAGGTATTAACCCATCAAAGAAAGGAAACAATACTTTGTCATGGTATGGCTTACTATTCAGAGGCATCGTCAAGCTAATTGCTTCCGAATCTGAGTTATTGAGATAGTCCAAATCGTACTGATAGGTAAAGCCATTTTCATCTTCGGTTAGCATTCCTGCTAACTTATCATACATAAATATTTTAGCCTGTTTCATAATTCTAATTTACTTCTATTCATTCGAGCAGGAACAAGTTCTGCTCCAAATAGATTTAACACCTGATTGACTTTATCCATACGCAAAGTTTGTTTGCCTTGTTCTAGTTCTCGAACAAAACGGAGTCCAACTCCAGCTTTTTCAGAGAGGTCTATTTGAGTTAAGTCATATTGCTTTCGCATTTGCTTAACGTATGCCGATAATGATAAATTTTCCATAATTATACCCTTTGGGTGCTAATTTAATAAATAAATATATAAATACACCTTTTAGGGTATAAAATGTGTTTTAAAATTATTATTATACCCTATAGGGGGGTGATTATAGATAAATTGGGATGAAAAATAGTGTATTCTTAAAGTAAAATATTTACTTTTACAACACCTCCACAAGAAGTTGTGAAGTAAGCAGAAAAATAGTGAAATACAATCGTAGCCTGACTCAAGGACTGCTTTTTAGACATCATGCAAACTGGCTTGTATAGCCGGGTTGAAGATATACGACCCGTCCCAGCGGGATCACTAAACATAGAAATCCAATTATAAATCAATAGTTTATAATTGGATTTTTTATATCATCATTTTATTTTTCTTTAAAAAAATCTACGTTAAAGACAGTCGTATTAGTATAGCAAATTTTAATTTCTAGTCTTATTTTTCTATCGCCTTTATATTCCCTATATTTGGACTAAAATATTTCAATATGAAAAAAACTATCTTAATGCTATCATGGGTAAAGAGTATATTCTAGAATCAATGTCTCAGGAAGAAGACGGTACACTTGAAATCATTAAGTACTATTCAGAATTAGATATTTCATATTGGTAGGCTAATCCTTTTTAACAGATATTATCCACCTCATATACCAGAACAGAAGGTGATAATTAAGCATGAAAACGAATAGAACTAAACATCTTAATCTTAAAACAGACTTAGTTTAATTGATCATTTTAGAGCCCTATGAAAAAAATAAATGATATTTCATCTAAAATATTTTTCACATCCGATCAGCATTTCGGTCACGAAGGAATTATAAAGTTTGCAAACCGACCCCATAATGATGTAGAGAAAATGGATGAAGATATCATAAATAGATGGAATAATACAGTACCTTCAGATGGTCTGACTTTTGTTTTGGGCGACATCGGTTTTTGCAGTAAAAATCAAATTATCGATATATATTCTCAATTAAACGGAAGAAAAATACTAATAAGAGGAAATCACGACAGTAATTATCCTGACAGTGTATTATCCTCTATCTTCGATGAAATATACGATCTTCTGTATATAAGAATACAAGATGACGAAACTATGAAGTACATGTATATAGTCTTATGTCATTATCCGATGTTTGATTGGCAAGGATCTTTCAAAGGGGCATGGCAATTATTCGGACATATACATACCCGAGAGTTAACTGAATTTGAAACACTTAAAACAAAGTTGTTTGCTTCTCAATATGACGTGGGTGTTGATAATAATAATTTTGAACCTGTTCCTTTTAAATCATTAAAGGAGATCATGATTCGTCAATCAAACATTTCCTCGTTTAAAAAGACTAATTATTATTAACTAAACATTCTTCGCAGGCATATACTGAGTCAGAACATTGGGTAGATTAAATACTTACTATTTTTTCTTCACCAAATCCTTACCTTCATATTGGCAGATGGCTTTTATCCACTCATCGGGTAACGGTTTTGACTTGTGCAATGTAAGATCATAAGTAACCATTACCGAACGACAGAAACATTTTACTTCCTGCGTATCGATATCTATCACCCGCTGAGCTAGTTCAAAACTTTTCGTTCCGATGCTCGTAATAGCTGTTTGTACAGCAATATGATCCGTACCGAAAATCTGAGACATAAAATTAACATTGATCTGAACAACTACAATAGCCTCTTTTTCCCAATCGACATCAGGACATACAGTTTCGACATAGTTCGTTTTTCCTAAATCATAGAATGTAAAATAAACGGCATTATTTATATGTCCGAACCGATCGAGATCATTCGTCCTCAGTTGAAGAGGAATTGTATGTTTAAATGATATATCATCCATTTTGGCTTATTGTTTTTCGCAAAGTTATAATATCTCCCGCACTTAAGGTCTCCGACAGGTACATTAATTTACCAAAATGAGTATATATATGCAATAAATCCGGAGAGAGGTAAAAGAGTATGCACTACTCCCTATCCTCTTTCCGGACTTATCATTTATTTATTCTCAGTTCCACTTATTTATCTGAATTTAGTTCGTTTAAACCAAGTCTCAAACATCGAGAAACCAACAGTTACACCAACATAAGACTCACGGATATACCCCTTAGGTGCGGATAATGAGTTTCCGTATTCGAGGCTCATATTTAATAGTCCGGCTCCTTTCAGCGGCCAGCTGTATCCCGCCGAAACGGTATAATTGTATACATCGTTTTCTCTGACTTGTAGATACGATTTAGCTAATGAAACTCCAAACTGATATTGACTTTGAGAGCGGTAATGATGTATATCCTTGTCGGGAGTATAACTCATCCCTGCTTTAATCCTATGATAATCGGTAATCTTAATACTACTTGCTCCCGAAGCCAAACCTTTTAGCTTCTGATACTCATAATCCATAGCTAAAACGATATTCTTTTTCGACCATGACAGTCCGGCACTAAAGGTTTCAGGGATAAACTGGGAAGAAGACCTGCTATCTTCGGAGTCCAGCTCGGTATTACTGCTGTTATATATCACAGTCGAATTTTCCATCGTAAGCTTTTGCTTGTACCCATAGGTAAGACCTGCAACCCAGGGACCATTGTGAAACTGGAGTCCGAATGTATTATAAAGCTGCGACGTACGCGACGATTTCTCGAAGAGATAATCCGTTTGATTTTCGGTTTGCTTTATATTTCCGGATATATACATCGAGTTGATACCCAGTGACAGATATTTATTTAACAGAAAAGCATTAGACCAATATATACTGTACAGACCGCCATCGCCTTCGATATAAACAGATTTAGTTTCAGTAGATCCTTCAATATCTACGTCTGACTCAATCTGGTATCCGACATTAGAGAAAGGTTTTGTTCCGAAAGCCATCGCCCAACGGTGTGATACTTTAAAACCGAAAGCCAGACGGCGGAAATTTGCATTGAATGTATTCTCTCTTTTTGATCCTGATGCAAAATAAGACTGCTTGGCCGTAGCACTTATATCAAAAACAAACTTAAGACTGTCTAAAGCTGTCAATCCCGAAGGATTTGTTGTATTCAGCAAGTCATAGTCCCTCATACCGGCTCCTACTCCTCCCATGCCGGCGGTGCGTCCGTAATCACGGGTTTCGAGCTCTCCCAGCCCCAACATCGAATAAGGAGAATATGATGTTTGCGAATATAAGTTATACACCGAAAATAAGATCATGCATATATACGATATGCTGCGTTTGTTATAGATCATCATTCACTACAAAATATATAAGTAATTTAATCTGTCTGTCTGTATTCTTCGAATCTCCGATTACCAGACTTTTAAATGTCCCTGAAGCATCGTCATCCGAAAGGTCGAGTTGCAGCATCGTTTTATTTACGCCTATTGCACCCAGTTCATTTGTTATATAGGATGATATATCAAACGCATAGTAAGTTCCATTTTCATAAATAGTATTCTGAGTAAGCGACCCCGACTGTACGGCTGTTTTATCGCTGTCGACATATATATCCAGTGCTTTTCCGTTTTCATCCAGATAATTCAAGACCAAACTCTTGGGCAAAGGAATAAATGTGCTATACGAATTTTTGGCAGGATATATATATAAATAGGCACTTGCGATATTAACGAATTTACCGATTTGGAGTAAGTTGTTGATATGAGGAAAATTCATTTTTATATACAGGCTGTTTATACCTTGTATATATGCTTTGTTATCAGTCTCGGTAGATACAATCGAACGATTTTTATATGTTAAAGGCGCAAGTTTTGTAGCTGATCGGTCGTTGTTGACATGCGAAAAAGCAGTTGTGGTTACCGGTGCTATATCCAGCGTTTTCTCAGTAGGCCCAACTCCGTAAGTATGATAATACAAACGAATGACAGGAGAAGAAGTGCTTACTGCAAAACCGCTGACAGTTGCATCATCCGTTTTTCCGGGAGATATCTTAAACCCTTTGAAGTATTGCTGAAATTTGGTAGTGGAATCCAGCGTATCAGACTGTGCCTTCATCATCCGTATAAGTTCTTCTCCGAAAGCATCGGGGAGACGCATCTCAAAGATCGAATCATTCTCCCAATTGCTGTTCGGACGATAAAAAGTATGAGAAGCGAAGGCTGTTTCTTCAGCACTGAACGATGATGTAGTGTACAACTTGCTGTTGTTTTCATCAAGTTCGAGTTTTTCTTTCAGCTTATAAAGATTAATTGTCTGAACTTTTGTAGTATCTCCATAGTGAACATTATCATAACTCATCCGAAGTGTGATAGAATCGAGTTTAACCTTGAGTGTTGCCTGAGACCCAAATTCAGAAGAACTATAAGAAGGGGTCTCAAAAGACACATATCCATCCGACTCGATAATACCGAAATCCGAAGATTCGTAACGCCCTACAAAAATTTTACCCAGCCCCGAAGTTGTAGTCGAGTCATCAAGCTGTGTATACAATTGTACCGTACACGTATCTATCAGTATATTCCGCGCATCGGATGAAACCAGATTGTCGCCAATGTTAAAACCATCGCTTACGCATGAGGTCAGTAGACCCGTAAACGTCAATAGGTAAAAGAAGTATTTCATCGAGTCCGTTTTTAGTTTAAAGAGGAACAATCGCACGCCTAAAGTCACAATTGACCGTTGCAAAGAAATAAATAGGCACTCCATTATGAAAATTGAATATATAAGCAGCCCAATTCTATCTATCGAATACCGATAATACTCCATAAACGGGCAGAATTATTATTACACCGCCAAAATATCAGGTTACAGACATAAATGTCCCGTTCATAGATTTTAGAACCCTGCTAACAGATATTTTTTTTACAAGCAAATCTGTCTATATACATTTGTGAGCCTGCATAGAAGCCATAAATCTCGGTTATCGGTTGCAGTGACCTGAAAGGGACTAACAAGGATTGTATACTATAAATAAATTACTGAAATTATGAATAGAAGATTTATTCTGTTTTTATTATTATCATCGATCTTATTGACATCATGTTCGAGTGATGATGATGATCTTGTCGGCAACTGGATCAAGCGTTCCGATTTTGGGGGTGTGGCACGTAGTGATGCCTCCTTATTCGTCATTGGAGGTAAGGTCTATGTGTTTGGCGGATATACTGGAAAAAAAAGATTAAAAGATATTTGGGAATACGATATAACAGGTGATTCGTGGACGCAAAAAGCAGACCTGCCAGGAACCGAACGCAGTTCGGCTGTAGGCTTTGCGATATCCGATAAAGGATACATAGGTACAGGATACGATGGCGAAAATTACCTGAAAGATTTCTGGGAATTCAATCCTACATCAAATCTTTGGACTCAGAAAGCCGACTTTGCCGGCTCGGCCAGATACGGAGCAGTCGCTTTTACGCTCAATAATATAGGTTATGTAGGAACCGGATATGATGATAATTACCTGATGGACTTTTACAAATACAATCCATCATCCGATTCATGGACTGCAGGAACAAGTATAAAAGGTTCGAAACGTGCATTTGCTACTACCTTCATATATGATAGCAAAGCATACGTAGTGTGCGGTATCAACAATGGGAGCTATGTAACCGACTTCTGGATGTTCGACCCTTCGACCGAAACTTGGTCTGAGAAAGCTCAAATAGCCGATAAAACCGACGAAAGTTTCGACGACGACTATAATATCAAAAGGATGAATGCAGTTGCATTAAACATCAATGATAAGATATACCTATCAACAGGCGAATCAGGTTCTCTGCGTTCTGATACTTGGGAATACAACCCTATAACAGATCGATGGTATGAAAAAACCGCATTCGAAGGAACCAGCCGTTCGGGAGCCGTAGGTTTTTCTTATAACAACCGTGGGTACATCCTTACAGGACGTAGCTCAACATATTACTTCGATGATATGTTCGAGTTTATGCCTGAAGAAGAATATGATGAGTACGATTAATCAAAGACAGATGCCAAGGCTTGTATATATTATAATTTCGGTAGTGAACATTGTACTGTTTACAGCTTGCAACGATAATTCCGACACAGTTATTCCGGTTGATAAAACCGGGAAACTTGTTGGTAATTGGGTTAAATGCTATAACTTCGAAGGAACCAGCCATTCGGATGATGTCGTTTTTTCGTACAATAACCGTGGATTTATCCTTACTGACCGTACCGGATCTTATTATTTTGACGACATGTATGAATTAAAAGCCTAATGATGAATATAATGAGCTCGATTAATCAAAAACGTTTACTTTGGGCTATAATATCGCTTATTATAGTGATAGCCTGTATCTTTGTATTTAACAATACAAAAAGTGCATCTTCAAATTCTGTAAGTGTCGAAACATATAAAGTTAAACAAGGATGGGGGTATCTTATACGCAAAGGACAAAAAAAGATCATAGATCAACCGTACATGCCCTGTATAGCCGGTAATCTTCCTTTTCCTGATGAAGTATCAGCTAAGAATACAGGAGAACTTGTAGCATCAAAAGTATCAAAAGATGAACTGCCAACTATCACTCACGATGAGTTGGTAAAGATTATAGGAAACCGGATAAAGTAAGCTCCACAACCCTATTCATAGTTATTCGCTTAAATAAAAGCCCCTCCTAAAATTAGGTTCTACTTTTAGGAGGGGCTTTTATCATCAAATCATTAATTAACCTTCTTAATCAACCCCTTCAACAGTTCTGCCTATAGCGAATTCTTCCACATCCTGAGCGATCTTATCTTCAGACTTAAGTATTTGATCGCTTTACAGACAAAAATCCTACTTAAGAATATTATTCGATATCAGAGTATTGAAGAAGTTATCATAATACGAGTTACTGATCGGAAGTGAAGCTCTTTCTCCGATCAGAACTTTCTTATGCTCTATTGCCTTGATCTTGCTCAACGACACAATATAAGACCGATGTATACGCTTAAAACGATTCGATGGCAGTTTCTCCTCAAGGCTTTTCAAACTGCTCAATGATAGTATCGGACGCTGCGAATCTTCGGTATATATTTTTATATAATCGGATAAGCTTTCGATATAAAGAATCTTATCGTAATTTATTTTCAACAGCTTATTATTTGATTTGACGAAGATATAGCTTTCCGAGGCTTCTTCGGTCTGAAAATGTTGTTCCACCGGATTTTCATGCGAGGCATTTTGTATCCGTACCTGATCTTGAAGCTTCTGTGCCGTTTTCAGAAATCGAGAAAACGATACAGGCTTCAGCAGATAGTCAATTACATCCAGATTGAAACCCTCTATCGCATACTGATCATGCGCAGACACCATTACAAACAGAGGCTTACGAGATATCCGTAAACTTTCGACAAACTGTAAACCATTGATATCAGGCATTTCTATATCGCAAAAGATTACATCGGGAGCCTGAGCGGGCACTTCGGTCAATGCCTTGATGGCATCAGTATATGCTCCTGCGAAATTGAGATAAGGAACCTTTTCGATATATGTTTTCAGCACTTCGAGAGCATGAGGCTCATCGTCTATTAGAACACAATTAATCATCTCTTGTATATTTTTAATTTTCCGTTTTCTTCTGCTTTGTTAATCTTAGAGAATCTATGAAATACCGTCTTTGACTGTCTGATCATATCCTACATTAATGTCCAGATCGACTCTGTATTCGTATCCATCATTCATTATATTCAATCTATAATTGTCGGGATAAATCAGATCCAGCTTTTTTGTTGTATTACCGATTCCTATACTTTGCCTGCCCGCTCCCACCTGTTTCTGGGTCTTATATATCTTATTCGTAATATCAAAATGAATTATGCCTGCTTTGGCAGACAGGTTGATTATAATATCAGAGATATAGTGAGTACTTACACCATACTGAAAAGCATTTTCGACAAAAGTCATGATCAATAACGGGGCAATTGTATATTTTTCGATATCACCACTTACGTTAAACTCTACTTTCAAATTTTCGGAAAAGCGCAATTTCTGTAAATCAATATAATCACTCAGATAAACTATTTCTTCCGAAAGCGGAACTGTATCCTGCTCGGCCTTATTCAGAACATACCTCACCAATTGTGAGAAAACCAGAATGGCATCCGTAGCTTTATCCGATTTATTGAGCGACAGTGCATATATCGTATTCAATGTATTAAAAAAGAAGTGCGGATTTATCTGCGCCTTGAGGAAAGACAGTTCAGCTTTGAGTTTTTCGGCTTCTATCTCCTTATTTCTCTGATTGATTGAAAACCACTCTAGACTAATTCGATAACCGATACTCAGAAGAAAGAACATCAGAAACTGAAAAAAAGGCAGGGTGATAAGCCTGAATTCGAAAGGCATATTACTTCCGTTGCGGTTCGGAACAATATGTATTCGGGATTGACTGTTGTCCGGCTCGAGATCAGCTCTCGGCATGTCCTTCATTTCATGGGGAGGCATTCGCTCTTTGAATGTCTCATTATAATCGGCAAAAGTACCCTCTCTGTCGAATGGCTTTCTATGTGAAAACTTATGCTCGAAATTAGATCTCGTTTCATTCCATACAACACGTTGTATTACCATAAAAGACACAAATCCGATAAATATACACACCCCATACAAAAGATACTTCCGTTTCGAAACCAATCTGGGTATTAACACATAAACATTCAAATAAAAAAATAACAACAGATAAATATAAGCAAACACAAAAGGCAGCATATTTATCAGATTGAATGATTCTCCCGGTCGCATGGGCATCAGCGGTACTATGATCAAAAAAATTACCCAAGCAACAGTATGGGTCGCTATAGTAAGCAAACGTCTCTTCATCAATTTATATTTACTCATCAGACATTATTCATATGATGATAAAATTAACTCTCAGAATTGGTCTATTCAATAAAAATCGACATACTATGCGTTTTTATCGGCGAATAAGTACATTTACAGCACATATCTACAAAATCATACAATTATAGATTCGCAATAAAACTAATTAAACAGTTAATTTCATAGATAAAATTGAACTAATTTTTCGGACTATTGTTTACATTATATTAAAACCATAGTGATTAGTGTTTGTAAAAAATGTTGTTTTAAGTTGAAAAGTCTGTGATGTGAAATCACGGGCTTTTTTTATTATCACCCCTCTGCTTCGGTCTATATAAAATAGAATCCTCGCTGTTGAACAAACTATTTAAGACCTATTAAAACACTATTATTAAACTATTTATCAATCCGAAAAACACTAAAAATTCGAAAAGGTTACAAAAGTGACAATAAAATCAGTTATCAGACTTCATTTTCGCAGGCCTGCTGTTCCGCCGCTTTTTGTTCTGCTGATTCCCGCAGCCACTTTTGATACTTTCTCTCTCTTTCCTCTTCCCATAATTGGTCTTCCAGCTCTTGCTGTAAAATACGTTCTTCTTCCTTCAGTTGCAAAAGAATTTTTTTCTCTTTATTGTTGATGTCGCTTTCTTTGGATATCGCCATTTTGAGGGTCTTTTCATTCGGAGAGTATTCTTTCATCGTTACGGTTTTTCCGGTCAGATACAATTCGCCATACTCATCCACTGCATATTTATAGCGGGTTGTAGTAACTGTACGTCCCTGCTCTATTCTCTGCTTGAGTATCTGACGTGCTTTCTGAGACAGACGTTCATCTCTCTCCAGACGGGCATTCTCAACCATCTCTTCAAAATCGGGATATTTAATCATCCACTGATAAAATGTTTTTCGGCTGATATTGTGTATTGAGCAGATTTCTCCCAGTGTATACTCATCCTGTTCTATTGCTTCAGCTATTTTCTTTCCTAGTTTTTCTGTGTACTTTGCCATAATTGAATGTGTTTTTATACATAGATAAAAAATGAGAAAACACACCGGATTATGGTTCAACTTCAAGAGTCTGTTTAAATTTTATAAGAATAGGAATAACCTCCGATCATATCACAATACATTCATTCTGTTTTATTTTTTTAACATTGAATAACAAGTTGAAATTGAACTATTCTTTTTATTCTGCGTTTAAACTATACAAATCCATAGTGATTAGTGTTAATTCAAAAAGAAAGTGTTGTTTTTAAAGAAAAAAGCCTGTGATGTGAGATCACGGGCTTTCTTGCTCTTTGGGGTCTAGGACCTTCTTCAACATCCTAAATACAATAGCAGCATTAAGCTATCGCTTTAGATCACGACATTAACACTCTCTGCTGCTGGAGTAAGAATTGAAACTAAAAATATATAAAATGTCTATAGGTAGCGTCTCTATTAACTGTATTTTACGACCTGCCGCAATCTTTACGAATTGGAGCAGGTCTTTGGTTTAACCTCGATCCTGAGTATTCTCATCAGGATTTATTCTGTTCAATGCCGCCTTCACAGCCTTTGGATTTGCTTTCTTCACCTTCTTTACAGGTGTTGCAATACGAGCGTCTTCATAACCAGTGAATCCGTGGTATTCATTTTTATCCAAATTCTTCATTTCTAATAGATTTAGAATAATATACCTTTCTAACAAAGTAGACGCATCATATGTTCGGTACAGATAAAAGAAAAGTGTTTTTTGTTCTGAAAAGGAATCAGGCAAATATTCCGGAGTCTTTCATTTCTTACTACCTTTACGAAAAAAAGGATAATGACACACACAAGTATAAACATAAAAGAAATAGGTGTAGGGGACAAAGTCGAACTACAAAAGATAAGCAGCCAGACTTTTGTCGAAACATTTTCAGAAAGCAATACAAAGGAAGATATGGATAGATATCTTCAGGAAAATCTGAATTTAGAAGTACTTGAGGCAGAAATCAGAAATGAATCATCGTTTTTTTATTTTGCCATCGCCAACAACGACATTATAGGCTATCTGAAACTGAATTCGGGTAGTGCACAGACTGAATTAAATGATATCCAAGCCATTGAAATAGAAAGAATATACATTCTGAAAGATTATCATGGGCAGAAAATAGGCCAGTTACTTTATGAAAAAGCAATAGAGGTCGCTCACAAGATCAATGCAAAGTATATCTGGTTAGGTGTTTGGGAGAAAAATTTCAAAGCCATAAGATTTTATAAAAAAAACGGTTTCATTGAATTCGACAAACACATCTTCAAACTTGGGAACGACGAACAAACCGATATAATGATGAAACTAATATTGTAAGTTGTGAGACTTATAATAAACAAAAAAGGATTTCAAGAAATTGAAATCCTTTTTGTGCGCACGACGAGATTTGAACTCACACACCCGAACGGGCACTACCTTCTGAGAGTAGCGTGTCTACCAATTCCACCACGCGCGCATGCTCTTTTATTTGGCGCTACAAAAATACGATATATTTTAAATATGATCAATCAAAATCCGAACAAAAAACGAAGGATGGTTTAAATTTTAATAAAACCGGCTGTTATAGGCTTATAATAATAGTTGCCTAAGATATTTTACCATCTTTAACTACTAATTCAGGTTTTAATAAAATCTGACATCTCAACATCTGCTCAAATTCTAAATTATTTATAACCAAAATATCATTTTTATTTTATTTAAGCCCCATTTTTAAGTTAAAAACAATATTAAAAAAATATGTTAACGCATAAATTTCGAAAACGAACTATTTTTTAAGAAAAAAGCACTATATTTTTAGTAATCACATCCTAAAAAAAACAGCATCACACAATACAACAAGCTGATTATTTACATTTTCACTTTTCATTTGAGAGAAACAGCAATCCTAGCACCGCTTTGTGTTAAAATGATACAAAGCACCTTTTCTATAACATATTTTAACGATACAAAGCAAGATTATATTAATCTGTTATACTATATTTGCCCATTGAACAACAAGTTCTTATAATAGAACAAACCAAAAAACAACAAAAAACTCTTTTTTTTCTATTTACAACACAATTAAATAAAGAGAGTTATTTTTTTTGATATGAACAACAAAAACAAAAGAACCATTCTGATTATTATTGTTTTAATAATCCTGGCACTGTTAACATTTACCCAAATGTGTAATGGATGCTCTGCCAGCGATAATACGAAAGATAAAAATCAGATATCAGTCGAAAAAATAATCAGTTTAATTAAAGACAAACACAATTATACTATCATAGGGCTTCCCGATCTGGATATGTCGAAACAAGTCCAAATCACTAATCAAGACAATATAGATGAGCTACTCTTATCCATATTGGACCATAACACTTACACATACCAAATAAGCAAAAAAAACGGGCTGAATATTATATCTATCACAAATACAGAAGATTCAGAAAAAAATCTGTTTAAAAATATTATAATAGACGAATTAGACAGAAATTTAACGACTTCAAATTCCAGCTCTAAAAATTTTGGATCAGGACGAGCTAGCCATGCAGCTGCAAACCAAAGATATAATATAGTCTCGGATTCAGATCCACCGGTACCTTCTTTCGGAAACAAAGAAGACTCTGAATCTGATATCGACACGCCTCCATATAAAAATGACATCATTACTCCTGAAAATACATTTCAACAGAAAGATACAATAATCCACACACCGGATACATATACTGAATCCAAACCTTCGAAAGAGGATATACAACAACACTCTATATATTCTGATGAGATTGATTACAGCGTAAAGGCAAAGCCTGCGAAATGGTCCATCAAAACAAACCTGCTTTATGATGCTACACTAAGTGTCAATCTAGGAGTGGAATACCTGATATCAGACAAATACTCTATCGACGTTCCTATCAACTGGAACTCATGGACATTTTCTAACAACAAAAGATTTAAACATGTACTCATTCAACCCGAATTTCGTTATTGGAAAGATCGTTCGTTATCAGGCCACTTCTTTGGATTGCATTTACACTGGGCTTTTTATAATGTAGGTAAAACCAGCTATCCGCTTCGTATAAAAGACAGATATCAAGGATGGCTTGCAGGTGCAGGGCTTTCGTACGGCTATCGGTGGAATCTGAATAACAAGTTTGACATTGAAGCTGAAATTGGCGGCGGATATGCTTATCTCCACCATTCTAAATACGCACATGAAGTTTGCGGCCCATTTATAAAACGAGATAATAAGCATTATTGGGGCATTACGAAAACAGCAATTAACATTATATACAAATTTTAGAATATACGATTTAAACTATTCTATAACAACACTCTAAAAACGAGAAAAATGAAAACAATCAAAAAATTCAGCTATTTATTTACGGTAGCTTTAGCTACTGTTATCGGATTCGCAAGTTGTTCGAGCGACGATGACAATGGAACTGATGTTAATCCGACAGGAAAAACTAAGGAAGTAAGCCTTAGCATATCTATCGGAAGTAATACACAATTGAGAGCAGACGGACCATCAGCTGTAGGGCTTACACCTGATGTGGCTGATCTAACTCTTTATTTCTACGATGGTACCGGAAATATACTAAGCACACAGCAATTCCCTATCTCTGGATCTTTGCCGGCAGGAACAACAATGGAAACTTTCACTGTACCTGCAGCTGCCACTAAAATTTATGCCATAGGTAATACCGGAGCTATCTCTGGATCTATCACTTTTGCTTCTCCTCTGGCAAACATTACAGACCTAAAATCGAGCTTTATCCACATCGATAAACAAACTCATCCCCAAAATGCTGTTAATGTAAAAGGAGAAGCTACTATCACAGCCGGAACGCCATCTAGCGCAAGCATAGAATTAAGAGCCGTTGTTGCCAGAATAGAAGTGAAAGAAATCAAATCTGCACTGGAAACCAATGTTGTAGCAACACCTCTGACATCATTCAAGGTAACAAATATATTTATCAATAATACATATATGAAGTTCCCTTTAAACGAAACTCTTCCTTCATCAGGATTGGTTGCTGCCGATATTCTAAATTTTGATAAATCGGTATGGGGATCACCATTCCCTGCAATATACAGTGCAGCAGGAGCCATCTACCGTGACGATAACTCCGCAGCGACAGCAGGCACAAGCCATACTCCCTCTGGAGCAGTTTGGGGATACTTTGTTCCCGCAACTACAGGTGCAGCTAACGGAACAACATTCCCTGATCCTACGGACGATGGCAGTGGTGCCGTTAAGCAAGAAAATGTTCCTCATATCATACTTGAGATAACTGATGCAACAGCCACAGGAATGGTCATACCAGCCAAACAATATGTAACAGTTAAAGGTTTGAAGAAAGCTTCAGACGGATCATCTGTCGCAAATCTGGCAGGAGGTTATTATTATATAATCAACTCCTTGAATATTGGAGCTGAACACCTGACTACTGCTCCTGAAGATCCTAAAGTTGAATTAGAAGTAACCGTAGAGGTTAAACCTTGGGAAGAAGTAGAGGTATTACCCGAAATTTAAGTAAAAAAATAAATTAAAGCCTAATATTTTTAATAACCGGAACGGACTGTAAGTCTGTTCCGGTTGTATAAAAAGAACAGAAACGAACAAAGGATGAATTTACCGAAAACTATATCACTGCTATTTACAGTATGCATGTTTGCAGCATGCATAAGGGAAGATATGTCTAAATGTGGAGAATGCGAAGGTATTATCCTCAATTTCGAATATCCGAATTTCCCTAACAAAATAAATAAAGTGAATATCGGTATTTTCGACAAAGACGGAAATCTGGTAGAATCGCGCCTGATAAATAAAGAATACCTGACTGAATTTCAGGGAGTCAAACTAGGGCTCGAATCAGGGAATTACACAGCTATATGCTGGGGAAATGCATTTGACAATACTCAAATAAAAGGTTTGGGTGTTGACTCTAAAATAACAAATATGGAAGTATCGCATCCTAACAGCGGTTCTTCGAAAATAATACAAACAAGCGATTCGCTTTTTTACGGCAAGCTTGCGTTTACCATACCATCCGACCGTAAATACACAGGTACTGTAAAGTTTAAACCGGCTTTTATCCATTTTAAAGTTGCAGTAAAAGGTCTTGATACTAAGAAGAATATGGTAGCAATCTATATTACTAATCTCAAGACGTATTATAATTCTGAAATGCAAACATACGGAGCAGTAAGCAGTTACATTCCGTCAATGACAGCGGCAGCCGACAAAACGTGGGCAACCTGCAGTGATGTTTTCAGATTTGACTATGACAATCCGATTACGGTTGATTTGTTAAATCCGACCGATAATAATAATATACTTGCTAGTGTCGACATTAAAACTTTCGTAAAGAATAACAACATATCCTTAGATAAGGATCGTGAGGTAACGATTCCCATCCTGTTTAATTATACATCAGGAGATATATCTATCTCTCCCGAAATAGGAGTCTGGGACGAAAGCACAGTTATCCCCGAATGGTAACAATACAGCAGGCACTACCCTCTTAAAAAAAACGATTATGTACAAAGTAATATTACACATACTATTGGCAGTCGTTGCGGCATTTATGTTTCAGTCGTGCAGTAATGATACAGATCTCGATACTAGACAGGGAAATAATAAGCAGAAAGTAACAATAAGCCTTGTCCAATCCACACAAGATCTGACAGGTGCTTCTCTGAGATCAATGTCCGTTACCCAAGAAAATGAAATAAATGAAATAGACATTCTGGCCTTTCGAAAAACAGGAGGCATCTATAAATTGGCATACTCTGTCAAAGGGATTGATATACAGCAACAAAACCCTCAGTATGAATTCTCAACATTCACAGCTTGGCTCGAAACCGGCGAACAAAAATTCGTATTTATAGCAAATGCATCTTCCTATATTCATAATTTAGGAATACAGATAGGGGACAAATTCGATGATATTATTTCAAATCTGACAGTAGATTCGAATTCAGAATGGCTTAATCTTTATATCCCCATGTATGGAGAGATAGATACGGAAATAACAAATACTTCCACTACATTAAGTAACATATACCTTATACGGATGCTGGCTCGCTTTGACATAAGCCTTCAGAGTACTGTAACCAATTTCGATTTCAAAGAAGCTTACATATTCAACAGAAAGCAATCGGGGCGCATAGCATATGATCTGCCTAATTGGGATAATATTTCCGGAAAAGTAATTACTGCAACAATGCCTTTGTCTGTTTTAACCGAAAAATTACCAAACTATAAATATGAAGCTACAGCGAATAAAATCAAACAAAGTATTTATACCTTCGAGTCCAAAGGGGTAAATATCCGATCAAATGCTACAGCAATAGTAGTAGGAGGAATATTCGATACAGACAGCGATGTATCTTATTACAGAATAGACATTCCTCCGACTTTACCGAACTTTGTTTCCGGTGATATCTTAAGAAATCATTTATATAATATTACAATAGCTAAAGTTTCTAAAAAAGGAGCAGTAACTCCGGAGGAGGCTTTTGACGGGAATTATTCTCTCGAAGCTGAAGTTGAGGATTGGGTTAATGCCGAAAACAATATCGTATTAGATCCTCAATATTATTTATATGTAGACAGCTCTCATATACTGTTATCGGAGATTGGAACCGGGTTTAAAATCACAGCCTCAACCGATCATCCCGAAGGCATAACAGTACAATCTCAGACGGCCGGAGTAACAGTCAGCGGAGGAAGCAACGGTGATCAATATCGTATTTTGACAGTCAAATCAAACACAAGCGGATCATTCACCCTCAAAGCCGGAAACCTGAGCTTAGTAGTACGTATCTTTTAACAGACTTTTTCTATATGAATAAATATACCTTATTATACGTCATTATCAGTATGCTTCTTATACATACGTCTTGTCAACATGACGATTATGACAATAAGGGAGGGAATACTGGGAAAATCAGAGAATTTTCGTTTGTTGTAACCCTTCCCAAATTCGCCGTGCCGGAAAAAGTATCCTTACGTTCGATGGGACAAAAAGAAAATGAAATAAGCCGAATAGATGTATTGCTTTTCAAAATCGATGCATCAGGAAACGAAACTCTGATATACAAAAACGAAGCGACAAATATAAGCCAGACATCTAATTCGATAAAATTCAAATCGATACTTCTGGAAGATCTTAATGTTAACATTGTCCTAATTGCAAATATCAGCAATTCAATCGGAACAACCTTAAACGGATTTACAATCGGAACACCCAAAACAACCATTCTGGAAGCGTTAGAGGTCAGTAATACAGGAAAATGGGATTCTGACGAAAATTCCGTTTACACCCCCATCCCCATGTATGGTGAAACCGGAAGTATTGACATAACATCATCGACAGGCACAATTGATGAAATAATATTGAGAAGGATGCTTGCCAAAATTGATATCTCGGTTCAAACATCGGCTTTCACCCTCAAGAACGTATATCTTTGTAACTATAATACACTAGGTTATATTTCTCCTGCATGGAATGCAACTACAGGAGTAATATCAATGAATACATCTTCTATCCCTAATACACCTGATAATCCGAATCCGCAAACAGGTAAAGATCATGCCCTAAAGTATTCAGTTTCGGGAGCATCGAACAGTTTGAATTCTGAAATTTACACATTCGAAGCTCAAGAATCTACTGACAATAACGAATCAATACGAAAGGCATCACCCTGTCTTGTTGTCGAAGGAGAATATGATAATAAAAATTATTTCTACCGGGTAGATTTCACTTATGATTCCGGAGCCAATAAAAGCAATTATATGCCTCTTTTGCGTAATCATATATATGACGTTAGAATAATTCGAGCAGAAGGCATTGGGTACAATACCCTCGAAGAAGCCTTAAATTCATATACTGTCGTATCGAATCTCAAAACCCGGATCATAAATTATGATATGGTAGAGATGAAAGATCTTAATTATAACGGGCAGTATATTCTGGCTCTAAGTGATGACGGGCTTCTAGCGAGGGAATATGAAAGTACATACGAGTTTAGTTTTGATACAGATTATCCTGAAGGTGCTGAAATCATAGGTATAAGCAATAATGAAAATACAGCTGACTTTTCTTGCTCATGGCTTACTGTCAGTGAGTTAAACACATACAAAAACTACCACCAAATGACCCTGAAGGTTGAAGCACTGCCGGCTACAGGGGAAGATGCCAGAGTTGGATATATCAATATAAAAGCGGGGAGACTACAAGCCAGTTTCGAAGTTATACAATGCAGAAATAACATAAGAAACTCTTCTAACTGTTATATGGTAAAACCCGGCACTTCTTCTATATTCATTCCTGTCTCCAGAGCAGAAGAAGGAATTCCGGGAAGTCTAAGCAGGAGGAATAATTTTAAAGAAAAATTTATTTGGACAGACAATTCAAACGGCCTCAGTACATCCGGAGCAGTATCTGAAATAAAAGTGTACGGCAAGGGGCGTAAAGCTTTATTATCAGTCAAACCTGGAATAAAAGAAGGCAATGCTGTTATTGCAGTTAAAGATCAAAACCAAGGATTAATAAAATGGAGCTGGCATATATGGGTTACTAATTATATTCCATCAACAACAGATCAATTCATGGATCGCAATCTTGGAGCATTGAGTAATTTTTTAGATAATCAATGGTGGTTGTCCAGAGGGCTCTTCTACCAATGGGGACGTAAGGATCCATTCCCTAACACATACGAAAAAGAAACTAAACCAAAGCCCGATGAACCATCCATAGATATTATATTTTCTAAGGTATATACATATGATGAGCACGGGCAAAAGATCAAGGATATACCTTTTTCGTCGTTCGATGATGCACTCACCTCGGTACAGAATCCTCTCCTTTTTTCTGACGGAGTATCTAAAGAATGGTGGGGAAGCGGCAATCCCAAATGGGCATCATGGGGTGAAGACGGCGACAAGTCGGTATTCGACCCTTCACCTGAGGGATGGAGAGTTGTAAAAGACCTTAACAGCTTTGTCAAAAGCCAATTCACGTCAAATGTGTATGCGTGGAATAATACTTCGATATCAACTGTATACGGATCCCCGACCTACTATGGCGGATATTTTACCAGCACTACTAATGCAGGATTATTTTATCCCGGTGCAGGCGGCTTATTCTATGGCAAAAACTCTCATGATATAGTAAATAACGATGTGGCCGTAATTGGATATTATTGGACTGCCAAGTCTAATAAAGGAGAATCGGATAGCTCAGAAGCAAAGTCATATGTTTTTAAAATAACTGAAACTACAGTAAAAGACACTCCTGAGAAATCATTACGTAATCGGGGATTCTCTATCCGGTGTGTTAGAGAATAATCAATAAACAAAGAAACAGCAGCTTCTCAAGCTGCTGTTTCTTTGTTTATTGATGTATACTTTTCAGATGCAATTTCTTTTTGAAATTAAATTCAGAAATAAACATCGCCGACAGAATACAAATACCTCCTATTACGGTATAAATGGTTATAGTTTCGTTGATTAAAAAATAAGCTGCAATCACGGCAAATACAGGTTCGCAAAGGTAAGTCAGTGCAATCTTTTCCTCCTCTATAAATTTCTGTGAAATATTTTGTATTCCATACATGTAGGCAGTAGCCAAAACTCCGGTAAATAAAACTGCTTTCCAGACGCCTCCATCAGCAGGAAGCATTAATTGATCAGTACCCAATACACTGACAACCAATACAGCATATGCAACGGCACATGTATAAAGCTGTACGATCACCATTGATATGGTCTCTGCTTTAGCCGTATATTTTCCAACAAGCAAGACATAGAATCCGAAGGCTAAAGCACCTCCGAGCACATATAAATCACCGGTATTGAAACCTCCGTTCTCTGAACTCATCGCTATGATATAAAGACCGACTAAAGCCACACTACAGGCAACCCATGTTTTCGGCTTTACAGATTTCTTGAATATAAACAGTTTAAGTACCGGAATCAACAAAACATCCATCCCTGAGATAAAAGAAGCATTGGCCGAACTTGTATATTGCAATCCGACTGTCTGAAGCAATATGGCCAGAAAAAGAGGTATCCCCACCAGAATACCGTATTTCACAGTCTTCCAATTGATACGTTTGAGGTGATTGTAGAATAGCACAGACAGAACTATTGCCGCTAAACAAAACCGATATAATAGAAATGAATACGGATGAACGACATTCAGACCGTCTTTCACCAATGGGAAAGAGATTCCCCAAAATGCAGTGCCCATGACCAAAAGAGCCAAGTAGATTCTACTTTTCTTCATAACTCAATAATTTAAGTTTTTAAATTAAACTATTAGGGTATGTAAAAAAGAATACATTTACAAAAGGTAGCCTACACCCCCGATTTTCTTCCCTAATGCTAGGGCATAAGCCATTAATAACCTTATCTGAGCCGCAAAGTTATATCATATTGCCGATATTTGCAAATTTTCGCACTATTCTATCTCACGACAAAACGGAACAATCACAAACTTATTCGGCATCGGTATTAAACCGCCAGCATTTTATGATATTATCATATACAATAGTAAACATCTCCACTGAAGGCAGATGCATATGTTTAAATTTATGATTGAGCGAATTACGGTTTTCTTCCATATCCGAGACATCCGAATTCCATGATTGTATCTTTAGATAACAGCTTTCTACTTTAGGCTTATCTCCGTAATAAATGGCTTCATTGATGCCGGATACAATGCTTTTAATATCCGAATTGTTATACCTGTCTGCCAGCTTGTTGTAGTTTTCGATATACTGTTTCGATAGTTTTTCTGAGTCCATAAGATTTTCGTTTTAAGTTTTGTATAATATGTTACAAAAAAATGAGATCAGATTCTAATGCAAGGTCTCTGACTTTAAAATTACATATTAATCATATTAACAACTAAATTGAAGGTATGTTCTTCAATATATTTTCGATAAAATAAAGGTAAAATGCTTCTGTGGATATTTTACTGAAGTATTTTTTGCAATTAAGAAGAATAAAGGAGAAAAATATTATACAACATTCTATAACAACAGAATACATTTGTAAAACAAGCTTCAATAATTTTATTTATTAGTAGTTATTAGAATTTTTTACGGGAACTTAAAATGATTAGTACTTAGGCAAACTAAACATGTAAGACAATTACCGGAATGGATGTTAGGGATTTTCCACAAAAGGTTTTCCAGGGATGGAAGGCCTTTTGTGCTATTTAAGAAAATCCTATTACAGCTTTTAAAATACCAGTTTAGATCCCAGCACTATGATAAGTAAAACGCCAAACATCACTCTCAGGCTTATTCTGAAAAAATGAATGGCCTTATCTCCATGACACAGCCATGCAATAAAATATCCTGCAGAAAATAACGATATACAGATTGAAAAAATAAATACTATTAAAAGAAATAATTCCATTCCGAGTGCTTTTATATACGTTCAATTATATTAGTCGTTTTGCGAGACTCGGCATAGTCCAAACGAGTTTGACTCTGCACTCGCTACTTAAAACGTTCAGTTCCGTTTATTAAATCAACAGGTTAAAATGTTTATTATACTCCGATCTCAATAAACTCAAATATAAGCATTTTCCGATAAAACACAAAGCGTTTTTTCAAAAAGACAATATCTATTAGGAGAATCAAACCCTAGTACTGAAAGGCTTTTTCTATCTTTGTAGAATGAAACTGAAGCACGGCAGAGATTACATCATAAAAAAAACAGATAACAAACGTTCTATAAGAGCTATGTTCTTGTCGGAATACACCAATTTGTTCGGCGAACATTACAAAAACATATTCATCGACCAGTCAAATCTTCTCCACCGCGTTAAAGACTGCACTTTTATAAAAGAAGTTTAATCTCATCAGTCCACGACATCCGTTCCATTAGGTAATCGTCGGGCAATTCATTATCTTTGGTTCTAAACATCATCTTTCCTACCAATATGCAAAAACTGTGGAATCCATGGCATGGTTGTCATAAATTGAGCGAAGGCTGCCGCAATTGTTACGTGTACAGGGGCGATGCGAAGAGAGGTATAGATAGCAGTATTGTTTCCAAGACTAAAAACTTCGACCTACCAGTGCAGAAAAAGAAAAACGGTGAATATAAAATACCACCCGGATCGGAAATTGCAACTTGTTTCACCTCAGATTTTTTCGTTGAAGATGCCGATGAATGGAGAACCGAAGCTTGGCAGATGATACGAGAACGCTCCGATCTCACTTTTCTGATGATAACCAAACGTATAGACAGACTCTCTGTAAATCTACCTGAAGACTGGGGAGACGGATACGATCATGTTACGATCTGTTGTACCGTAGAGAATCAGGAGAGAGCCAATTACCGACTGCCATTGTATAAAAGCAGTCCCATAAAACACAAGATCATTATATGTGAACCGATACTCGAATCAATAAACTTACGCCCGTTTGTCGGAAAATGGATAGACCAGGTTGTTGTCGGAGGCGAATCAGGTTACCATAATATACGTACCTGCAACTACGATTGGATTTTGGATATCAGGCAGGTTTGTATAGAAAATAACATCTCGTTTTGGTTTAAACAAACAGGAAGCAATTTCGTGAAAGACGGGCATGAGTATAATATACAACGGAGACTCCAGCATTCACAAGCCCGAAAAGCAGGAATAAACTACAAAATCAGATAAAGTCCGGCTGTGGCTAGCCGCTTCACCAAAACTCAAGATTTACAGACAATTGAATACGACAAGATAAATATCACAGCCTACAGACAAGTATCGATTAAAAAATAAAATGAACATTTTGTCAAAAAAAGTGTCTTCAAAATAGCGTGCAAACGAGGATAGAATATATCTTTGTCCCGATTTAATTTTTAATAGAACAAAATGAAAGCATTACTAGACAACTTAAACGAGCTTTTCGCAGAATTTGCAAAAGACGCAGCTCTTCAAGTAGAAAACGGAAACAAAGCAGCCGGAACTCGTGCCAGAAAATCTTCTTTAGCAATTGAAAAAGCGCTTAAAGAATTTCGTAAGGTATCTGTTGAAGAGTCTAAAAAATAAGAAGGAACAGGAGCTTTTAAAGCTCCACCTTTCTTTATTGATAAACAGCATCACCTTTTCTGCACAACTTTCACACCATTCCAACCTTTTGTCATAAGGCATATATTAAAATCGGCAATACTACATCATCTGCCAGAGCTATCAGCTTATCCTTGTCTTCTCCAACTTAGTTTTACTTTTTCGGATAAAACACATCCGACGCCAGCTATTTATTTTTTGCTCCACCCTACTGACTATAAAAAAGGGAAAACAACCCAGTCAATCAAAAAACAGAGTATATAATGCGAAAAAGCCCGTGATCTCACATCACAGGCTTTCGCTACTTAAAAACAACACTTTTTTTTTGAATAAACACTAACCTTCGAAGTGTGAAGGTATGCACTATAAACGCATGTGATGAACAATGGTTCAATATATCTTATTTATGCGATATAAATAGCATAAATAAAAATAAAACAAACACCTATATATAAATACATTACAAACAACAAAAACTAAAATTTATGCTATTTTTTTCCTCAAAAAAATATCAAAATGCCCAAAACAACTAAAATATCAGCAAAATATATCTAATACCGAATAAACATCTACAACATTGCCTAACATTATCGCAAAACACATTCAAAAGAAAAAGAATGAGTATGAATCGAATTTCTGTCAAAATGTCATATTTCAAAAACCCTTTATTTTTTGGCACAAGTTTTGAATAAACCCTAATGTCTTTGCGAATACAAAACGTAAGACAGACAAAACAAGTAAATGAAAACAATAAAATATAATATATAAAAATGGGAAAAATAATTGGAATTGACTTAGGTACCACAAACTCTTGTGTTGCCGTATTGGAAGGTAACGAACCTATCGTTATCGCCAACAACGAAGGAAAACGTACTACGCCTTCTATAGTTGCCTTTGTAGATGGCGGCGAGCGTAAAGTAGGTGACCCCGCTAAGCGTCAGGCTATAACAAATCCCGAAAAAACTATCTTCTCTATCAAGAGATTTATGGGTGAAACATGGGATCAAGTGCAAAACGAAATCCCCCGTGTGCCTTATAAGGTAGTAAAAGGAGACAACAATACACCTCGTGTAGATATAGACGGACGTTTATACACTCCACAGGAAATATCGGCTATGATACTTCAAAAGATGAAGAAAACAGCCGAAGATTATTTAGGACAAGAAGTAACTGATGCTGTAATTACAGTACCTGCATATTTCAACGACTCGCAACGTCAGGCAACTAAAGAAGCCGGTGAAATCGCAGGACTTAAAGTTCAACGTATTGTCAACGAACCTACAGCCGCAGCTTTGGCTTACGGCTTGGACAAAAAGAACCAAGACCTTAAGATTGCTGTATTCGACTTAGGTGGAGGAACTTTCGATATATCTATCCTTGAGCTTGGAGACGGCGTATTCGAGGTAAAATCAACTAATGGTGATACTCACTTGGGTGGAGATGACTTCGACCACGTTATTATCGACTGGTTAGCCGAAGAATTCTTAAAAGAAGAAGGACTTGATTTACGTAAAGACCCAATGGCTCTTCAACGTTTGAAAGAAGCTGCCGAAAAAGCAAAAATAGAACTTTCGAGCACAACTTCAACAGAAATCAATCTTCCATATATCATGCCGGTAAACGGTATGCCTAAGCACTTGGTTAAAACATTAACTCGTGCTAAATTCGAACAGTTGGCTGATTCTCTTATCCGCGCTTGTGTAGAACCATGCCGCAATGCATTGAAAGATGCAGGATTATCAGCATCAGATATCAATGAAGTTATCCTTGTAGGAGGTTCGACACGTATACCTGCTGTACAAGCTGAAGTTGAAAAATTCTTCGGAAAAGCTCCTTCTAAAGGTGTTAATCCCGATGAAGTAGTTGCCGTGGGTGCTGCCATACAAGGTGCAGTATTGACAGGAGACGTTAAAGACGTATTGTTGCTAGACGTAACTCCTCTTTCTTTAGGTATCGAAACAATGGGTGGAGTAATGACAAAACTTATCGAGTCGAATACTACCATACCTACACGTAAGAGCGAAACTTTCTCTACTGCTGCTGATAATCAGCCTTCAGTACAAATCAATGTACTTCAAGGAGAACGTTCGATGGCCAGAGACAATAAGCAAATAGGTGTGTTCAACCTTGACGGACTACCACCTGCAATGCGTGGGGTACCTCAGATTGAAGTAACATTCGATATCGATGCCAATGGTATATTGAAAGTATCAGCTAAAGATAAGGCAACAGGAAAAGAACAATCGATCAGAATCGAAGCATCATCAGGTTTGAGCGATGCTGAAATTCAAAGAATGAAAGACGAAGCTGCTGCAAATGCTGAATCAGACAAAAAAGAAAAAGAAAAAATCGATAAGCTTAATCAGGCTGACTCTTTAATTTTCCAAACAGAAAAGCAATTAACTGAACTTGGAGATAAAATTCCAGCCGACAAAAAAGCTCCTATCGAAGCTGCATTGAACAAGTTGAAAGATGCTCATAAGGCTCAGGATGTAGATGCAATAGATACAGCAATGGCTGAATTGAACAATCTGTTTCAGGCTTTAAGTCAGGAAATGTATAACGCTACAGGCGGACAACCGGGTGCTGATCCTAATATGGGAGGAAACCCTAACGCCGGAGGTAGTTCTCAACAAAAGAACGACGACAGCGTAACAGATGTAGATTTTGAGGAAGTGAAGTAATCAACTTCAATATAAATAAAAGAAAAAGTCATACCAAATGGTATGACTTTTTCTTTTTATCTGATAGAATTTCTAGATCTTTCTAGCTATATTTAAACTTTATTAATAACACAAAATTTATAGTATGAAGAAACTAATATTGACTATTTTTTATTTATCTATCACTAATCTATTATTTTCTCAAGAAATCTCAACTTTAAACACTCTGGATTGGAATACTTTAAGATATTCCGGATTTTATGAATCTGCAAGATCTAGTTCTGTAAATATGCCTAATAAAGATTATGATTTATTTTGGGGTATAAATATCGCTCACTCTATTAATAAAAGCTTATTATCTAAGCCGTACCATTGGGGTGGACAAATTGCTTTTGGCATAAACAGGACTAACAGTTGGCCAGCCATGTATATCAGAAGTACAAATGAATTGGGTGAAGGTAAATGGGCTAAGGCTCTTGTAGATAATGGAGATCAAGCCATTGATGGTAGCTTAGGTGTCACTCAGAATATTAATGCAGGAGGTAATATCAAACTATCGAATGGAGAATTGACATATGTATATAACGACAATTTCATATATGACCAAAAGTCTATCGGAAACTATGCAATAAAATGGGTTGTTGATTCATGGCAACCAGGAGCTCCAACATTATGGCAAAGCGGACATGCTGGTATAAAGTTCTTTACTGCCACACAATGTCGTTTAGCGATTACCGCTACTGGTAACATAGGTATAGGAGTGATTAATCCTCAAAACAAACTCGATGTAGCCGGAACGATCCGTGCGACTGAAGTAAAAGTTGAAGCTGGATGGGCTGATTTCGTATTCGATAAAGATTACAAATTACCGACACTTCAGGATGTTGAAAATCACATCAACACACACAAACATCTACCCGACATTCCATCCGAAAAAGAGGTTAAAGAAAATGGGGTGAGTCTGGGTGAAATGCAAGCTAAGTTATTGCAAAAGATAGAAGAACTTACATTGTATGTAATCGACTTAAAAAAAGAAAATGAAGAGCAGGAAAAGAAAATGAATGAACAAAATAATAAAATAACAGAGTTACAATTTGAATTGCAAAACAAAAAATAAACGGATCTTAAAATCATGGATTTAAATCTGTCTAAAGGCAGACTTTGATTTTAATTTAATTTTTCACTTACAGAATTATTTTCTTCCAAAAAACAACTCTTATCAATGCTTTTTTCATACTTTCACAAATAAAAAAACACAACAATATAGAATACCATATCATATATAAAATATCAAGGCATATGAAAAAGCTTATTTTATTAGCAGCACTACCATTCTTGCTTTCTTCGTGCGCATCGACCTATTTCTATTCTTATCTGAATACCGAAACCCCGACAACTACTAAAGTAGAAAACGGCGATTTCGTTTTTGAAAATGACAGTTTATGGATAGCACACTCTTTTAATGGAGAAAATGCACCTATACAGATCACAGTATATAATAAGCTAAATGTACCAATGTATGTCGATTGGGGAAGATCAGCTCTGATTATACAAGATCAGGCTATAAGCTATGAGGGGAATGTTATGCGTTTTGAAGGAAGTGCAAATACATATCTAAACAGTCCTGATCGGGCAGTCAGCGATATGACCGGAATGATGAGCCTGCCTAGCAATGTCTCATTTATTCCACCGAGAACCAAGGTCAGTAATTCAAATCTAAATCTCAATTTTGGATTACAATCTATGATACGTCAACCATATAGGGACGCGCATATGGGAAACAAATTAGGAGAGAAAAGATCTGTAAAAAGATCTGATTTTTCGGCAGAGGATGCCCCTTTTAAGTTTACCAGCTATGTAACAATATATACAAGTCCCGATAAACCCCAATCCTACGAACAGGATTTTTATATAGCAAGCTTGATAAAAACAAATGCTATTGCCCCCCGTGAATTACCCGGTGATATGTCTACCCGAGGAGATATGTTTTACATAGAGAAACCTGCCAATAATACAGGTTGGGAGGTTCTACTAGGAGCTTCAATCATTGCGGGAGCTGCTGTATTGAATGCAAAAACGAATTACGGTTCCAACACTTATTACTATTAAAATCGACAATATACTTTTACATTTGTACTTACATATAATCCTACCAAGTTGCAACTCGGGTAGGATTTTTTATTTGAAATAGAATACTTTCTTTTATTTCAGACTGAAGGTTTTACCCATTTTTACTAATTTTGTTTGCAAAATAACGACAGAAATGCATATAGAAAAAGCAGGAATTAAAGACATACCATTGATACGTAATATTGCAACAACAGCATGGACGAAAACATATGGTGAAATACTATCCTCGGAGCAATCTATGTATATGTTAGATATGATGTATAGTAATGAATCACTTTCTGATCAAATGCAGAATGGACAGTATTTCATTCTAATCCGTAACAACACCGCCCAAGAATATAACGGTTTTGCATCGATTGAATACCATTACAAGGGAACGAACAAAACAAAAATTCATAAGCTATATGTACTGCCCAACAAGCAAGGTGGCGGCTTTGGCAAAACACTTATCGAATATATCTCATCACTTGCCAAAAAGCAGGGAGATAAATATATTACTCTTAATATGAATAGATTCAACCGTTCACACGGATTCTATACAAAGATGGGGTTCAGTATTTCAGGAGAAGAGGATATTGATATCGGCAACGGTTATCTGATGGAAGATTACATCTTCGAAAAAGAAATCTGATAATAAACAATTATAAAAACTCTTTTAGTCTATAAACAAACAGGTCTTGGACCTTACTTTAAATTATCACTCAAATGGCAAATATAACTTGTGCCCTTTTCGATATGGACGGGGTAATAATAGATACAGAACCACAATACAGTATTTTCTGGAAACAAACCGGAGAAAAATATAAAGTAGGTATAGCTAATTTCGAATCCGTGATAAAAGGCACAACCATGCCTAATATCCTAAAAAAATATTTCGCACACGTGTCTGCCCGAAAAATAGATGAACTACTCGAAGATCACGACCGGTTTGAAGAACAAATGTCTTTTCCAGAAATTCCCGGTTCGGTCAAATTTGTTGAGTCCCTGAAAGCGAAAGGAATAAAAGTTGGGCTGGTAACAAGCTCTTCCGAAACGAAACTAATAGGAGTCAATAAAGAAAAACATTTAGACAAGTTGTTCGACACGATTGTTTCGGCGGCCAGAGTAAAGAATGGAAAACCAAATCCAGAGTGTTATCTGTTGGCTGCCAAAGAATTGGGTATCGAACCACAAAACTGTATTGTTTTTGAAGACTCTTTTGCGGGATTGGAAGCAGGTAATGCAGCAGGAATGACTACCGTAGGTGTAGCAACCACACATCCAGCCAATAGCTTGGCCGGCAAGTGTAATAAGGTTATAAACGGGTTTGCTTCGTTAGAATGGAATGCTCTGACAAGCGAATAAAAACATGGAGACGGAAAAAGAAATACTCAACATAGCCACACGCATCAGGGCACTGTCCCAAACAGGACTGGTATACGCCGCTGATGAATATAATACCGAACGTTATCAGGAGCTGTTATCACTTAGTAACAAAATCACTTCACTCGTAACCAACATTTCTCTATCAACAGTAGAAAGCTGTTATCGGATAGAAACCGACTATGTGACACCTAAAGTAGATATACGGGCTGTGGTATTTAATGATCAGAATGAAATACTGCTTGTTAAAGAAAGGGCAGATGGAGGATGGGCTATTCCCGGAGGATGGGCAGATGTTGGTTTTTCACCATCGGAAGTTGCAGTGAAGGAGGTAAAGGAAGAAACAGGTTTGGACATACAACCAATCCGAATCGCAGCCGTTCATGATAAACGCTGTCATCCCCACCCTCCCGCATCTCATTACGCATATAAAATATTTATACTCTGTAAACTGACAGGCGGAGAATTCAACACAGCTTTCGATATACTTGATAAAGGATTTTTCGGGCAAAATAATATTCCTCCCCTATCAGAGGAGCGAACACTCAAAAGCCAGATAGACCTGATGTTTGAGTATCTATATAATCCCGATAAACAGGCCGAAACAGATTAGTTCCAATTCATAAAAAACAAAGAGACTGCGCAAGAGAGCAGTCTCTTTATTTTTTAGCTTACGAGCTTAATACTTACTGGCTTCATTCAATTTTTCAACGGCCTCGTTGCTTAGATCCAGCTCTACTGCTTTCAGTATATCCAATTGTTCGACTTTAGAGACACTGGCTATAGGAGCCGTAATTGATGGACGAGCCAACAACCATGCTAGCGCAACCTGTCCCTGAGTTGCATTGTATTCTTTAGCAACCTCGCTCAAAGCAGTTAAGATAGCCTGTCCCCTATCGTTAATATAGTTCTCTAGCTGACCTTTACGGGCACTGGATGCTATATCCTCCACCGAATGGTATTTTCCTGTTAGAAAACCACTTGCCAATGAATAATAGCTGACTACTCCCAATCCGGTTTCTTTGACTAACGATTCGTAAGTAGACTCGTATCCCTTACGGTCATAGAGGTTATATTGAGGCTGCAAGCAAATATAAGAAGGCAGATTATTATCTTCGGAATACTTAAGCGATTCACGGATACGCTCGGGAGACATATTTGAAGTAGCGATATATCTTACTTTTCCCTCTTTTATCAATTGAGCATAAGCCTCAAGCGTTTCACCCACAGGTGTTGTCAGATCATCGAAATGAGTGAAATACAAATCGATATGATCTGTTTGTAAACGCTTCAACGAATCCTCAACTTCACGAAGGATATAATCTTTTTTCAACCCGCGGTGAGTTTCCGACACCTGAGCACCTACTTTTGTGGAAATAACCACCTCGTTGCGCTTTCCTGTCTTTTTGAGCCAATCGCCGATAATAGTTTCCGATTCTCCGCCTTTATTTCCCGGAACCCATGCAGAATATACATCAGCTGTATCGATAAAATCGAATCCGGCTCCAACATATGCGTCCAAAATATTAAATGATGTTTTCTCATCGGCCGTCCAGCCGAATACATTCCCTCCAAAGGCGAAAGGAACAACTTCTAAACCTGATTTTCCAATCTTTCTTTTCTTTACCATAACCTATAATTACTTTTTGATATGAATTGAAAAACTGCCCGATTCTTATTCAAACCGGACAGTTTATATTAATATTTAAAGATACTAAGAATCTGAATTTATAACAAATCCCGCCAGTGTTTTAAGTTGCTTTTAGCTGTATCCCAAACTTCATCAATACGTCCTGCCCAAAGCAACCTTGCCATCGATTTAGCAAAACCTTTCATCTGTACAAATTCTATTTTAGGAGGCATAGCTAAAGCATTCGGATCGGTTTTGACCGATACCAGCACAGGACCTTCCATGGCAAAAGCCGTCGAGATTGTTTCCTCAACCTTTTCCGGATCATTAACCGATAGGCTCTTCATACCCATAGCATTTGCGATTGCAGCAAAATCGGGATTATACATATTAGTTTCATGATCAGGCAAACCTGCAACTTCCATTTCAAGTTTTACCATTCCAAGCGTGCGATTATCAAATACAATCAACTTAATGGGCAGTTTATACTCTACGATTGTAGCCAAATCTCCCATCATCATAGACAAGCCGCCATCGCCGCACAACGCCACAATCTGTTGATCGGGACGAGCCAAGGCCGCTCCTATCGCCATCGGCATGGCATTCGCCATAGACCCATGACTGAACGATCCTAACATTTCGCGTTTTCCGGTTGCATGCAAATACCTTGCACCCCATACACAACACATTCCGGTGTCAACGGTAAAAATGGTATCATCGTTTGCCAGATTATCTATAATGGTTGCAACATATTCAGGTGCTATATTATCTATTTTACCCCGTTGATCAGCCATAGCCGCCAGATTCTTCTTCACTTTATCATAAAGTTTCATCTGATCACGAAGGAAATCATCTTTTTCTTTCTTCTTAACCAATGGCAGCAAAGCCCGTAAGGTATCCTCTACCGTTCCTGCCAAACCCATATTTACTCTGGCTCTTCGTCCTATACGTTCGGGACGCACATCCACTTGTACAATCTTGCAATCATCGGGCATAAACAAAGCATAGGGAAAGTCCGTACCTAAAAGAATCAATAGATCGGTATCATTCATACTCGAAAATGCAGATGGAAGACCTAGTAAACCAGTCATTCCTACCTCATTCGGGTTATTATATTGTACAGCCATTTTTCCCCTGAAACTATATCCTACAGGAGCGTTTATAAGTTTCGAAAGCTGAACAACCTCATCATGAGCATCTTTTGCCCCGATACCGCAATACAGCGTTACTTTCTCAGTACTGTTGATCAACTCTGCCAAAGCTGCTATCTCTGCATCCTGAGGACGGTATACCGATTTGGAGGGTAATACCTGCACCGATGTATGAATATCACACGCTTCGGATTCCGCCAAATCGCCGGGAAGCCCCAGTACGGCTACTTCTTTTTTATGAACAGTATGTTGTAAAGCCGCCTGCAACATACGGGCAAACTGCATGGGTGTATTTGCAATCTGATTGTAACCGCTGCAGTCGTCAAATAATTTTATAGTATTGGTTTCCTGAAAAAATGAAGATCCGAATTCTCCCGTAGGACAAGTCGATGCTATAGCTAGCACAGATGCATTAGCTCTTTGAGCATCGTATAATCCATTGATAAGGTGTACGTGTCCTGGACCGCTGCTTCCGGCACAACAGGCAATACCATTCAGTTCAGCTTCAGCTAAAGCTGCATAGGCTCCTGTCTCTTCGTGACGCACATGTATCCATTTTACATCATCATCTTTACGAACGGCATCGTTCACTTCATTCAGGCTATCACCTGTTACCGCATAAATATGTCTTATTCCTGCATGTTTAATTGTTTCAATCAATTGTTCTGCTACTTTTTTTCCCATAATCTTATATCGATAATAATTATATTTCGTTAGTTCAGTGAAGACTGCATTTATAACAATCGTTATGATATTTGAGGGCATCAGCCCTCTTCTTTTTAACATATTTTAGATCTAAAATATGATAATTATAAAAAAAGAAACAGACCTTGACTTACTCTCTATTTAGATATTCTGTATATCGAAGTAATTATTATCTTTGTCAAAACGGGATAGTCTTTTTTCCGGACACTATAGAGCTATTAAGGAGCAAGTCTGATTATCTCTTTAGCCGGGACGAATGCAATAAGTGATTTGACTTAAACAATATATCATCAGATACTTTCATCTACTTAACATATAATATAAGACAGTATAATTATGGCAATAAATTTGACTAAAGGTCAACGCATTGAAATCGGTTTATCGAAAGTAGGCGTTGGACTTGGATGGGATCCAAATGAAGGAACAGGGCACGATTTTGACCTTGATGCCTGCGCTTTTATGCTTGGAGATAATAAGAAACTACCTAAGGACGAATATTTCGTTTTCTACAATAATCCAAAATCACCGGATGAATCTGTTGAATCTTCGGGTGATGACCTGACCGGAGGAAACAGCGATGGAGATGATGAAACACTTACTGTTGATTTGTCAAGAGTCGACCCTAAAATACAGGAAATTGTATTTACGGTAACTATCCATGACTATGAAACACGCCGTCAGAATTTCGGGCAGGTTCGTAATTCATTCATCCGTATTTATAATGCGCAAACCAATGAAGAAATCGCAAAGTACGAATTAGATGAAGATTTTTCGATCGAAACAGCCGTTGAATTCGGACGTCTTTATAAACGTGGCGGCGAATGGAAATTCGAAGCAATGGGCATAGGATACAAAGGTGGATTACAATACTTTGTGGATAAATACGTTTAAAGTAAAAAATCATCACTACCAACTCATTACACAATTGTCTCATTAAGAAAATAAAATAATAATGGCTATAAATTTAGAAAAAGGGCAACGAACTGAGATAAAGCTGCCTAAGTTTACAGTAGGTTTAGGATGGGATACAAACTCATCAAGTACAGGACAGGCTTTTGACCTCGACTGCTCGGTTTTTGCTTTAGGTGATAATAGAAAACTTGTTGCCGATGATTTCTTTATATTTTATAATAATCTGAAATCGCCGGATGCAGCAATAGAACATACAGGGGATAACCTTACCGGAGAAGGAGATGGAGATGATGAATCAATAAAAATTGATTTATCAAAACTCGATTCGAGAGTAAACGAATTATGCTTTGTTGTGACTATACATGATGCCGAAAACAGAAAACAGAATTTCGGGCAGGTACGCAACTCGTTCGTTCGGATTTATAATCCTGATAATAACGAAGAAATTCTTAAATACGAACTTGAAGAAGATTTTTCGATCGAAACCGCAGTCGAATTCGGACGCCTTTACAAACGTAACGGCGAATGGAAATTCGAAGCTGTTGGTGTAGGTCAAAAAGGCGGATTAGCTGAGTATCTCCAAAAATATAACTAAAGATTAAAATAAACTACTCATTTCTTAAACATAAAAAATAACCAATCATGGCTATAAATTTGCAGAAAGGACAACGCATCAATCTTGAAAAAAGTTCAGGAGCGAAACTCACACAATTTTGTGTAGGTGTAAACTGGGGTGCGATAGAATATCAGGTAGAAGAAGGAGGATTCCTTGGTTTCGGAAAAAAAACAGTAACCAGAACCAAAGATGTAGACTTGGATCTAAGCTGTGTAATGTATGACGAAAACGGTAACCTGTGCGATCATCTGTACTCACCGCTGTATCGTCCCGAACTACTTGCTCAATTTGGTCTGAATACAGGTAAATTAGTTTCTCTGACAGGAGCAATGCGCCATACTGGTGATGACCTCGAAGGAGATAAAGGTGGAGATGATGGACTTGATAATGAAATTATCACAGTAGACCTTTCGAAACTGGGAAGTAATATCCATCGTATATTTTTCTTTCTGAACAATGTCGGAGAAGAAGACTTTTCTCAGGTTCCATATGCTAAAATCAGAATGTACGAAGGAACTCCCGTTAAGGTAGACAGTGTATATGCAGAATATAATGTAGTAGCAGAACCTCAATATAGAGGTAAAAAAGCCCTTATTATGGGAGAATTGTACAAAAAAGGAGACGACTGGAAATTCAATGCCATCGGAGATGCCTTTGAAGATGTATTCTTAGGACAAACCATACAGCGTATCTCTCAAAATTATGCCAAATAAGGCTTAGTGATATAATTTTTCCTAATCCTTTTTGCTTATGATATAAAAAGCAAAAAGGATTTTGTATTTTTACGAAAAACGCATTGTTCTATAAATCAAAAACAAGGTCACAGACCTATTTATTGACTTAGCAAGCATAACAGCAACAGCTAGTTATCGTTTTGAAATATCTCATTAAATATTTTCTATTACTTATATTGGAAATTTAACCAACAGAAATATGGACATGAATAGTATGCCCGAGATGGCACCGGTAAACCCAAACCAGACACCGGCTGTGCAACGTATAGACAGGGATGGCAATGTTGATCTGAGCCATTTAAGTCAAAATGAAATAGACAAATTATCGCAGCTCAATCGCAGCCTTGTCGTTACTGACGTCAACTCGGTATTGAATTACGGAGCTGATTTGCAGGCTACAATGGAAAAGTACAGCAATGACTTCCTCACATCAGTGCGTACATTTAATTCGGGAGAAGTAGGAGCTCATATCAGTGATTTGCTTACCGAACTGAACTATATAGATGTAGACGAACTGAATCAGAGCGCATTCAAATCATTCCTCAGCAAAATTCCATTGGTTAAAAATCTGGTGGTAAATGTGAAAAGGATATTCCAGAAATACGACACCGTTATTTCGAATGTCGATAAGATTTCAAATAAGATAAAAGCCGGACGTATCAACTCGCTCAAAGATAATACCGCCCTGCAAACCATGTTCGACAATAATATCGAATACATCAAGCAAATAGAAGAACTCATCATGGCCGGACAGTTGAAAATGCAGGATTTGCAGGTCAAACTGGCCGAGATGGAAGGAGCTCCCGCCCAGTATAAGGATTACGAGATCAGTGATATGCGGGAGTTTATCTCCCGGCTCGACAAACGATTGGCTGATATGAAAATCATCCGATATGTGATGATGCAGTCTTTGGCTCAAATACGTGTTGTACAGAACAACAATGTGGCAATTGCGGACAAAGCACAGTCTATCATCTCAACAACGATACCTGTATGGAAGAACCAGTTGACTATCGCTGTAGCCCTTTACAGACAGAAGGCCAACGTAGAAATGCAGCGGAAAGTGGCGGAAACAACAAACACCATTTTGGAAAAGAATGCCGAACTGCTCAGACAGAACAGCATCGAGGTTGCCCGTGAAAATGAAAATACAGTTGTATCTATCGAAACGTTGAAGAAAACAACTCAATCGCTGATCAGTACTCTCGACGAAGTGAAACGTATACATGAAGAAGGTATGCGCAACCGTCAGGTATTAGACAAGGAACTGCAATCACTCGAAACAGAATTAAGAAAAAATGTGACCGGTATTCGCTAAAGGATAATGGATGACAACAGAGCCGAAATATTAGAGACATCGACCCGCACTATTGAGCAATTATATGATCTGACGGTATTTTTTGAAGACCAGACGATCATGAATATATATCTGCAAAATCAGGTTATCCACAAGTTATTTGAGGATAATCCTGATATGGATGTAAACAAACTTGAGCTGTATCACATACAGTTTACCATGACATTGGTAGAATTGCTCGAGAAAATAAAGAAGAAAAACGAGCGCATAGTAGGGATGATGAAATCGGAGATCGAACTGAATAACGATATGATGCAGAAACTCCGCAAAGCGATTGCCATGGAAGGCAGCTTCGAAGGAGAAAAAGTTCAGCAGGCTTTGAAAGTTTCACGCTCTATCTATAATTTCCATAAAATACTGTCATCACAATCTCGTGATTATCCATTTCTTGAAAATACCACGATATTCGGTCTCAAGTTCTACAAAGAATATTTCTTTGAAGTAGATCCTCAATTACAAGAAGCCTTAATAGGTTATTCGAGTTCGGATGTTTACCGCAATTCTTACGGAGCTATCGGACGGGGGTTGTTGACTACACTTGCAGCGAATTCATATGCTATTGATTTCTTCGCAGGAATCCGTATAGGAAATCTGCTTGCTGAAATATACAGGATACGGAATAACGATACGTATTTTATTTTTGTTCCGTCCAAAAACCTGTTCCTGCAGGTCGAAATGTCCTTATTTACAGATAAAGACGAATGGATTGCTGAATTATCGAAAAAAGAATCGACCATCAAAGACCTGACAATAAAGAATATTGAATTGGAGAAGAATATAAAATCCAATCTGAAGAAAATAGATGATGATATTGCCGACCTGCTGAAAGAAAATCTCAAGAAAGTAACGGACATCGATTTTCTTGCCGATCTTGAAAATGTCGATATTCAGGCAAATACATTGAAGGCTATGCTGGAAACTAAGATGATATAAAACATCAGACAAAAAGCAACATAACAAACAACAAAATATGAGAAAACTACCTGTATATTTAATTCTTGACACCTCAGGGTCAATGCATGGAGAACCTATCGAAGCCGTTAAAAACGGAGTGCAAGTATTGGTTTCAACTCTACGGCAGGATCCGTATGCGCTCGAAACTGCATTCCTGAGCATCATCACATTCGATGACAGGGCACAGCAAATAACACCTCTTACCGAATTGTCGATGTTTCAGATGCCGACCATCTCGGCTAATGGAACAACCTGCCTGGGAGGAGCTTTATCTTTGCTGGCAGAGCGTATAGATGCAGAAGTACATAAAAGCACAGCCGAGAAAAAAGGAGATTGGCGTCCGCTCGTTTTCATTATGACAGACGGAGCACCGACTGACAATTGGGAAAGAGGACTCGAAGATTTTAGAAAAACCAAATGTGCCATGGTAGTGGCTTGTGCAGCAGGACAAAACGCCCAGACCAAAATATTGAAGAAAATTACCGACACAGTAGTATCGCTCGACACTGCCGATAGTACAACCATTAAGGCATTTTTCAAATGGGTATCGGCATCTATCAGTTTCGGCAGCCAGAAGGTAGAATCGTCTCATCAGGAAATATCCGGACTGAACGAACTTCCGCCGCCTCCACCCGAAGTGAATATTGTTCTCTGATGAGAAAATTAAAATAGAAAAAGAAATAGAATCAGTATAGCACTGACTAACAAACAAAAAAAAGACTTAATAATGAGACGTTTACCCGTATATTTATTATTAGACACATCCGGATCAATGAGAGGAGAGCCTATCGAGTCGGTCAAAGTTGGATTGGAGTCGATGGTTGCTAGTCTCAGACAAGACCCGTTTGCTCTCGAATCGGTATATATGAGCATCATTACTTTCGATAGAGAGGTAAAGCAATTACTGCCCCTCACAGCTTTAGAGCATTTGCAGATACCACCCATAGTTACCCCCGAATCGGGTCCAACACATCTGGGAGCAGCTCTCGAAATGCTTTGCCAGAAAGTGGACTCAGAGGTAAAGTTAAGCTCTGCCGAAGAAAAAGGCGACTGGATGCCATTACTCTTTATCATGACAGACGGAAAACCATCCGATTTACAAAAATATAATCAGATGATACCCGAAGTACGCAAGCGAAACTTCGCAGGAGTGATTGCTTGTGCTGCAGGAGTTAAAGCCGACACGCAGCCATTGCTGGCATTAACCAATCAGGTATATTCGCTCGATACGACAGATAGTTCTACTTTCCGTCAGTTTTTCAAATGGGTATCGGCATCGGTCAGTGTAGGTAACCGCAGTATCGGTGTCAACAGCGATATAGCATTGCCGCCTCCACCGCCCGAAATCCATACAGTTATCTGATAAGCTGTTTCATCATTGTATAAAAAGGGATAAACTAATGAGACGACTACCTATTTATTTTCTGATAGATGTATCCGAATCGATGATCGGAGAACCTCTTACTCACGTACAAAATGGAGTTGAAACTATCATTCGAGAGCTTCGGACAGATCCTTATGCTCTCGAAACCGTATATTTATCTATCATAGCCTTTGCAGGAAAAGCAAAGAAGCTATGCTCAATGCAGGAGTTATCGAACTTCTATCCTCCCCGATTGCCTATTGGCGGGGGAACATCTTTAGGGAATGCGCTTCTCTTTCTGATGAATGATATGGATGCTGCCATACAAACGACAACAACCGAAACAAAAGGAGATTGGAAACCCATCGTTTTTCTTTTTACAGACGGAGCACCCACAGATGATACCAAAGCTGCATTTGAAAGATGGAACAGTAAATACCGCAGTAAAGCCAATCTTATAGCCATTGCTATCGGAGACAATATGGATACATCGGTTCTGAAAGAGATAACCGAAAATGTACTGCAATTGAAGGACACGGACGAAGTATCGTTCAAAGCCTTTTTCAAATGGGTAACTGCGTCCATTAAAACCACCAGCGTAAGTGTAAGCAGCTTAAACAGTGATGACCTGAAACTGGCTCCGCTTACAGACGATTTCCTTACCAAGATAGAGAAGGAAATGAATATACCTATAAAAGTAGATGAAAATTTTGCCGTTATTCTGGGAAAATGCCAGAATACAAAACAACCTTATCTGCTTAAATATCAAAAGAGAATTGACAGAAATGATTTTTCGCATATGACCTCAGCAGGAGGACGGCACTTTAAATTTGTCGGCGGTTATCCTATTGACAATTCGTACTTCGAAATGATAGATGGATATGGAGACGGAAACCTCAGCGGAAAACGTATCAATACGAGTGAACTAATCGGATTTCCTTCGTGTCCCTGTTGTGCCAATCATGTAGCTATAGGGCTTTGTATGTGTGGCAATATTATGTGCGTAGGACATGAGCAGAACAGCACCTGCCCGTGGTGTGGTATGCAGCTGTCGTTCCGTGAATCGGGAGGAGGAATGGATATCGGACGCACCAGAGGCTAAAGCGTACCTTTTTATAAAAGAGATAACCAGTAAGTTATGGATTTTGACAAAATATTACCCTACTTCGAAAACTCATCTGAGAATGAAGAATTACTGCGTCAATTCTTCGATTCGGAAGAAATTAAGAACTTCCTTTCTGAGAAATGGGATGAATTTCGGAAGGATGATGCACCTGCACCCGAAATACCGAGTATAAACCCCGAAACACCTATTGATGATATGCCTTTTATACCCCTCATACCCGATGACGAGGAAACTAAAGCTCGTTATCAACCGTCTTTCCAAGAAGAGAAATACGAGACTATCAACCGTCAGTTGCAAAATGTACATATACAATTCAATAATGGTAAAGTAAATCAGCCATACCAGATGTTATTCGATTTTACGGAATTGAACATTCCCGGTATAGAGCAATTCAAATTTGTAGGACTGGAGGAAACCGGACTGAGATTCAATACTTCAACCGATATGATAGAGGGTACACCTTCGGTATCGGGAGACTTCAAAATTAGATTATCTTGTTACCCTGTAGGCTGGCAGGAGGGAGAACCTGTTTTCGAGAAAAAGATTACACTGATTATCAATCCCGATCCCCGTGCTTTGTGGAACAATATCCCGACACCGGAAGATATTACCTATTATAAGCCTGACTCGGACTGCGAATATGTGACAGTGAAAAAGTCGAAAGGCTTTCTTGGTATAAGCAGTCACGAAAAAAAAGACATTGTTGCTGCCAGCCAGCGAGGTCGCTCTCATGCTCACGAAGGAAAAGCAAGGGACGATGATTTCAGTATACTACACAACGAAGAGTCAGATTGGTATGTTACTGTTGTTGCGGATGGAGCAGGCTCTGCCCAATTTTCCCGAAAAGGATCGGAGATAGCATGCACTACAGTATCGGACATTAGCAATATACATCTGGCAAAATACAATAAAGAAATAGACGAACTTGTTAAAAATTTTCAGAAAGAGAATTCGGAGATCAAACGAAAAAAGCTGGGAGACGCACTTTACAACATACTAGGTGCAGCCGTTTTCAAAGCATATAAAAATATCGAGCAAGAAGCTGTAGAGAATAACAATCAGATAAAAGATTATGCTACTACCCTATTGGCTGCTGTTGCTAAGAAATATAAATTCGGATGGTTCGTTGCAACTTTCTGGGTGGGAGACGGAGGTATTGCCCTGTATAATAAAGAAACAGGATTCGTAAAAGTAATGGGAGACCCCGATGGAGGAGACTTTGCAGGACAAACTCGATTTCTTACTATGGGAGAAGTAATGCAGCCTGCCGAAATATACAAACGGCTGCGATTCGAAATTATCGAAGATTTTACCGCACTCGTTTTAATGACAGACGGTGTAACCGATCCCAAATTCGAAACTGATGCTAATTTGCAAAGAATTGAGAAATGGAACAATTTGTGGGAAGATATCACATCTTCCGTAGAATTGACCGATGACAATGAAAATGCAGCACCTCAATTATTGAAGTGGCTCGATTTCTGGTCTCCCGGCAATCATGACGATCGTACCATAGCTATTATTTATTAGGCACAACAAAACAACTCGCTGTTACTTATTTTATCTATAGAGAAAACAATGAGTAAATAAGCAAACGTGCCAATAAGAAAAGGTAAGCAATGAGAAATTACAGAAAGCAAGTAACCTTTGTTACCTTTTCGTCATTAAGAAACTGAAAAACAAAAAAGCAATATACATTATCAGTATATAATGAGCAATAAAACAATTACACTGAAAGCAAGCGACGGCTCTACAGTCGAATTTGTTGACGAAATTATCGGTTCGGGTGGAATGAAAGATGTTTATTTCAGCCCGGATAAATCATATGTAGTCGGATTCTTCCGGGATAAGCAGGATTTCAACGCTAAAGACCGACTGCAAACCATCACCGGAATTTATCGAGAACGGATTTTTTCCCAGCAAGGCGGAGATTATTGGAAAGACCTTTTTTGCTGGCCTACCAAAATGGTTGAATATAAAGGTAAACTGGGATTAGTCTGCCCTACTTATCAACCCGATTTCTTCTTTAAATACGGATCTGTCAATAATGATTTTCTGGGAATCAAAGGAAAAGAAAAAGAGGGTAAATGGTTTGCTTCCGCCAAAAATCAAAACCGTTTCCTTGCTGCCGAAGAACGGGGTGACTGGTTTAAATACATCCAGATATGTATCCGCATAAGCCGTGCCGTAAAACGAATGCACGCCGCAGGGCTGGCTCATTCCGACCTTTCCTACAAAAATGTACTGATAGACCCTACCTCCGGACGTGCAGCCATTATAGATATAGATGGCCTGGTCGTTCCCGGAAAGTTTGCGCCTGATGTACTCGGAACTCCGGATTTCATTGCTCCGGAAGTAATCATGACTCAGCACCTTAAAATGGACGATCCAAATCGTAAGCTGCCCAATATACTGACCGACAGGCACGCTTTGGCTGTAATGATCTATATGTACCTGCTGTATAGGCACCCTTTGAGAGGAGGAAAAGTAAACGCAATGGAAGCTGGTAAAGACGAAGAACTGTCGATGGGTGAAAAAGCCTTGTTTATAGAACATCCAACCGATACATCAAATAGAGTAAAAGTATCTCAACTACAACCTAGTCAATTGCCGCAGGCTGATCCTGCGAAAATACCTTATACTGTTTGTGGACCTTACTTAAAGGAATTATTTGATAGAGCTTTTATAGATGGATTACATAACCCGAATTCACGCCCAACCGCTAACGAATGGGAAGACGCCTTACTTAAAACCGTCGATCTGGTTCAGCCCTGTCAAAATCCGAAATGCTGGCACAAGTGGTTCGTGTTCGATAATACAACTAAGCCCCGATGCCCGTTTTGCGGAACAGATTACAAAGGACAATTACCCGTCTTAAACTTATATTCGCCGCGTCATCAGGGAACATTTACGCCCGATAATTATCGACTGATGGTTTATAATAACCAATATCTTTACCCTTGGCATGTCAATCGCCATATCTGGCCGAACGAACGGCTGTCGGATGAAGACAAAAAGCCTGTCGGATACTTTGTATTTCATCAAAATAAATGGCTTCTTATCAACCAACGGCTGACAGATCTTGAGGATAAAACCGAAGGTAAGAAAATAGGCATAAATGAAGCTGTCGAATTAACCGATAACAAGCAAATACTTTTGTCTAAAGAAGACGATGGCAGGCTGGTTGTCGTACAGATTGTAAACAATTAAGGTCTCAGACCTTTTTTCAAAGAACAAGCTCGGATTTCCTTATAAATTTAAGCTAAACTACAGGGTTTAGCAGAACAGGATAAACCGAATATTAAACTAAAAGGCTATATTTGTATTGCAATTTTTTACAGGATAACCCATCTCAATCCCGAGAATATGAAAAAGATATTTCTACTACTTATACTTATTTTAACAATGACCACCAATAGCGCACATTCGCAGGAAAAGGATTCTCTCGTTTTGATAACAACGGAATTCGGTAATATAAAGCTGAAACTATATGATGATACCCCTTTGCATAAGGAAAACTTCAAAAAACTGATTAATGAAGGTTTTTATAAAGATTTGCTCTTTCATCGTGTTATCAAGAATTTTATGATACAAGGCGGTGACCCTAATTCACGTAATGCTTCAGATACAACAGCATTGGGCAGCGGAGATCTGGGATATACAATTCCTGCCGAAATAAAATTCCCTAAACATTTCAACAAAAGAGGAGCTTTGGCCGCTGCCCGCACAGGAAATGACAGCAACCCCGAAAAAGAATCATCAGCCAGCCAGTTCTATATAGTTACAGGTAAAACTTATTCGGAAAAAGAACTGAACAAAATTGAAACAGAGCGTGTAGAACGTCAGGTTCAAGCACTTTACAATAATCTTCAGGCAGACAACAAAGCTAAGATTAAAGAGTTTTACAGCAGCGGAGACAGAGACGGATTAGCAGCTTTCCGGCAAGGATTGTACGCCCAGTCTCAGGAAACAGCAAAAACGGATTCAACACTGGTATTCTCTCCGGAACAACGCCTTGCTTATACCAAAGAAGGTGGAGCGATGCATCTCGATGGGGAATATACTGTCTTTGGAGAAGTAGTTGAAGGTATGGATGTTATAGAAAAGATTCAGCAAGCCAAAACTGACAAAAAGGATCGTCCGATAAAGGATATTAAGATGGATATTACTTTGATCTCTGCCAATAATTAAAACGAGTTAATTATCAGTATATAATTCAGATAAGAAAGAGACAAACATAAAACTCTCAATATAATTATCCCCTATATACATTTATAGGGGATATTTATTGTCTATCTACAATTTTGATAAGTTCATATTGCAAAATTACATATCTTTGTAAACTTGAACAAGAATTATCAACACATCAATGGAAGTGAATCAGGATCAACAAAAAGGAACATTAGCTGCACTAGCCGAATTACACGTCGGTTATACAATGAAAGAAGCAATAGATGAAGCAAAACGCTGCCTCAATTGCAAGAATCCTCTCTGCGTTCAGGGATGTCCCATCGATCATAAAATACCGGAATGGATACATCAGCTATCTAAAGGAAACATAGGCGGTGCAATGGAGTTACTGAACGAGAAAAGTAACCTGCCTGCTATTTGCGGACGTGTCTGTCCTCACGAGAAACAATGCGAAGGACACTGCATCCTCAACAAAAAGGGTAACCCTATACGAGTAGGAAAACTCGAACGTTTTATTGCCGACTTCGACAGTGAAATGGGGTTAACGAAAGAGCGCCTGAAGCCAAAAACCAGAGGTAAAGTTGCAGTGATAGGTTCGGGACCTGCCGGACTGACTGTTGCCGGAGACCTTGCTCGGGATGGCTTTAATGTGACTGTTTTCGAAAGCCAGAAAGAACCCGGTGGTGTACTCTTATATGGCATACCGGAGTATCGCCTGCCAAATGAAATTACACGTCGTGAAGTTAAAAAGATAGAAGCTCTGGGCGTTACATTCCGTAATAGCTGTATTGTAGGCGAAAGTATCACTGTAGATGCCATGTTCAGCGATGAAAATTTCGATGCTGTCTTTATAGGCTCAGGAACAGCTCTTCCGCAATCACTTAAAATAACAGGCGACAACTTATACGGTGTTGCTCAATCTGCTTATTTCCTCCGGATGGTCAGTTTATTCGCCAGTGATGATATTCCAAGAACCGATGTACCCCTTAAGGCAAAAGAGAAGGTAGCTGTAATCGGAGCGGGAAATGTAGCTATGGACACTGCACGTACAGCCTTACGGATGGGGGCAGAAAGTGTAACTCTCATATATCGCCGGAAAGAAGAAGATATGCCTGCCCTAAGATCCGAGTTTCTGGAAGCTCAGAAAGAAGGGGTACAATTCCTGTGGGAAGCTAATACTCAGGAACTGATAGGCGAAGAGGTTAACGGTAAACAAAAACTGGTCAGAATGCGTATTGCGACTCCCGATGGAGAAATAACCATCCCTATGGACAGGGTATATATGGCTGTCGGCTCTAAGCCTGCTAACCGTATCGTATCTACGTCATTGGGAATAGAAGTTAATGACAAAGGCTATATCACAACATCCGAACACCCTTACGGCATGACTACCAGAAGGGGAGTTTTTGCAGGTGGAGATGTCGTGCATACCCCTCAAACTGTAGTGCTTGCCATGCGGGAAGCCAAGAAAGTGGCTGTTGGTATTGCACAGTATGTTGATGCCATGAAACTATTAGGTGTGAAAAATTATGACTGAAAACAACAAAACCGCAATATTGTTGGGAGCCTCCGGATTAGTCGGAGGCTTTCTGCTCGATATGCTTCTCGACTGCGGAACATACAATCATGTACTGATCTTTGTGCGTAAACCTCTGGGTAAAGAACATCCTATACTTACCGAATATGTTATTGACTTTGACAACCTTCAAAGTTACAAAGACTTGGTAAAAGGAGATGACCTCTTTTGCTGCTTAGGTACAACCATAAAGAAAGCAGGTTCTCAGGCAGCCTTTCGTAAAGTAGATTATGAATACCCTATCACTTTCGCAGAGATAGCCAAAGAGAATGGAATAAAGCAGTACCTGATAATTACCGCTATTGGTGCAAATGCTCAATCTTCGGTGTTCTATACCAGAACCAAAGGCGAGTGCGAAAACTCAATCAAGGCATTGTTACCATCGGTAAAGATATTCCGTCCGTCATTACTCACTGGCAACAGGAAAGAGTTTAGGTTAGGTGAAAAGCTATCGACTTATGTCATGAAGGCTTTCTCATTCTTCATGACTGGCAAATGGAAGAAATATCGTCCTGTAGAATGCCGGCAGGTAGCCAAAGCTATGTTATGCTCGGCAAATCAAGAGTCAGCGGGAGTTTCGATATTCGAATCCGATCAGATACAAGCCTTTTAAGGTCACAGACCTTTTTATTTACTTTGCAAGTATAAAAAGAACAGCCTATTATTACTTAATACACATCATTAAATACTTTCTATTCCTTACTTAGCACAATTTACTTACCTTTGTACTTGCTAAAAATTAAGAATAATAATACGATGCAGAAACCTTCAATTGTAAAAGGCACCCGAGACTTTTCTCCCGAAGAAATGGCTAAACGCAATTATATCTTCGACACAATCAGGAGTGTATATAAACTGTTTGGATACAAGCAGATAGAAACTCCCTCGATGGAAAACCTTTCAACCCTTATGGGTAAGTATGGTGAAGAAGGAGACAAATTACTGTTCAAAATACTGAACTCAGGAGACTGTTTAGCAGGATTTACGGACGAAGAGCTATTGCAAAAGAACTCGGTATCGTTTGCCGCCAAAGCGTGCGAAAAAGGACTGAGATATGATCTTACCGTACCTTTTGCCCGTTACGTGGTTATGCACCGCAATGAAATATCCTTTCCATTCAAACGATATCAAATACAACCTGTATGGAGAGCAGACCGACCTCAGAAAGGACGTTACAGAGAATTCTTCCAGTGCGATGCTGATGTTGTAGGCTCCGATTCGTTATTGAATGAAGTTGAACTGATTCAGATCATAGACGAAGTATTCAGCAGACTCAATGTCAGAGTATGCACAAAACTCAACAACAGAAAGATATTGTCGGGCATAGCTGAAATTATCGGAGCACCCGAAAAGGTAGTCGATATAACTGTTGCCATAGACAAATTAGATAAAATAGGACTGGAGAAAGTAAATGAAGAACTCCTATCTAAAGACTTGTCACAGGAGGCTATAGACAAACTGCAGCCGATAATTCTGCTAGAAGGCAGTAATTCACAAAAGCTCCAGACTCTGAAAACAAGTCTGGCTGCATCAGAAATCGGACTGAAAGGAGTTGAGGAGTTAGAGTTTATTCTGGCTAAAACCGAATTGATAAACTTAAAATCTGAGCTAGAATTAGATTTGACTCTGGCACGAGGATTAAATTACTACACAGGTGCGATTATAGAAGTAAAAGCTTTGGACGTACAAATCGGAAGTATCACAGGAGGTGGTAGATATGATAACCTGACCGGGATTTTTGGACTACCCGGTGTATCAGGCGTAGGTATATCTTTTGGAGCAGACCGAATATTTGATGTTTTGAACCAACTGGATTTGTATCCTAAAGATTCGGTATTGGGAACCCGAGTTTTGTTTGTAAACTTCGGTGAAGCCGAATCGGATTATATATTACCTATCATCAGCCGTTTCAGGCAGGAAGGTATCTCATCTGAGATCTATCCTGAATCCACCAAAATGAAAAAGCAAATGTCCTATGCCGATTCTAATAATATACCTTATGTGGCAATAATAGGCGAAGACGAGAAAAACTCACATATGATTATGCTGAAGAATATGCAGACAGGGACTCAGGAGTTATTGAGTGCCGACGAATGTATTAATACACTTCGTTACTGACAGGCTTGCTAAGTATACTATCCGCTAGTTGCTTAGCCCGCTCGATACACTTCGTATCATCAATACTCTGAGATTTAGAAGACAGGCGTGGTATTCTTAATACTACGTCTTTCTTTATATCCAAAGGATTCGATATAACCTCTTTATTCTCAAGGTATATATATGGCCATAATGCGTCGTTATTATAAAAATCACGAGCAACATCATTGATACTTACATCTTTGTTATAAATGACTATTACCTGATATTTTATGCTGTCGGTATTTTCAAGTAATGTATATTGCGGTCCACCGGCCTCTCCGGTCAAAGGTGCAGGAATATATCCTTGAGGCGATTCCTTTTCCAGCTTCTCTATATAATAATATCCCGCTCCTAAAGCAGCTAAAACAAAAATCAGTATATACAGATGCTTTAAATTTGACTTTTTCTTTGATGATCTGGATTTACTCATATATCTCTATAGTTCTTAAGCTCTAATAATAATTGGTATTATACAAAAGACTTATCCTCTGTACCGATTCAGCAAATTAAAGACAACTGAAGATTATATCCAAATAATACTATATGAAATACCGGACGGAAGACTATTTATTTTTCAACTAAGATAATATCTTTGGCTAAACTTTTAACCGAATTTTGTACAGTTCCATCATGAAGACCAGCTAAATCTACTGATATACGAGGTATTCTAATCTTTGTTCCTCCACGTACGACCATCAGTTTATTAACAGCATCTTTATTTGCCATAAAAATATAAGGCCAGTAAGCGTCATCCCCATAATACATTCGGGATATGTATTGAATAGAAACGTCCACCTGCGGCACTATCACCTTATTGAAAGCGAGTGTATCAGGATTTACCAGTTCCCTGAACCCGGTTTCCCTTAACACCTTTTCATCTGGCTTATCAGACGCACCTGATATCGCAATGTAACCGATACTAAACAACAATAGAATGGCCAAAGCTATGATGCATGTCTTTATCAGATTCATCTTGCGGTTAGCGATGTATGTATAATCTTGCTGAGGTACACCTTTCTCTTTGGGTATATATGATCCGGGAGGTAAAGGAATATTGGCATCCTGAGGATACTTATCTTCAAAAGTTTCGAATAGTTCACTCGCCGGCTTATCATTATAGTCTTCCGAATCAAAACTTATATTTTCAGAAGAACTTTTGTCCGATAAATTCGCGTTATTATCTGACTCAGCATACACTCCCGATAGGTCTATTTCTTCACTTATCCGGTCATTACTGCCCAGATACAGAACACGCTTTTTATTTCCACTTTTTATAACGCGGAACAAGCCCAGCCCCTCTAATTTTATAAAGGAATTCGAAATCAGTTCTTTCTCTATCTCGGTGAATAGCTGCTGTATAAAAGCATCTGCTGAAACCCGGCTGCACCGAGTCCGATCAACTACGATTTCGCTTAGTTTGTTTTGATCCGTTTGCTTACTCATCTTGCTTATTTACACAATCATTTAGCCTGTCGTTCGAAGTAAAAAGACTCACAGATGCATTATCTGTTTTCTTTTTCCAGAAAGATCCAAAATCCGGAATATCGACAACCTCTCCCTCTTCCGTTAAATCATATATCCCGGAAAGTGCAGCAATGTACAGGTTCCGGACTTCTTTTTCGGTTAGAGAGATCCCTTGTGCTTCCAGATTCTGTTGAATAGATTGGCACAATTTATCATCCATGATATGTTAACTTTATTTATCTGCTTGACAAGAAGTTTATTTCTTTCTCTATAAATGCGACATCCTCTGTATCAATACGTTCCAAAATACTATTTAATACCTCAACTGTAGGATTCAGATAATTTACATAATACTCGTCATATGTCTCGTCCATCAACCCTTCATTATCATGCAGGTTTTGAACAGCATTTTTATAATTTCGGGCAACATTAGACATGTCTTCTCTGAAGACTTCAAGAGTTTCTTTCAGTCGGATGAGTAGCTCTTTTTGATAAGTATACGAAGTTCTACTAGCCATTTTACTAATTTACTTTGAGTTGTTCTTAATATGAATATTTAATATACCAAATGCAAAAATAAAAATAAAATGACACAAACCCGAATATCCGACAATTAATTTTAGTTTTATTTACTATACCGTTATTTCTGAGAATTAATTATTTAACTGATTATTAACTCTCTACTCTACCCCTCAATACGTTATCCTGTATTTTATAATATACACTGAACATGTGTTAATTTTTTCAGCTGATCCAAGTTACACAAATACTGTTCAAATTTAAAGTATTCGTTTCCGATGGAATTATAATACAGCTCCGAGATAAAAGCCTGAGACTGACGGCAAATAAACTCATTAAACTTTTCGGGAGAAGCATTTAATATATATTTTACAACCCGTGTGTTAAACACGAATTCTTCTTCTTTTATAATCCGGTCAATATCTCTAAGCTCTGAAATACAATAGTTGTTTAGAAAATTCTCGAATTTAGGAGAGATCGATTTATTTACTAGCTCCGCAAAATAAAGCATGTAAGAATCATTCTCTATATGATATTCATTCAGCATCTTCAAGATAATCCGTTCATGCGTTCCTGTGATTTTTATATCATCCAGAAAAAGTAATATCTTGTTTTCGAGAAAGGTTTTATCTATATGAAATTTATCACCGCTAATAAGATTATATCTATCCTGTGCCGACATTTCGCCATAATCTTCACGATAAGTAACAGACCTGTCTATCTTTGTTTCCTGTACAACCGGATATCCGTTTTCATAGAGATAAACATTCAGCTTTCGCACAAAATATTTCATCATAAAATACGAGGCAGTAGGAATATACGAGTAAGCACTCGGCACAACTACAATCTGCCGTCCGTCATATGTTCTGGAAAAACATTCACTGATAAATCGGTCTGCTAAATCTTCCCCGAATTTTCGGGCTATATTTGCCGCCCCGTGTTTAAACTTAGAATAATCGTCCGGAGAAAATCCGAATACTTTTTCATCTTCGATAAGGAATCCGCTGTAGTGAATAAGCCTTCCCTTATAATTTTCGTCTAATGTCATTTAGTGTATAGTTGTCGTCTGTTATCAATAAGGCGTCAAAACCAAAGCTTTTAGCCCCCATATAGTCTGCTTTTGGATTATCTCCGATATGTAATATTTCATTTTTAGCGACAGATGCCTGCTTGTGAACCACTTCGAAAAAATGTGAAGATGGCTTTGATGCATTGATCTCATCCGAGAAGACAAGAAAATCAAAGCAATTCAGAATCCCCATTTGATCAAGTACAGGTCTTAGAATATCCCCTTCAACAAAACCTGTATTACTTGAAAGATTCAAGGTGTAGCCGTTTTCTTTCAGGTTAAACAGAATATCCTTAATACTATCATTAAGAAAAACAGGACTGTATTTTATAAATAGTTCATCTGACCTTTTACGAAGATCAACTGCCCTCTCTTCAGTAACAACTTCTGTTTGGGGCAATACTTTCTGCAATACTTTGCAATACATCTTATTCGCCGATAATTTTTGCCCGCTAATCATATTTTTACGGTCGAATATTTTGTCTACTTTTCTTACAAAAGCATCGATTTCGAGAGCATTACAGTCCTTCAGTTTGAACATGTCAATTATTAATTGAGCTCTCTTCAATTTAAATTCGGGATGAGATTGTATCAACGTCATCCATAAGTCAAAAGAAATATGCTTTATCATGATAAAGGTCTCAGACCTATTTATTGCTCTGGTTAGTAAAATAACCAGAACCAGTTATAAACCAAAAGTATATCATAGAATACTTTCATTATCAAACAAAAATAAGAATTTATACGGATAGGCTATCAATTCGATAATTCTTTTAAGTAATTATAGGAATTTAAATACTCACTTCTTTTCACGACAAAAGCTGTAAAAGGACATTATCCCTATTACAGCTTTACCTTAAAAAAATACCGTTTTGTTACTTCTTTCCTCCAAATAAACTACCTAAGGCATCGAAGATACCTCCGCCCTTACCTCCGCTAAAGGCTTGCACCAGAGATTCGATACTAAATCCCGAATCGTTAGGATCATTTGTCTTTTTAGAGAACAATCCTATAACCGCAGGTATCACTGCAGAAGCAATACTATTTGCGACATCTTTGCTCAAGCCTACCTTTTCACTGAGTGCCGATACTACCGAAGTCTGTAAACTCGAACTTATCCCTTGAGTGTCAGACACCCCACCTGAAAAAAGATTGGTTATGGCGGATAAATTATCCGGTGTGAAATGTTCTTTTAAACCATCAACTATAGATGAAGTAGTAGCGTTAACCGCTGCATCTTTCTTATCGGCAGGTACTCCGGCGTTTCCGCTAATTGCTCCCAGAGCCTGTTCCTTTACAAGATTAATAATATTATCTAACATAAATCCCTATAATAATAGTTTATACTTTCTCTTAAAACGTTTGCTGTATATTTTTGTTCAACATAATATTTAGCGTATAAATCATTTTCGGAATTTTCATCGACAAGTTTTCACTCTTCATTATTTACCTATTGTTTACTATCTTTGCAGCCTTAAAGGTCTGAGACCCTAACAATTTTAGATTTAACATAACGTGATATATCCGAGTAATTTCGAACATAAAATAGGTTTCGACAAGATACGCAGTCTTATAACCGATAGATGCCTTAGTCCGCTGGGAATAGAAAAAACGGAAGAGATGGGCTTCTCTGCAGATTATGAGACCGTGCAAAGCTTGCTGTCGCAAACCGAAGAATTTATACGCATCATACAGGAAGAAGATGATTTTCCTGTAAATCATTTTTTCGATGTCCGGCCAGCCTTAAAGAACATTCGCGTAGAAGGTACATGGCTCGACGAAAGTGCAGTATTCGATCTGCGCCGTTCGTTGCAAACAATTAAAGATATAGTAAGTTTTCTTCGGAAAGAAGATCAGGAGAATACTCCCTACCCTCACTTGCAGATATTGGCAGGTGATGTATTGGTATTTCCTCAACTACTAAACAAGATAGATTCGATCCTGGATAAATACGGACGTATCAAAGACAATGCATCCGTAGAGCTGAACCGTATCCGCAAAGAGATGTCACAGGTGGCGGGCAGTATATCCCGTACTCTGAACAGCATACTGCGTGCGGCTCAATCCGAAGGGCTGGTCGAAAAAGACGTATCGCCAACCATGCGTGACGGACGGTTGGTAATACCTGTCGCTCCTGCATTTAAGCGAAAACTGAAAGGTATAGTACATGACGAATCCGCTACAGGTAAAACAGTTTTTATTGAGCCTGCCGAAGTTGTGGAAGCCAACAACAGAGTAAGGGAACTCGAAAGTGAAGAACGCCGGGAGATTGTAAAGATACTGATCGCTTTCACCAATGAGGTTCGCCCTTTCACTCCCGATATTTTACAGTCCTACAATTTCCTTGCATGGATAGACTTTATCCGTGCGAAAGCCAGACTCTCTATAGAAATAGGAGCCATACGTCCTATCGTAGAAAACAAACAGGAAATAGGCTGGAACAGAGCCAAACATCCCCTACTCTATCTGTCTCATAAGAAACAAGGTAAATCAATCGTACCTCTTGATATATGGCTGGACGAAGAAAACCGTTTATTGATCATCTCCGGACCTAATGCCGGAGGTAAGTCTGTCTGTCTGAAAACAGTAGGGTTACTTCAATACATGGTGCAGTGCGGTTTACCCATACCGTTGGATGAAAGTTCGAGGGTAGGCATTTTCGGTAAAATATTTATTGATATCGGTGATGAACAATCAATAGAGAATGATCTGAGTACATATAGTTCTCACCTGACCAACATGAAATATTTTGTCCGCAACTGCGATAATAAAACAATCCTTCTTATTGATGAATTCGGAGGAGGAACCGAACCCCAGATCGGAGGAGCTATCGCCGAATCGCTATTAAAACGATTCAACGAAAAAGGTTCATTTGGAGTTATTACAACCCACTATCAGAACTTGAAACATTTTGCCAATGAGCATAAAGGGGTCATCAATGGAGCTATGCTATACGACCGGCACATTATGCAGCCACTGTTTACCTTGTCTATCGGTAATCCTGGAAGTTCATTCGCAATAGAAATTGCCCGAAAAATAGGTTTACCGGAAGATGTCATAGCCGATGCTTCGGAGATAGTAGGCAGCGATTATATCAACATGGATAAATACCTGCAGGATATTGTTCGGGACAAGCGTTACTGGGAATCGAAAAGAAACAATGTACGCATTCAGGAAAAGAAACTCGAAGACATTACTTCCCGTTACGAGCATAACCTCACAGATATAGAAAAGCAACGCAAAGAGATCATTAAGCAGGCAAAAGAAGAAGCACAAAGGCTTCTTTCGGACGCTAATGCCAAAATTGAGAATACAATAAGGGAAATCAAAGAGGCTCAGGCCGAAAAAGAAAAGACCAAAGATATACGCAAAGGTCTGGCTGCTTTTAAAGAACGTATCGAATCGGCTGATCATGCTATTGATGACAAAATAGCCCGCAAGATACAGAAGTTACAGGATAAGGAAAAGAGTAAGAAAGATAAGACGAAACCTGCTAAAGAGTATAAAAAAGAAATCATTGAAGTAGGTGACAATGTAAGAATGAAGGGACAAACATCTGCAGGAGAGGTTCTGGATATACAAGGAAAGAATGCTGTTGTAGCCTTCGGTATGATAAAATCGACTGTAAAATTCGAGACTCTTGAGAAAGTGAGCAAGAATCAATTGAAACGTGATGCACAAAAGAGCACTTTTATCAGTTCGCAAACGAGTGATATGGTATATGAGAAAAAACTCAATTTCAAGCAGGATATTGATGTTCGGGGAATGCGGGGAGACGAAGCCCTTCAGGCTGTCATGTACTTTATAGATGATGCTATACAAGTTGGAATATCACGTGTCCGCATTCTGCACGGAACAGGTACAGGAGCTTTACGCCAGATTATCAGAGATTATCTTCGGACAGTCAATGGTGTTGCACATTATCAGGACGAGCACGTACAGTTCGGAGGTGCAGGTATTACTGTCGTGGATTTTGAATAATTATTTTTATCTTTGATAAAACAGAATAAGCGTAGTATATGATTAAGGAAAAATTAATTATAAAGAATTTTGCAGGGTTTGATCATATTGAGATTGATTTAAAACCTATAAATATATTTATCGGACCACAAGCTGCCGGTAAAAGTGTTATTATTAAATTGGTTTATTTTTTTAAATCCTTAATTTATGAATACACTACTTATTCGGAAAACATTGACATATTAAAAGGCAATGGGTTCTCTTTTTTAGTGTCTCGGGACTTTAAAGAATATTTTCCACCTGATTCATGGAGTCATAAAACATTTAAAATAGTATTTTTTTCAGATTATAACGGTAAAGAGATCTTTATCGAGCTAAAACGAAAAGAGCATTCTAATAATATAGAAGTTAAAACGCCTCCTTTATTGATGGAAATGCTACTTAGTTTTCAAAAAAATACTATTCAGAAGAAATATCCTAAAATATTTTCCTCTGAGTTATATAATGAAAACCAATCTGACTATTACAAGCAAGCATTTATACCTGCTGGAAGAAGTTTCTTTTCGACCATTCAAAACAGTATCTTTACCCTATTGCGTAAAAACCAAACTATAGATCCATTTCTAATTGAATTTGGATCAAATTATGAAAACGCAAAATTTCATAAGTGTTCTCTCTTTTATAAAGAACGTATTTCTCTTGAGAATATCTCAGAACTAATTCTTCATGGGAAATACAAAAGAGAAAATAATCTTGATTACCTTATTCACTCAGATGGAAGAAAAGTTAATCTAATGAATGCTTCTTCGGGACAACAAGAAACGTTACCTTTAATATTATTCTTGTTATATATTTTAAATGAAGAGATACCAACTACACTTTATATAGAAGAACCCGAAGCACACCTATACCCTGATGCTCAGAAAAAAATAGTACAATTACTCGCTCAAGTATATAATACTCAAAATAAACAATTGTTTATCACAACCCATAGTCCTTATATCTTAGCATCATTTAATAACCTAATAGAAGCAGGAAATATAATCAAGACAAAGCCCGGTTCGGCAGATAAAGTTTATAAGATTATACCCAAAGAAGAAGTCTTATCTATTGACGATCTTATTGCTTATTCGATTAAAGACGGAAAAAAGGAAATATTATTAGACAAAGAAAACAACCTTATATCTCAAAATATCCTTGATGACGTTTCGAACGATATAAGCAAAGAGTTTAATGCACTTCTTGATATAGAATTTGGAGAATAAGCTATGGAAGAAATAAAGGCTCATTGCTCTACGACAGTAACCGATTCTCTGATAAAATGTGAAGAAAATAGAAGTAAGATTATTTTCGAAAACACAGCCAGAAAAGAAATAAAAAAGATAATTGTCGATGGTTGCCAAATTACAGACAATACACCTAAGTGTGACAACCTGTTAATAGATACTACAACTGATATTGAATATTTTGTAGAGTTGAAAGGTCATGATATCCCTCACGCTTTGAGACAAATAGAAGCAACTATGACAAGACTTAGCAAGTCCTTAAAAAAGCAAGATAAGTTTTGCTTCATAATAAGTGTCCGGTGCCCTCTATCCGGAGCAGATATACAACAAAAACAAAAGGAATATCGGGCTAAATACAATGCGACGTTAATTATCAAAAATTCACCTCATAAACATCCTATCATTTAAAGCTGATCCAAGCCCATATAGGGTAATGATCTGAATATTTGACTGTACCCACTGTGCAATTATAGGCTTGCAGATTAAGACTGTGCATGATGTAGTCAATACGAAAGAAGAATCCATCCTGATGATATGTGATCCCGACTCCCGATCCGGTATATTTATACGCATCAAGGAAGTTCCCCTTGATCTTCTCGTAAGCATAGGAAATAGGAGGTTCGTTAAAGTCACCGCAAATAATCATAGCGTCGGTTTTTCCTCTCTGCTGTCGTATACAGTCAGCTATAATATTGGCTTGTACCGCACGCGTTTTAAAGGCCGGATCAAGATGACTACGGATGCTTTGAGTAACAGCCCCCAATTTATCACGCCGTTGATTTACAACCAGCTCTTTATATAATTCCTTGTCTTCCGCTGTTAGACGGTTCGACTCGAGATGATTATTAACTATAGTTATATACTTCTTTCCTATCTTTATCTCATACATTGCCGAACCGTTAAAAGCACTTTCAATCGGTACACGGGCAACCCTTTCTATCGGATATTTCGAATAACATGCCAACCCATACATTGTAGAGCTGATTGTATCTCCCAGCCTGATGATAGTACGATATGGATATTTTTCCATAATATCGTCAAACTCCTGAAGGGATATTATCTTTTCCTTGTCCTTTTTTATATCAACAGCAAACTCCTGCATACAGACAATATCTGCTCCACTGTTGGCTATATATGATAAAATGGGATTTTCGCGTGCGTCATCCCCTACCAACCAATCAAAACCACGAACATTATAAGACATTATTTTGAAAGCCTTATCCGGTATATTCTCCACCGGCGAATTCATCGGCACATACGTATCGATAGATGTCCAGCAAAATGCCAAAGCTATTATTTGAAGGAGAGCAAACTTCCATTTAAGGAAAATAGCCCATAATATAAGATAAGCAAAATTAGCAAGTAGTAATATAGGGAAACCTAATCCCAAATAAGATATAAAAACAAAATCCAACGGTGACACGCTCTGTGCATAAGTAGACAAAACAAGGAGAATCATCAGCACAATATTTATCGACCAAATGGTGTACTTTAATCCTCGTCCGACATGTATAGCCAGATGTTTACCCTTAATTTTCATATACACTAATACCTTAATACTCTTGTATTAACAACCGAAATACAATAAAGTGTTCAAATCAACAATCTTCTTTTAAGACTCTTTAAGTTCTTACCGTAAAAATAAGATCATCTTTTAAGAATTTATCTCTACTATTTTAACAAAAAAGACCGGAATACTTAATTAGTAAGCAGTCCGGTTTTATATTTCTTTGATTAGCAAATCAATCGTTTTTATATGGAATGTTTTTAGATTCGCAAAGTTCTACGATGCGGCTTTTTACGATCTTCAGGTCATTGTATTTTAACCCGCTGATATCTATATTGTAAGTTTTACCGTCAGTTTCGTTCATCTTGAGGTAACTAACTCCAAAACTTACTTCTTTGATGTTGATCCACTCCGAACGGTAAACGCTTTTCTGATCGGGCATTTTCACATAAATAGAATCAGAGTTTAACTCTAGGATCGGTTTTGCTGCCCATACCGTTACATTCAGGACTAATATTGCTCCTAAGATAACAGCTATAAGACCGATATAAAAATCAAATGTAAACTGATTGCCTATCGCAAGGCCGACACACCTGTACAATCCGAACAGAATAATATATCCGCCGGCAATCAAAGACAAAAATTTATGTGACTTCGAATTATTATAATTGATGCTCAATTCTCCCATGCTATCTATTCTTTTAAGATTTATCACAAAGATAATGATATCCATGGATTTTTTGCTGGGACAGAGAAAATAACAGACAACCGCATTTCTGATTTTTAAGGTCTCAGACCTTTTTATTGATTTTGTAAGCGTAACAGAACAGTCTATAACAGAGAAAAAACATATCATCAAATGCTTTTTTTAATTATCTATATTGTAAAAGATGAAAGTAAAAATGAGAAATTCGATAATTCCGAAATAAAATAGACATAAGAAAAAGTCTTATTTTAGTGTAACCTTTTTCAGTCAATGACAAATTAATAGCCAATAATTGATCACGTTTGACTGTTAACTGATTTCCGCTTACCTTTGTTTTATAAAAACAGAAAAAGTATGATCAAAAAAGTATGTTTATTAGCCTTGATGGTTATTACTATAAGTGCCTGTTCTCAGAATAAGTACAAGTTATTATTAACCGGAGCTTCATTTGCATCGGACGAAAACGGCTGGTTCGAAGTAGGATGCAGGCAATTGAATGCCACACCAGTAAACAGGGCAGTAGGAGCGGAAGCAATAGCAGATGCTGCCAATAAAATGGCAAAAGGTGAATTGTATACCAAAGCCGAACTGGAAGAAATAGATGCGTTTGTGATAATGCATGTTCACGATAAAGATGTAGTTGAAGATTCGGAAATAAAGGAGAATATCGAAGATTATAAGATTCCTTTTGACCGCTCGAATTATGCTGCTGCGTACGATTATGTAATAAAAAAATACCTGACGGATTGCTATAATCTGAAGTTTGATAAAAACTCGAAATACTACAATACTATTACCGGTAAACCTGCCATTATTGTTCTTTCGACTCATTGGCACGACAGTCGCCCTTTGTATAATCGCACAGTTCGTGAGCTGGCTGAAAAATGGGGATTTCCTGTAATAGAATTCGATCGTTATATCGGATTTTCGAAAAATGCCCTTCATCCCGTCACCAAACAACAGACAAGCATTATTTTTACAGATAACAATACCGAAGATATTGACGGTGAAGTATTCGGATGGCATCAGTTTAGGGGAGAAAGCCAGTATATCCAGCGAAAGATGGCTGCTGTCTTTGTTGAGGAAATGAAAAAAGTACTTCCAGTAAAAGAATGATAAGGTTTCAGCTCTTATTTATTTTAAATATCTTTGTATGTTATGATTTTAGAGCGTTTATCCATTTTAAGCTATAAAAATATAGATCAGGCAGATTTGTCATTCTCCCCCAAGGTAAATTGTTTTCTGGGCAATAACGGTATGGGGAAGACTAACCTGCTGGACGCTATCTATTATTTATCGTTTTGCAAAAGTCATAATAATCTGATAGACTCTCAAAACATAAAACATGATGCAGATTTATCTCTAATACAGGGTTATTATAAACAAGATAATGGAAAGGAGGATGAATTTTTCTGTGGAATTAAACGCCGCCAGAAAAAGCAGTTTAAACGTAATAAAAAAGAATACGAAAAACTGTCCGATCATATCGGATGCCTGCCCTTAGTTATGATATCTCCTGCCGATTCGGACTTGATAACGGGAGGAAGCGAAGAGAGACGCAAATTTATGGATGTAGTACTCTCGCAATTTGACAAAGAGTATCTGCAATCCCTTATTCGCTACAACAAAGCTTTGCAGCAGCGTAATGCTTTGTTAAAATCAGAGATGCAGACCGATGGATCGCTATATGAAATATGGGAAGAGCAGCTGGCTGCTGAAGGGATAATTATCTATCACAAACGCAAATCGTTTATAGATGAGTTTGTGCCTACATTTCAGCATTACTATAATTTTATATGTCAATCGAACGAAACAGTTTCTCTGACTTATGAGTCTCAACTGGCAGAGGGAAATCTTCTCGGTTTACTCAAACAGAAACGTGATCGGGATAAGATTTTAGGCTATACAACAACCGGAGTCCATAGGGATGATCTGGATATGCAGCTAGGCGATTATTCGATAAAGAAAGTAGGATCGCAAGGACAGAACAAAACGTATGTGGTGGCCTTGAAGCTGGCACAGTTTGACTTTCTTCAAAAATCAGGAAAGATAACTCCGATTCTTCTTTTAGATGATATATTTGATAAATTAGATTCGTCCCGTGTCGAACAGATCGTGAAGTTGGTTGCAGGAGACAATTTTGGGCAGATATTCATCACAGATACAAACCGTGAGCACTTGGATGAAATCCTTCGGGGGCTGAATAGCGAATACCATCTCTATCAGGTACAATCGGGAGAAGTGAATAAGTTATAACAGATATAATAAGATGAGAAAGCATAATACAGAAAGTCTGGGTGAAGTTCTCCGACAATTCTTCGAGGAGAATCCTTTCTTTCAGCGAAAACTAGCTGAGAGCAGGGTTATCTCCGGTTGGGGAAAAATTCTGGGTTCGGCAGTCGCTTCTTATACAACAAATATCTATTTCAGAAATAACATTTTGTATGTACACCTTTCTTCATCTGTATTGAGGGCAGAACTTATAATGGTTAAAGAGCGGATTGTCCAAAACCTCAATACTCATGTGGGAATGGAAGTCATACAGGATATAATATTCAGATAAGATACAGAATACAAAGAATGGAAACAAAAGAAAGTATCGTAACAGAAGAGGCTTTTAGACACTCATTGCCTATTCAGATACGGTTTAATGATGTGGATGCAATCGGGCATATCAATAATAATATTTATTTCAGTTATTTCGATCTGGGGAAGATCAATTACTTCGAAGACTTGAAGGCCTCTTATGTCAGTTGGATCGATGGTATTATTGTGATTGCACATATTGAAGTCGACTTTGTGGCTCCTGTTTTCTATAAAGAGGAAATAGCTGTAGACACAAAAATCGTAAAAGTGGGAACAAAGAGTGTGACCTTTTTGCAGCAGGTCAGAAATACACTTACAAATGAGATTAAATGTCGCTGTCACTCGGTTGCGGTGACATATAATCCGAAAGAGCTGATTGCCATGAAAGTGCCCGAGCTTTGGAAGGAGGCAATTGCCGAATACGAAGGATGTACTATATAAATAGAATGCCCCAGCCAGATGGTTGGGGCATTCATGCCATATAACAGTTTTTATTAGATATATTGCTTTAAGTCATTAACCCAAGCATCTACACGTGAATCAGTTTGGTCAAATTCGTTATCATCATCAATAGCTAAACCAACAAACTGACCATCAACAACAGCTTCCGAATCATCGAAAGTATAGCCTTCTGTAGATACAGCACCTACTATCTCTGCATTATCTTTGATAGCATTGTATAACTGCCCCATTCCGTTAGCAAAAGTATCAGAGTATGATGAACTATCACCTAACCCGAATAGTGCTACTTTCTTTCCTGAAAAGTCTAGTGCCGAAAATTTAGGAAGGACAGAATCCCAATCATCCTGCAATTCTCCGTATCCTGTTGTAGATGCTCCTAGTATAAGGAAGTCGTAAGGCTTTAATTGATCCAGACTGAGGTTAGCAACATCATACAAATCGCCTGCACCTAGTGCTTTCTGAATTTTAGCAGCTATATCCTTAGTTGCCCCTGTAGAAGTCCCATAAACTATTGCTATTTTGCTCATGATAAATTTTATTTTTTAGTCTTAAAAAAAGAACTATGTTATTTAGATTAATTTTAAATAATAACAACAAAGGTATAGATAAGTTCGGGAATACAGCCATTTTTGTTTAAGTCTAAAAAAAAAGAGGCAAATCTTAAGATTCACCTCTGATATTTACTTGATATTCAGATTTAATCAATATTGTTTAAACTGTTATCAATTGTTTCTATTTTCTGAACAATCAGATCCAGTTCATTTTTCAAATCCTGAATTTTGTGTTCCATATCTTTGAGTAAACCTCCGGCTCCTTTTGATATAGATAAAAATCCCATATTATTTTCGTATGTCTGCAAATCGGACTTTACCTTGTTAAACTGATACATCAGTTTTTCGCGTTCTTTATAAAGACGTCCTTTAGGCTTTTCAGATTTAGAGATATCGTCCAGATTAGATTTGAATGACTGGAAACGTCTTTCTGACTTATCCATTTTTAATCGATCGAACTGGACATCAAGAGCAGCCTGATATTCTTTGTAGATTTTGTCTTTTTCTTTGAATGGAACAAATCCTACTTCATGCCATTCATTCATGTATTCACGCAAAGTAGTCATTTCGTCTGATGAACCAACTTGTTCCAGATTATTTATTTTCTCTATTATAGCTTTTTTAGCATCCAGATTTGCAAGCTCTTCCTCTTTTTGAGAAGAGGAATTTTTATTCTTTTGATCGAAAAAATAATCGCAAGCCGAAACAAATTGCTTCCAGATAGCGTCAGAATATTTACGTGGAACAGGACCTATTATCTTCCATGTTTTTTGAATTGTGATCAGCTCATCTGCTGTCTTTTTCCAATCAGTACTGTCTTTCAGTGATTCAGCACGCTCGCAAAGCTCTCTTTTCTTCTCAAGGTTGGCTTCCATCTCATCTTTCTGATGTTTGAAAAACTCGGCTTTTTTCTCAAAAAATGTATCACATAGACCTCTGTATTCTTCAAATATCTGATTATTAAATTTACGAGGGACGAAACCTATAGTTTTCCATTTAGCCTGTAATTCAATAATTTCTTTGCTTTTGTCGTCCCATGCTTTGAATGAATTCAATCCTGAGTAATCAATCGCTTTCAGAGTTTCGCAGATAGCCGTTTTTTCAGCCAGGTTATTTTCTTCCTGTCCTTTTAGCAATTCAAAATGAGATTGGTGTCTTTTGTTTATCTCTGTAGAAGCAGCTTTAAAACGTTCCCATATCTGGTCACGCAATTCTTTGGCTACAGGGCCTATTTCTCTCCATTGCTGATGAAAATTCTGTAATTGATGAAACGCCGAGACTACATCTGATTCGTTCTGCAATTTTTCAGCAGCTTCGCAGATTGAAGTTTTGAGATCAAGATTCTTTTTGAAGTCATAATCCCTGAATTCGTTATTTATCTTAATCAAGTCATAGAATTTCTCAGAATATGTTTGATATGATTTCCAAAGTTCGTTTACTTTTGCGGCCGGAACTTGTTTTATTTCTGTCCATTTGGCTTGCAAGTCCTTGAACTCTTTGTATAGCTTATTGAAATCATCTGTACTTTCTGTCAGATTTTTTAAAGCATCAATAATCTGATACTTCTTTTCGAGATTGGTTTCCTTTTCCTTTTCGTCCTCAGCCAGAGCTATTGCTCTTTTTTCTTTTATCAGGTTAAGAAGACCCTTAAATTCTTCTTCAATTGGATCTAGTGGAGCTGCAAAAGCATCTTCCTCACCTCCATCGGCAATGAACAGATTCTTGAGATTCTCGTTTTCGGTAGATTTAAGTTTATAAAACGCATGCTTCAGGGCTTCTACTTCGGCTCTGGAGGGTACATGCTCGTGTTTTGATAGTTCCTGTAATTTTGAAATTATCTCCTCTTTTGTCAATGACTGATAGTCGGGCAATTGAGGTTCAACAGTAGTTTCAGCTTGCTCTGTATTAGCAATAATTGCTTCATTTTCAGATTGCAAAGCAGGATCAAGATTCTCGTTCATAATAGGATAAGTTAGGTTCGATATTCCACTTATTAAATTGTTAGAGTCAAAGGCTTACTCTATAGCCTTGTAAGTTTTTTAAGGTCTCAGACCTCTTTATTTACTTTGTAAGCATAGGTGCAACAGATAGTTATTCTTTTTAGATGTGTCATTAAATACTTTTGTTACTTAATGCATATCAATGTTACACACAATATTAAAAACTCATCATAACTCGGTTACACAAATTAATGAATTTTTTTTCGGATAACTGACATTTATTTTTTTATTTTTTAATATTTACGGTCTCCTCTTTCTAAAAGCTAACAAAAAATCAGTTATCAGTCAACAGTTATCAGTCAACAAATGTCATCATTCATTTTCAATTCCCATGAAAAAGGTAACAAAAGTCACAGCAAGAATTTATTTTTCTATTGTTACATCTTACCCCTCTTTCCCCTAAAGGGGATTTAGCTGTCGCTTGAAAAGCCTCTTCAGGGAGTTGGGGTTATTCTTCGAAAAAGGTTACAAAGGTTACTCGAAATTTGCATTTTCCGATTGTTACCTTATTCCCATATTAGCACATTTTCTCATTGAATTCCAGCCATTCAAAAAACTCTTTTCATATAGATAAAATTATAGAATGACGCCTTAAATAAATTAGAAGAGGTAGATTTTATAATTTTATCTATATAGAAAATTCAATTATTTTCTAATTCAAAATTTAAACAAAATGAATTCTAGACAAAAACAAATCAGTAATGTATTAAGTAAAAAAGTAAATTCACAACGAGAAAATTTTCTCAGGAAACAAGTTTCTTCATTTATCAAGTTCCAAAACAACAAATACACTCTTAACCTTTCGCATGAGGAATGCGAAAGAATAGGAATATCACCTTTGGAATATAAAAAAATTATGGTAGATTTGGAAAAGAGAAATAATCTCAATCAAGAGATTAATCTAAGTAAATGGACTGAGAAAACCTTAGGAACACTCCAATCTATTGGGACAGAAACAGTGTCTGAAGGATTTTGGGCTCCAAGAGGAGCTAAGGCTGTCGAATTTTCATGTATTTCTTATGCCGCAGCAACACCTGGGTTTACATGTCAAACTAAAGCTTTAGGCACATTCCATATCCAAGGAAAATTTGGAACTATAGGAAAACTACAAACCATAACAGTCCCCCTAGCAGCTTCTGATTGTGGTGTTGAAATATTTTTTCATACAACCGACTCTAATGGAGGACTAGCTCGGTGGAAACTAATTTTTTAATTTCTATTTATGAAAATAACGCTATTTTCAATCTTTATTCTTACTCTATTTATCTTTTCGGCTTGCAACAAGAAGACTGAAAACAAAACGCCAGAAAAACCCGTTACAGCAAAAGACTTGCATGTAAAGCTACGTGATGATTACAAATACGTAAATTTTATTCCCGATAGTCTTCGAACTACCGAAGACCGCTTATTAGGTATAACATTAGGGAAAACTTATATGGAAAATGTAGAGGTAGTAAATAACAGACTAGTATTAAAGCTTAAAAGGGAAGATCTTAAAAAATACAACATTCCAGATCCTTATTATGAGATTCTTCTAAACGAACTTAGCGATCATAATTTCTATCTCGATAATAATACAGACATGGTGGAAATGATGCTTGAAAACTTTAGCTTCGAAAAGAAAAAGTTATATATAGCCGAATGTCAACATCTAATTGACTCTTTACAGAATATCATAAATAAAAAATAACCCAATACAAAAAAATAAAACCGGACATCTCGAAAAGAATGTCCGGTTTTTATGTTTTAGCACAAAAGGTCTGCGACCTTTAGTCGATAAATGCTAGAATTTGGTTCTTCTGAACTTTAGCACCTTGTTTAGTTTCGATCTGAACGATCTTACCCGATTTAAGAGCTTTCACTTCTTCAATTCCGTAATAAGCCTGAATAAAACAGATTACATCGCCTTCTTTAACCTGAGTACCAACAACAGGTGCAGTAGAAGCATCAGCTAAATCTATTTGCCAGATAACCTGTCCAGATACAGGAGTTTGTACAGGCTGTGCATCTGGATATTTTTCAGTAACTTTCTCTACATCGAAGTTAGGAACTTCCACTACAGGACGTACCGAAATAATAGGAGCATTAGCTTTTTCTTTGGCTTTTTCCAAATCAGCATTGAAACGTTCCTTAGCTAAGCCCGATTTATAATCGCGGTACTGACGGTCGTGCATAGCCAATTCGAATAATTCCTCATCATCTTGTCCGTATTCCCAGCCGTTATCGTCCATTTCCTTGCGGAATGTATCAAGCGCATCGGGATATTCTTCCTGAGGATTACCTGTATAGAATTCAAGATTCTTAGATTTTGCCAATTCAATGATTTCATCATCCAATTTACCGGGAAGTTCTCCAGCTCTGCCCAAGATCATATTCCAGCTGTCTTTGTCTATATTAGAGAAACGAGGCTGACCTTGTGCCATTGAGAAGATATTCATCAATGCGATATTTTTAGTATACTGGCTGAATGGAGTAACCAAGGGAGGATATCCGAGTTTAGGCCAGATATAAGCAACTTCGTCAAATAGTTGTACAACCAAATCATTCAATGTCACTTCTGCTTTACCATTGTTGCGAAGAGCCATATTGATAGCCGAGTGCATTCCTTTCAGGTCAGCCATCATAGATCCCATCATACCTCCGGGAAGTCCGCAACCGATAAGCAATGAGTTCATCAGTTTGTTAGACGGATCCATAAAGTATCCTAAGAAATCATCTACAAATTCCTGAGTCAATGCACGGGCTTCCATATAGGCCTTCATGTTGATATCGGGTACAGTAAAGCCGGCGTCTTTCAACATAGCCTGTAATGTAATGATATCAGGATGAACCATCCCCCATGAAATAGGCTCGATAGCTGCATCCAAATAATCAGCTCCGGCACGCGCAACTTCCAACATAGAAGCCACAGAGAAACCGGGTCCTGTATGTCCGTGATATTCAATAGGAATATTAGGGTGACGGTCTTTCAACGCCTTGGTTAGTTTTCCTAAAAATGCAGGACGACCAACTCCGGCCATATCTTTCAAGCAGAATTCATCTGCACCGAAATCCACCAGTTTATCGGCATATGCCAGATAATAATCTACTGTATGAATAGGTGAGTGTGTAATACAAAGGGCTGTCTGAGAAATCATACCTGCTTCTTTCGCATATTTTACCGAAAGCTCCAGATTACGAGCATCGTTCAATCCGTCAAACGAACGTGAAATATTGGTCCCTTGAGCACATTTTACTTTAAACATCAAGCGGCGCACATCCTTCGGAACAGGATTCATACGCAAACCGTTAAGACCTCGTTCCAACATGTGTGTCTGAATTCCTACCTCATTAAAAGGAGCAGTCCACTCACGAACAGCCTTGTTCGGATTTTCTCCGTACATCAGATTTACCTGTTCGAAAGCCCCTCCGTTAGTTTCAACACGTGCAAAACATCCCATATCGATGATTACCGGAGCAATGCGTGTCAGTTGGTCTACACGAGGTTGGTATTTACCTGATGATTGCCACATATCACGATAAACGAGACTGAATTTGATTTCTCTTCCCATAGCGTATTTATAATAAAGTTTTAAAGACCGAACCAATCAGTTTCGATAATAAGAAACGGTCTTAAAATTAAGATGAATTCTATTGCATTTTTTAGAGGTCACAGACCTTTTTAATCAACTTACTTTCTAAAGATTATACCATAGGATACTCTCTTTTGCTAAGCATACTACAAATTTAAAAGTTTCCTTTCAAATAAGAGAACAATTTAAGATATTAAAATTATCAATTTGATATAAAAAAATATGATAAAATCAAAAACTGCACTATTACATAAAAAGTGTGCAATAAAATTCGTCTTCGAATATATTATATTGCTAAATATAGGTTACAATCTGATATAGAACCCTATGGAAAAGAACAGGCTCATGAAATAAAAATAATTTTCATTTTTTTCATTTTCGCTTATGGAATAATAAACACAGATGACTCTATTAGGTAAAAGGATAAAAAGTATAAACCATTTAAATCTTATAGTCATGGCAGCAATCGATACTAACACCAACAATGGCGGCAAAAGAAAAGGTCAACCAACCAAGTTAAATCTAAAAGTAGATTTCACACCCATGGTAGATATGAATATGCTGCTGATTACTTTCTTTATGTTCTGTACAACTTTGGCTACCCCTAAAGTAATGGATGTAATAATGCCGACAAAAGAAAGCGATCCTAAAAATCCGACTGAAACTCCGGAATCCAAAACCCTAACCTTGCTGTTAAGCGAAAACGGCAAAGTATTTTACTATTGGGGAATACCGGATTATAACAACAATGCGACTTTGAAAGAAACAACAGTAGAATCCGGGCTACGGAATATCTTACTCGAAAGGAATACTCATATTACAGCTCAGGCCAATGAATTAAAGGAAAAGAAACGTAATAAACAAATAACAGATGAAGAATTCAAAGCTAAAGTATCTGAAATAAAGAAATCAAAAGAAAACCTGACTGTAATTGTAAAGCCGACCGACAAATCAAATTACAGCTCATTAGTCAGAACTCTGGACGAAATGCAAATTTGTAATATCGGACGCTATGCGATAGTAAATGTAGCCGAGGGCGATAAATTTTTATTAGACAATAAAAACAACAATTATATAGCACAAGCAACGAAAGACTAACCTCTTTATTACTACTTTTGATTGTAGCCGTACGGATGAGCCAGTCTCTGAAGTACGGCTTATTTTATGAAATGAGACCATGATAAGGTTTCCATTAAATGCTCAACATCTTTCCTTACCATTTCAGTGACCGGAGCAACCGAGTCTATATTTATCCGCTTAGTTCCGGATTCATAATACAGCGAGCCACGAAGAAAATTTGCAATACTGTCTGTTACATAAAACTGAATAGGTGTAGCCACATCTCCATGGATCTGATAAAGAATGCCTGAGACATTATTATCTTCACTTACATATTGCTGCTGATCAATGCCGTCAGCCATCGAAACATGACTGTATACCAAGTGATGATTATCTTCCAGAGCTTTCGCCAGACGATCTTTTTTTAATGGTAGATAAGTACAATGGATTACAGCATTATAAGAGGGGTATGATATATCGAACCATAACTCGGAATCGCTTCTTCCGCTACTTGATATCTGTATTTTTGCTAAATTGGAATGAAATAGTAAAAACCGATCAAACTGGTATTCACTGTAGTTATAAATCGGTATCTCAATACGCCCATACTCTACGGACTTGGGTACAGGTGCTCTATTATTGCACCCTGTAAATACAAATAATAAGAATAAAAAAAATGCAGATAAGGTTACAGACCTTTTCATTGATTTTATAAACATAACAGCAACAGATCGTTATATTTCCGGAGTATCATTAAATATTTTTTATTATTTAACAACTTACCTGCATTTTTACATCAAAATCAGAATGGTAAATCATCCACTTCATCTGCTGATGTTTGTTGCGGTGTACTCATTGATTGTGAAGACGACTGACTCTGTCCCATTGGAGCTTGCTGTCCAAAAGACGAACCGGAAGCATCTGACATACCTTCGCCACGTTTCCCCAACAATTCCATATTGTCGGCATATATCTCTACAACATAACGTTTCACCCCATTCTGATCGTCATACGAACGGGTTCTGATACGTCCTTCGATATATAATTGAGTGCCTTTCTTTACAAACTGCTCCGCTACTTTAGCAAGACCTCTCCAACATACAATGTTATGCCATTCGGTACGGTCGGGCACTTGTGTTCCGTTTGCTGCGGTGTATCCCCGTTCGGTTGTGGCAAGAGGAAAATTCACTACTGCACTTCCATTATCAAAATATCTGATATCCGGATCTTTTCCTACATTACCGACTAGTATTACTTTATTTACAGACATATAACTTATTGTATTATGGTATAAAACCTATTTTTATTCATTTCTTACAAGAGAACAAATATAAAAATATTTTTTCACATGATGGTTTATTCATCGCTTTCTTCCTCCCATGGATTAACCTGAAGAATCATCACTCCTTTTTGAAAAAATAAAGAGTTAGGATACGAAACGATCTCTCCTTCTTTAGTCCTTAAATGAGTATGAAAAGCAAGAATGTCTTCGACTTTAGCATCAAACGGAATATCTTTATCTACAATACGGATATAATCTCCAATCTTGAACGGGGTTGTAAAAAAGATAATAATTCCGGCGGTAATATTGCTCAGCATCGACCACTGTGCAAACAAAGCCACGCCTATTACCGCGAATATTGAAGATAAAGCAACCAATAAGTTATGCGGATCAACTCCCCAGATAATAATCAATATGATAAAAGCAAGACAATTGACAGTCACTGCAAAAATACGGACAACCTGACCTGTTCGGTTTTCGGTTTTCCCTTTCATGAAAGCGTATTTTCTCAATACGGTTTTCGTTAAATGCCTTATCACAGGAGTAGCGACCAATACTGAAATAGTAGCTACAATCTGCACAAAATATTCATTTATAATATCCATCATATACTTAACTCTTTTATCAGAATAAGGTCTCAGTCCTTTTTATTGTCCACCCAAACATACCAGCAACAGCCTGTTATTCATTTAAAATACGACTTTAATACTTCCTATTATTTAAAAAGGACAGATTAATCAATCCATCCTTTTTACTATTATCTATTTATAAACTCGTTTACTGATAAATAAACAGGTCTCATACTTTAGAAAGAAAGTGGAGAATATTTTCTCGATTTCAGTTCTTTATCAAGAGTATATATACCGAAGCCGTTATCTTTGATCATTTCAAGGCTGTCGATATATTCCTGTGCTGTTTCTTCTTCTTCAACTTGTTCGTCGATAAACCACTTCAACATAGATCCGGTAGCATAATCTTTTTCTTCATTAGCTAATGTCATCAGATTATCGATCAGTGCTGTCACATGTTTTTCGTGAGCCAACGCAGCTTTAAATGCATCGATCGGCGAAGCCCATGAATGAGGCACTTCTTTAATAGGCAGGATAGTTACTTCACCACCTCTGGACACTATATAATCGAAAAATCTCATAGCATGATCATTTTCTTCCAAAGCCTGCACTTTGAACCAATTAGCAAAGCCTGATTTACCTTCTTTAGCAAAATGAGCCGACATAGAAAGGTATAAATAACCAGACCAAAACTCTGCATTAATTTGCTTATTTAATGCTTCTTCTACTTTCTTACTTAACATAATGACGAATTTTGTAATTTAATAATATTTTGACTTATGACATTTACAAAGATATACGATTTCAAATAAAAGACACATTCGTTTTCTTTCAAAAGGTCTATCATTATATCGAAAAAATCTATTACCAGCTACGTCCTGCTCCGCCGCCACCAAAGCTTCCGCCACCACCGCCGCCGAAGCCTCCTCGTGATCCGCCACCAAAACTTCCACCGCCAAATCCACCGATAATCGGGGGAAAGAATCCACCTCCGGAAGAACGATTTCCACGATTATTGCGATTGATTTTACTCATGAAATAAATAAACAGCAGAATTAATATCACACTGATGACCGTTTCGGTTGTACTCGGTCCTTCGTCTTCTTCCGGATCAGCCTGAAATTGTCCGGACAAATAATTAATCATTGCCTGTACCGCATCTTTCGTCCCTGTATAATAATCGTTCTGACGAAATGAAGGTATCATATAATTATCTATAATACGACCGACACGAGCATCGTTGAGCTTTTCTTCGAGACCATAACCTGTAGCGATAAAAACATCACCACGGCTATTACCGATCTTAGGCTTTATCAGTATCACCGCTCCGTTATTTTTGCTTTTCTGACCTATACCCCATTTTTCACCCAAGCGGAAAGCATAATCAGATGCAGCATATCCACCCAAATCTTTAACCGAAACCACATATATCTGGGTTGAAGTTGAGTCGTTGTAATCAAGCAGCATTTTTTCGAGTTCGGCTTTCTCCTCATTACTGAATATTCCGGCAAAATCATTTACTAAACGAGGCGGAGACATCGGTTCGGGAATATCCTGTCCGAAAACAACAGCCGGAAACAGGAATACAAACAGGAGCATTATTGAACGAATAATCTTCATAATCAATAAATTCAATGATATGCAATAGGTTCGACATATTTCTGCGTGTCGAACCTATCTTTTAAGTAACAAATAGATCTATGACCTTAGAACTCAACTTTAGGAGCTGTCTGGCTACCTGCTTCAGCTTCGAAATATCCTTTCTTGGTAAATCCGAACCATCCCGCCCATATAGTCTGAGGAAACTGTCTGATATACTGATTGTAATCTTTTACGATCTCATTGTATTTATTTCTCTCTACTGATATGCGATTTTCTGTCCCGGACAACTCATCCTGCAAAGCCAGAAAGTTTTGATTCGCTTTCAGATCCGGATATTGCTCCTGAACCATAAGCAGTTTACCTAAGGCAGCACTCAGTTGTCCTTGAGCCTGTTGATATTTTTGTATATTTTCTTCGGTCAGATCATCGGCATTAACGGTTACCTGTGTAGCTTTAGCACGGGCTTCCACCACTTCTTTCAATGTATTTTCCTCGTGCGAGGCGTACCCTTTCACTGTAGAAACAAGATTTGGAATCAAATCGGCACGACGCTGGTAAGCGTTCTGTACTTGTCCCCATTGAGCAGAAGAAGCCTCCTGTTTGTCAACCATTGAGTTGTATGAACAACTGGAAAATAAGACTGAAATGAAAACAGCCAAAAGCAAAACAATATTAGTTCTTTTCATGTATCTTTATGTTTTAATAATTGATTAAAATTAGTAATCTTTTTTTCTTATCAGAGCTTGTTGCCGCAATTATTTATATAAACCTTATAAAATAAGTAACAGAAAGCATTTAATGTGTATATTTATATTGGTTAAACACACAACAATAAAACTTGTTTATTTTAGCTTTCATTTTTCCAAAAATCACTCATATCATCCTTATTTTTAGCTTTTATGATAAGCTCAACTAAGCCACTTTATTAAATTTTATATATATTTGCCATTGAAATCAATCTATCGATATATATCCATGTTCTATTTTTTCACATATACAAACACCCAAAACAACTTAAATTTTAACAATTTAGGTTTGGCGGTGTCGTGTGAAATATTAGAGAGAGAGAGAGAGAGAGAGAGAGAGACGCATCTAGCGTAATAATCAAACAAAAATTTCTATTGTGTCAAAATGACGGAGCACTTTTTTATGCTTCGCATAAACAGTTATCAGTTATCAGTCAACAGTTATCAACTGAACTTGTATTTGAATATCATTGCTTTGCGCCATTTTCGCATCTGCTAATTTTCATATCTGTCAATTGGCTAATCTTCACATTTAGACATTATACCAAAGTTCAATTAATCATTGATAACTGTTCACTGATAATTGTTCACTGTTCAATCGGTTGGCTCGGCATACAGTGTCGGATAGAGTTGTTATATCGTTGTCGTTCAAACTTCCGACAATGTAATAAATTGCCAGTAAGCCAACTATCATACGCATCGGGGTGCAGTGATTGCACCTTGATGCTTATTTCAGGCAACAGTTATCAGTTGACAGTTATTGATCCTGATTTAACCACAAAATATACACCTATAACAAAAAATATAAACAACAAACGGGTCTGTGACCCCATAAACAACAATAAGAACAACAATGAAAAAGAAGATTTTATTATTGATGGGAGTATTTTCCATCGGCATTGCCATTCATGCCCAAATCGGCATCAATACGGATACCCCACTGGCACTCTTTCATATAGATGCTAAGCGAAATACAATATCAGCATCCGCAGGTGTTGATGACGATCTGGTCGTGAATAACGTTGGTAATCTAGGTTTGGGAACTACGACACCCCCGAATAAAGTATCGGTCTATTCTTCCGGAACAGACACAGGGCTGCATCTGTCTAACGGAGCAAAATCGGGGAACACACTATCATCAGACATCTCCGGTCATGCAGTATGGAAGGAAGGTAAAGTACAATATCAAACAGTAGTATATGGAAGCGGAGGGCAGATACAGAAAAATTCTATACTTCCTTCTTTTACAAAAATAAATACTTTAGATAATATTCTTGTAGACAAGGCAAAAGATATATACGGGTCTGCATATGGATGGGATAATGCCAATCAACAGTATATAGCACCTATTACAGGTATATATCGCATTGCATATCAAGTATATTTCCAGACACGAAATGATTCCGGTGGAGCAAACTTTAGAGCTTACCTACACCGCAATGGCTCTCAATACATCTATTCGGGTATTGTTTCTGTTACAGATATGGGTGTGGATATTGCTGCTTATACTATGGGAATAACGACACTAAACAAAGGAGATATCGTGGACTTAAGAATAGGAGCATATTCATCAACAGGAAACGTCGCTTACTATTCTGGAGCAGGGCATACCTTTCTCATTATCGAATCATTATAAATATTTAAGAATCAAAAACGTGTTTATAACTCTGGTAAGTAAAATAATCCAAGACTGTTACAAACTAAAAGCATAACATTAAATCCTTTCTTTCACTTAATCATAAAAATGAACAACAATGAAAAATAAGCATCTTATAATATATCTACTATCAATAGCTACATCATTATCAGGCCAAGTCGGAATCAACACAAAGAATCCGCTCGGAATATGGCATATAGACCCTAAAGGAGATACCACCTCTCCGACAAGTGGCATAGAGGATGACATTGTAATAACAGCAGATGGAAATATGGGAATAGGAACAAGTAATCCTCTAAACAAACTATCAATCGTTACAACCGGAGCAAATACCGGCTTATATTTACCAAATGGCGCATCATCCGGCAAGGTGCTAACATCAGATATACAAGGTAATGCAGTATGGGTATCAAGCGCAGTACAGTATCAAACATCGGTATATGGTAGTGCAAATGGACAAGTTCAGGCAAATGCAGTAATGCCCGCTTTTGCAAAAATCAATACATTAGGCTATGTACTGGTCGATAAAGCGAAAGATATTTATGGGTCTGCTTATGGATGGGACAATACCAATCAGCAATACATAGCTCCTGTTACAGGAGTATACCGCATTGCATATCAGGTATATTTTCAAACACGAGGAAATAAAGGGGAAAACTTCAGAGCTTATCTGCACCGCAATGGTTCTCAATATATCTACTCGGGTATCGTTTCTGTTACAGATGCAGGATCTGATATTGCAGCTTATACTATGGGGATAGCCACTTTTAATAAAGGTGATGTCATAGATTTAAGAATCAGTGCCTGGCCTACCGGTCAAGTAGCTTATTGGTCAGGCGTAGGACATACTTTTCTAATTATTGAGTCATTGTAAAAACAAGTAAGGCATCTCCTCTGATAGGAGATGCCTTATTTATTTTATGATAATAACCTAGATTATTTCTTCAATATTTTTTCTATTTCGTCCAAATCATCCCTGAACGATTTATCAACTTGAAGCTGATCTTTCACCGTTTTGCAGGCATGTAATACAGTAGCATGATTTTTTTTACCTATAACAGCCCCGATCTGTGCCAAAGACATTTCTGTATACAATTTAGACAAATACATAGCAACCTGACGAGCCTGTACGATTTCTCTTTTACGAGATGCTGTTTGCAGTAATTCTGTTTTTATATTAAAGTGCTTGCACACAACTTCAGAGATGCTGTCTACAGTAAGCTTCTTTTTCTCAATCTTACGAATTGCCTGCCCTATTACCCTTTTGGCCAAAGCCATATCCACTTCTTTGTTGTAGATAACCGAGTAAGCCATCAAAGAAACGATAATACCTTCCAGATCACGGACATTCTCAGTTACATTATCTGCTATAAAAGTGATAACATCTTCGGGTATAGAAAGACCGTCCTGCAGAATTTTATTTTTAAGAATCTTTGTTCTCAATTCAAAATCGGGGTTTTCCAATCTGGTTGTTAATCCCCATCTGAATCTTGTCAATAAACGCTCTTCAACACCCTGCAATTCAGCCGGAGCTTTATCTGATGTAAGAATAAGCTGTTTATTATTCTGATGTAAGTGATTAAATATATGGAAGAATGTATTCTGTGTTTTTTCCAATCCAGCCAACTCCTGAATATCATCTATAATAAGGACATCTATTCCCTGATAAAAGTTGATAAAATCATTTACTGTATTGAAACGGGTTGCATCAGTATATTGCACCTTAAACAAGTGAGCCGAAACGTATAGCACCTTTTTATCAGGAAACTGATCAAGAATGCGTGTACCTATAGCGTGGCATAAGTGAGTTTTTCCGACACCTGATGTCCCATGCAAGAACAACGGACTGAAAGCTGTTTTACCCGGATTATTTGCGATTGTTTCACCAGCTGTTCTAGCCAGTTTATTGCTGACACCTTCAAAGAAATTACCAAAAGTGTACTTTGGGTTCAGTTGAGAATCGAAGTCCGTAGGAACAACTTTCTGAAAAGGATTAGGAATCTTATTCGCCTGCTTTGGTGTAATTTTTTCTACACTCAAAGATTTAGCATCTCCACGGTAATCAACATGGGTATTTGTTGTATTTTCAACAAGAATCCTATAGTTAAGAATAGTTTCTTTTCCTATCTCACGATGAAGTGTCATCCGTAACAGATCTACGAATTTATCTTCTAAATACTCATAGAAAAATTGGCTTGGCACCTGTATCGTAAATACATTCCTTTCATACGAATGTGGTACAATAGGTGAAAACCATGTTTGAAACGTAATATCAGATACGTTATCTTTTATTACATTCAGACACTTATTCCATAAAATATTTACATTATTATTCATCGCTAAAAATCGGTAGTTCTATTTTTGTTTTCCTCTTAACTATTATTGTAATGCAAATTTTGGAAATAAATTCAGTTTAAACAAATCGGAATAAATTTGC